>SPAX01000147.1 GCA_005239475.1 Nitrospira sp. | reverse complement strand
CGCCTGATTCGTCACATCGCAGCGATCACACGTTCTCCCATCCGAGCTCACGAGCCGCTGCCAAACTATTGGGAGCGTTATCATGACGGTGATCCTATCTCGCGGTCATGGTTTTTTCGAAGAGCCTTCATGCCGAAGGAGCGCGAGGTAAGCCAAGGTGTCGGTGAGCTCCTGATCCGTCATCCTCGTGTCCGGAAACATGCCTGTACCCGGGTGTCCTTCCCGGATTGCGCGCGCGCGCTGCTTGTCAGATTTTAGGTATAGTACCTTCGGATTACGGAGATCGGTCGGTTGCGGATTCAGTTGAGCGATGAGCGCGGCGGTGTCGGCTGCGAGTTGCGGTCGTTGGTCTTTGTTTCCATCAATGCCATGACAGTAATAGCACACGCCCTTCCCATTGAAGACTGCTCTGCCCCGCTCAGCATCGCCTGCCGCCTTGGCGCTCTTGGGTAAGGTTGGAGAACCGGCCCAGGCTTCATTCATTGGAGGCATGTGTATCAGCTGGCTCGCCGTCAAGGCCACTAGCAGGATGCCGAAAACTTTTAACCAGCCTGTCTTGTTCATTTGGTCTATCTGGTCTGTTTGGTCTGTTTGGTTTGTCTGATCTGTCTGGGCTTTCTCGTTTAATCGGTTTGTTTGGTTTGTCTTGTTTATTTGGTTGCACCAGACTAACCGGATAAACCAGATGTACCAGAAAGACCAGATACACAAAACAGACCAGATCAACCAGCTAATCAGTGCTGTCCGCAACAAAGCTTGTACCGCTCCTCCGGGATGGTCCCCATATTGTGAAAGACGGTTTCACGTTCTTTCGCATTGGTCACCCGATCGAGAGAGGGATACAGCACCCGCTCTTCTTTCATATTGTGGGAACCGAGTAGATTCAACAACGCCTGTTCTTCTTGATCGCTGTCGGGACTCTGATCGGCCACCTGCTGGTGAATGGCTTCGAGGTGCTGCCCAATCTGGCGATGCTCCGCCCGCATCACGGAAGTCGCCCCGCCTTCTGACATGCCGGTTTCCTTCTCCCACAACGGAAACAGAAGATCTTCTTCCCACACAATGTGGCGCTGCAAGCCGAACTTGAATGCTTTGAATGCTTCCTTGGCCTTGGCAAAATCAGACCGCTTCATCTTTTGAAAGGTCTTGAACAACTCATCCAACCGGTCATGGTCCTGCTCAAAGAATACAGTGATGGTTTTCTCCTCACTCATGATGCCTCCAATACATTATGACTGCTCTCTGACTGTAAACTCCAAATGACAGGCCACGCAGGCCTTCAGCACGCTGTTGAACTGCGGCAAGATCTGCTTCAGGTCTTTCGTGGGAATAATCTTCGCCAACTCTTCAGCCGCCGCGTGATGCGCCATGGCCAAGTCGTGATAGGCGGGTGGAAAATTTTCTGGCTGCTGCTGCGCCATCGCCTGCCGATGCATGAAGAATCCCAGGTGGGATTCGGTCAGCCCTTTCGCCAACTCATAGTCCTCCTCGACCAGGGCGTTCACGATCACCTGGATTGTTTCCAGATGCTGCAACATCACCGCGCGATGCTCTTTCCCTGCCGATGACGACAGTGGAATGGGGTGCCTGGTATCGGAGGTGAGATAGGGATTTGACCGCTGTTCACCGTGGCGGTGCCCGACTTCAGCGCAACCAGCTGATAACGCAACACAAAGGACTCCCAGAGTGACCCTTCCAAGGAGGATCTGTCTCCCTCTATATAATGGTGACATGTGAGTGGCTCACCTGTGAAGGTTTGGTTGGGTCAGCCTATGGATACGCTCATATTTCCGAGCGTGATCCAGGCACGATAACGACCACGTCATACATCTCAATTGTGATGATGCTGAAGGTCATGATCATGACCTTCAGCCGATTTCTTTCCCGCCCCGACAGACTTTGGCTTCAGCGGAGTAAACCGAGCCCCATACGCCTCCTGTTCCGGTAACTTGACAAATACCACAATCACTGTCTCCGGTGTGATATGAAACTCCCCATTCCCTGTCAACATATTCTGTTGTGACGGCTCCAGCTTGACGGTGATTTTGCTCCCGGCCTTAGCCTGTTGAATATTCGCCTTACCCTCTCCGCCCTCAGTTTTGAGCTCTTTCCATGCGTGATCAGTCACATGCACTACCAGCTCTCCATCCTTGGCAACAAGCTCCAGATGATAGGGGCCTGCCGCACGAACTTGCCCGCCATGCGGCGACGGCATCGCATCCAAAGACTCATCGGTATGTGCCCAAACAGGCTGAAACATAATCAGGGTAGCAGCAAGCATAGCGGCAGTGACCGATTTATTCATTTTTCTCCTCAACATCCGAATTGGAAGGGCAGGGAACTTTCAATCTCATCTTAACCCGGATTAATCATGAATAGTCCAGGCTAAACCTCTCTCACCGAAATCCAGCGTTTCGCTCCATCAGGATGCGGTTTCCGTCTTTTTCGCATCCTGCCAATAGGCATCGACCCGCGCTTGAATGTGTCGAATGGCTTCGTCCTGCCTGGTCGGTTCGAACAGATGTCGGAACCGGCCCTGCAACTTGAGGTACTCTTCCACCGGCTTACGCTTGGGAATGTAGGTGTGTGTGACTGCTCCGTTAATCGCCTCCTTCAAGGGCCAGAGACCGGTCTCGACCGCCAGCTTGGCGACCTCCGGAGTCTCTCCCGGATCGTAGAGCCAGCCGGTGGGGCAGGCGGACAGCGCGAGGAACAGCTTGGGTCCCGTAAATTTGCCCGCCCGCGCGAACTTTTCTTCCAGATCCAGTGGGTACCGCGGCGCGACGGTCGCGATATAGGGCGGTTTGTGCGCCCGCCAGATCTCGAAGATGTCCTTCTTCTCCTGCGTGGTGCCAAGCGGGTGCTGCAGGCTGCAGGGCGAGGTGGTCGTCCGTGCGCCGTAGGGCGTAGCGGGGGACAGCTGCATGCCTGTGTTCCCATAGGATTCGTTGTCATAACAGAAATAATAGAAATCGAGGCCCCGATAGATGGCCCCCGACGTGGAAGAGAGCGCCATGTCGTAGGTGGAGCCGTCTCCCCCCAACACGACCACTTTCAGGTTCTCGCTCTTCGGCAGCCGTCCTTTGGCGATCAACACATCCAATGCATCGCGCACACCCTGCGCGCCGGCAGGCGCGGACCCCATGGTGGTATAGAGCCACGAGCCCTTGAACGGCGTGAACGGATAAGCTGCCAGCATCGTAAAGCAACCGGCGGCATTCACGTAGACGACATCGTCGCCCAAGACCTTCGCGGCCAGCCGCAATGATTCGAGTCCGCCGCAGCCGGCACAGAGTGCCGTTCCCGGAAGTACGTGTTCTTCACGGGGAATCTGTTTGATCTTCTTGAATGTCTCTCGTTGCCAGGTCATGATGAAGACCGTGAGGCGTGAAACGTGAAACGTAAAGCGTTAGAAATATGAATACCACAACACCTTTTATTCACTTGCCTGACTCCTAACTCGTCCTCACATCCGCTGCGATATCTTGGAGCTGCACCATCTCGCGGTGCTCGGCTTCTGTATACAGCAAGACCGGCCCGATTCCTTTCCCACGGACTCCCGCTTCTGCCGTTTGTCAGCCGGCACAGAGTGCCGTTCCCGGAAGTACGTGTTCTTCACGGGGAATCTGTTTGATCTTCTTGAATGTCTCTCGTTGCCAGGTCATGATGAAGACCGTGAGGCGTGAAACGTGAAACGTAAAGCGTTAGAAATATGAATACCACAACACCTTTTATTCACTTGCCTGACTCCTAACTCGTCCTCACATCCGCTGCGATATCTTGGAGCTGCACCATCTCGCGGTGCTCGGCTTCTGTATACAGCAAGACCGGCCCGATTCCTTTCCCACGGACTCCCGCTTCTGCCGTTTGT
>SPAX01000146.1:698-8835 GCA_005239475.1 Nitrospira sp. | reverse complement strand
GTTGCCTGACATCAATTCACGCTGAATCTGTGCGTCAGTGATTTTCCCCTCATTGATGTTCTGTTGTAACATCTGGGCAAGCTGCTGGACCTTGGCGCGGACATCGGGGGGTAGCGCATCCAGGATGCCTGCCGTGTTCTGTGGCGGATGGTCGCCGGGAGCCATTTGCGCGTCGGCCTCATCAAATAGAAATACACAGCATGCGATTGTCAGTATTGCGCTCCATCTTGTCATAACCTGCCTCCTTGTCTGTTCGTATCTATCTTCCTAGAACATTGAGACAAGGAAAGTATCTCAGGCTGCCGGCCGGCTGTCAGCAAAATCTAGCAAACTGCTAAAAAGTCTGGTTCACTTGGTCTATCTGGTTTGTCTGCTCTGTCTGGTTTTTGGTTGAGCGAAACTAACCAGATGAACCAAATCAACCAGATAAACAAAACAAACCAAATGAACCAGATAGACCAGACTAGAACCTATCTCAAAATAGTTGACAGCAGGAACATACGTACGTATAAGTAATTGCATGCTGCGTCTGCGTGATGACCAATGGGAACGGATTCGGGAGCATTTCCCCGAAGAGCACATCCCGGACAGTCGCCCGGGTCGCAAGCCCCTGCCGGCGCGGGCCGTCTTGGAGGCGGTGCTCTGGATTCTGAACACAGGCGCGCAGTGGCACCTGCTGCCCCAGTGCTATCCGAATTACAAAACCGTCCATCGCCGGTTCCAACAGTGGTGTCAACGTGAGGGGCTGCGAGAGATCCTTACTCAGCTGGCCAATGCGCTGCGCGAAGAAGGGGCGCTCGACGAGCGCGAGAGCTTCATCGACGCCACATTTGCGGCCGCGAAGGGCGGCGGCGACGCCGTGGGCCTCACCAAACGCGGCAAAGGCGTGAAAATCCTCGCGATTGTGGATCGCCACGGGCTGCCGCTCTCGGTCAGTACGCATGCGGCCAATCATCATGAGGTCACCTTAGTGCAACTCAGTTTCGACTTCTACATGCTGGAGGCCAAGCCCGAGCACCTCATTGGCGATCGGGCGTATGACAGTGATCGGCTCGATGAGGACCTCAAGCAAGACGGGGTGAACATGATTGCCCCGCATCGATCGACCCGCAAACTTAAGACCCAGGACGGTCGGCATCTGCGGCGCTACCAGCGCCGCTGGCTCGTCGAGCGGTTCTTTGCCTGGCTCCAATGGAAACGGCGCCTCCTGGTTCGCTGGGAGTACTACGCCACCAACTTCCTAGGGTTTGTGCAGCTCGCCTGCATCACGATGCTCCTCAAGCAATTTTGAGATAGGTTCTAGTCGTTAGGCTCGAGGCTCGACGGGGTTTTGTTGAGGACTGTGGCTGTGGCGCGTGAGAGGGCTTCGTCGTGCTGGTGGTCGAGGGTATAGATGCGGAATTGGACCAAGCGGGTAGGCAGCAGGTCGAGGAATTCTTCTAATGGGTCAGTGGAGATGCCTTTGGTGCCGGGGTCATACACATAGAGGGGGTTGCCGCGCCGGTCTTTTGGATCTGGCCGTGGGTCGATCGGCGCCATGTCGACACGGAACTCCACTTCTTTAAGCCGCGCCGGTAATTCTTTTTTAATCTGTTCTTCGAAATGTACGTGGCTGGGGAAGTCCATGCCGCGTTCCTGGCCCTTTTCCTTGAGCACGGCGCTGTAGGCCATCTTCCATTTTACGTCGCGGACGAGAATCCGCTGCCATTCTGCTCCCAGGCGCCGCTCGGTGGCATGGCGTGAGGTCTTCCATCCCCGTACCTGTTCAAGCAAGGACCAGTCGGTCAGCGTCAGGTACTCGTCCATCTTCTTGCGAGGATCGTGGGGAAACAGGAGCTTCATGGTGTCGCCGAAGATGTCACGGAGATGGATGTCGATCGCGCGCGTGGTCCGATGATAGTAGACGTTGGAATAGAGATACATGCGGGTATTGAGGAACATTTGTAGGGCAGGAAGGCCTGTCTTATGAATGGTAAATCCCTTGTCCGTGATGATCGTGTAGTGAATGAGTCTGGATAGATCGACCGGGCCGACCGCCACGCCGCACATATAGGAGTCGCGCAGGACATAGTCGAGGTTGTCTGCGGTATAGCTGCCGGAAATGACCGGCTGGAGCATGTTCAGCCATCGTGGAATGCGGGAGTTGTCTTTGTTCTTTTCCTTGAGAATCACATGCGCGATTTGATCGGGGTTAAGTTCCTCGCCTTTGGCGAAGGGACCGGACGGGCTGCGCCGGATCTTGCGGATGATCGGACCGAGATGGTCACGGATGATGATCTGCCCGAGTTTTTCGTGACTGGCATGGAAGGCGTGCAAGTAGTTGTCGTCGAAGAAATGGCAGAAGGGGCCGTGGCCGATGTCGTGCACGAGCGCCGTGACGCGGAGAAATTCTTCGACATAGTTCGCCGACGGGACCTCCTTGACTGCTTTCTTGAGAAACGGGTAGAGATGCCGTGCAAAGCGGCCTGCCACGTGCATGGTGCCGAGTGAGTGGACGAAGCGGGTGTGTTCCGCCGATGGGTACACCCACCGGGCGCTCTGGAGTTGATAGATGTACCGGAGCCGTTGAACCCAGGGGGAGTCGATCAGGTCCTTTTCCGTTCGTTCGTGCGGATTTGCAGTGGAGAAGGGTACGGTGAAGGAGACGTATTGGTGGATCGGATCAGCGATCAGCGCCGACCCATCATACGGAGCATTAAATTGATGACCGAATTCAGACATGGCGAACGAACATCTTAGCCTACATCTTGAGGGGGCGGCAATGGCTCTGTCTGCTCCGGTGGGTGCGACTGCCGATGTTTGGCCACGAAGTAGTAGGCGAGTGGGTAGGCGAGTGCCGCGCCGAGGATGCTCAAGACAAATCCGCCAAGAAAGAAGGGCATGGCGTAGGGCATGATTTGTTCATAGATCGCGCTAAAACTCAGGTCATGCCAGTCAAAGGAGGGGCTGTCCGATCGGCCGAGCAAGAGCGCACCGACCCAGTAGGTGGCACCGAGGATAGGGACCACGGTCCAGGGATTGTTGAGAAAGGCTCCTACCATAAGCGCGAGAAAGTTGAGGCCCAATGCCCAGGCGCAGAAGAGCACCATGACAGTGTGTAATCCGTAGGCCGGGGAAAAGCCAATGAAGACCCCGATGGCGAAGGCCAGCGCCGTTCGCTGCGGCGATTCCCGTAGATGGAGGACCTGTTTCAGCAGCGACCGAAATGAAGGGATCGTGGCCATGGCCGTCGTGGGTGAAGCTGGTTACGCGAAATGTTCGTAACTGGTGTTTGCCAACCGGCGACGCCGTCCGTGAGAAGGCATCGCCTGTATCCCGAAGCGAAGGGGGTGAATTTCTCCAATGCAGGTCAGGGAGAATCCTCGCTTGAGGGCTGTCCGTTCGAGTCGCGAGCGCTGATGTGGTGACACGGTAAAGAGTAATTCATAATCCTCGCCTCCGGTCAGCGCGAGGTCCACAGGATCGAGCGTCCGAGATGCGGCATAGGCACGGCAGGCCGGCGATAGCGGGAGGGCACCCAGATCGAGGTCCGCTCCGACATGGCTTTCCTCGCAGATGTGGCGGAGGTCGCCGGAGAGGCCGTCTGAAATATCAATCGCGGAGGTCGCGAAGCGATGGGTACTGAGCCACTGGCCTTCCGCGACGCGCGCGGTTGGACGCAGGTGCCTTCCGATCAGAAATTGCCGGTGTCTGGCCGAGAGAGCAGCGGTGCGTAGGTGGTGTTTCGCACGGGGCGGTGGTTCGTTCAAGAGTCTCAGGCCGGCCAATGCGTCGCCGACTGTGCCGGTCACGTAGAGAAAATCTCCGATTCGTGCACCGCCCCGAAACAGAGCCTTGCGTGGAGGGACGCTCCCGGTCAGCGTCACGCTGAGAAACCATCCGCCGCTCGAAGCCGATGTATCTCCGCCGATGAGTCCTACGTGGTGCGGGCGGCAGGCGGCCATCATCCCTCGGTACAGCTGATGCACATGGCGGCTGGTGCCGGTGCGGGGAATGGCCAAAGCGACGAGTAAATGCTGTGGAGTGCCTCCCATCGCCGCGATGTCGCTGAGATTTGCCGCTGCGGCACGGAAGCCGATATCAGCCATTGTGGCGGTTCGGAGGTCGAAGTGGACCCCTTCTGTTAAGAGGTCGGTCGTCAGCACCATCCATTGGCCGGCCCGTGGCGTGATGACGGCAGCATCGTCGCCGATCCCTTGAATCACCGAGGGAGTACGGCGGCCATGGCGTCGGTGGAGGGCTCGAATGAGATCGAATTCGTGGATCGTGGGACGGGCCTTTGTGCGGACCGTGGACGCCATGCTAGTAGGTTCCTGAAAAAACATTGTGAGTGATTTGGAACTCAACGACCAGCAGATCGGAGATGACGAGTCCAGGCCCCAGCAGGACAGCCGAGTGAGACTGGCGGGACGGGTTGACCTGGTTCATCTGGTTTGTTTTGTTCATCTGGTTAGTCTAGTTCAACCAAACAAACCAAATAGACCAAATATACAGGAGAAACCAGCCGGTCCTCGCGCTTCGCGCGTCACAGCCTCTGGCGGACATTTTCAGCATCCTGCTAGTGGAGTTGTAGGGGGGGCGTTGCCGTGGTGGTTGCATGCACCGGCAGGGAGCGATCGGCTCGCCCTGTTTTCGTGCGCGTGGCGTGTTTTTTGGAGCGTGGCTGCGGCGCGCGGGCCTTGCCCGTTGGACGTGAGGATTTCGAGTCCCGCCGGAGAGCCACCTTCATCACATCATCCATCGTGTCGGCAAAGACGAGGTGGAGACCCTTCAAAATGTGTTTGGGAATCTCGTCGAGATCCTTTTTGTTGCGTTTCGGAAGAATTACAGTAGTGAGTTTGGCCCGTTTCGCCGCCAAAAGTTTTTCCTTCAACCCTCCGATGGGGAGGACGCGGCCTCGGAGCGTGATCTCGCCTGTCATCGCCAGGTCACGGCGTACCGGGATTTGCGACAACGTCGATGCAATGGCGATGGCCATGGTAATGCCCGCTGAAGGCCCGTCCTTGGGAATTGCCCCGGCCGGCACGTGGATATGGAGGTCTTGTGTGGTGAACACATCGGGATTGATGCCGAGGGTGCGCTCGCGCGACCGGACGTAGCTCAAGGCTGCCTGCGCGGATTCCTTCATGACGTCACCCAGTTGGCCGGTGAGGGTCAATTGCCCCTTACCCTTCATCGCCGTGGCCTCGATGTAGAGGACATCACCGCCGGACTCCGTCCAGGCTAACCCGGTAGCCACGCCGATCTCATCTGTCTCCAATTCCTCTTCGGGCACGAACTTGGGGACGCCGAGATACTTGTGCAGGTTGGCGGGATTGACGGGGAACCCTATGCCTTTGCCTTCCGCCACTTTCTTTGCCACTTTGCGCATGACGTTGGCGATTTCGCGCTCAAGGTTCCGGACGCCGGCTTCACGCGTATAGTTGGCGATGATTTGACGCACCGCCGGCTCGGCGATGCGGACATGTTTCTCGGTGATACCGTGTTCGTTGAGTTGCCGAGGGATCAGGTATTTCTGGGCGATGCCTAACTTTTCTTCTTCGGTATAGCCGGGGATCCCGATCACTTCCATCCGGTCGCGTAAGGCGGGCAAAATGGGGTCGATCAGATTTGCCGTCGTAATGAACATCACTTCGGTCAGGTCGAAGGGCACGCCCAGGTAGTGATCCGTGAACGAGTTGTTCTGTTCCGGGTCGAGTACTTCGAGTAAGGCGGCAGAGGGATCGCCGCGAAAATCCATCCCGACCTTGTCGACTTCGTCCAGCATGAAGACCGGGTTGTTGGTGCCGGCTTGTTTCATGCCTTGAATGATGCGGCCGGGGAGCGCGCCGACATAGGTACGTCGATGACCACGGATCTCGGCTTCATCACGGACGCCGCCGAGACTGATGCGGACAAACTCGCGACCGAGCGCGCGAGCGATCGATTTTCCGAGCGAGGTTTTTCCGACGCCGGGCGGTCCGACGAAGCAGAGAATCGGCCCCTTCATTTTGTCTTTGAGTTTCCGCACAGCGAGATACTCAAGGATACGTTCCTTCACCTTCTCCAGATCGTAGTGGTCCTCGTTGAGCACTTTGGCGGCAGCCTTGAGGTCGAGGTTGTCCTTGGATCTCTTGGACCAGGGCAGTTCCACGATCCACTCGATGTAGGTCCTGACGGTCGCAGACTCGGCGGTGTCCGGATGCATTTTCTCAAGGCGTTTGAGCTGTTTTTCGGTTTCTTTCAGCACCTTCTCCGGCATCTTCAATTCGGCGATCCGCTTGCGAAACTCGGTGATTTCCTCCGCGCGCTCGTCGAGCTCGCCCAGTTCTTTTTGGATAGCTTTGAGTTGTTCGCGCAGGAAGTATTCGCGTTGGGTCTTGTCCATCTCCCCCTTGGCTTGCGCTTGAATCTTCTGTTGCATGGAGAGGACTTCGATCTCCTTGCCGAGAATCTCGCTGACGCGCCGGAGGCGCTTGATCGGATCGATGACCTCCAGGACTGCCTGGGTGACCTCGACCTTGAGACCCAGATTGGACGCCACCATGTCGGCAAGACGTCCGGGATCTTCGAGATTCTCGATGACGATCATCACGTCCGGGATCAAGATTTTGCCGAGACTCACCATTCGTTCGATCTGTTCCTTGACAGTCCGCATGGCGGCTTCGGTTTCAAGGGCGGCACTCGCCGGCTTGTGTTCTGTGAATTTGTCGATACGCACGGAATAGTAGGGCTCCGTCTGAATGTAGCTCGCGATCTTGGCTTTCGAGAGCCCCTGCACGAGAATTTTGATGCGTTCGTCGGGCAATTTCAGCATCCGCATGATGATGCCGACCGTGCCGATGGCATGAATATCCTCCGGTGAGGGATTCTCGACGTCCAAGGCCTTTTGCGTCGCCAGGAAGATCATTCGATTGCCGGCTAACGCGGCTTCAATCGCTTTGATCGACATCTCCCGCCCGACAAACAAGGGGAGGACCATGTAGGGAAAGACGACGATGTCTCGGACCGGCAACAAAGGAAGCTGGTCGGGGATTTCGACGTTTTGGGGTGGCTGCAAGTCTTGTTCGATCGGGTCGTTCATCGGTGTGGTCTCAGTGTTGTATGACTGGTTTCTTTTGTTTCTTTGGTCTATTTGGTTTGTTTGGTTGAACTACACCAACCAAATGAACAAAACAAACCAGATAAACCAAATCAACCTGCCGGCCTGCTAGGCTTTGCGCGATCGTGCGGTGCGGCGTTCTCCGGAAGGCCGCATCCGATTTTGCAGATAGTCGCCGAAGTCCGGTCCCAGGGAGGGATTCTTGAGTGCGAATTCGACGGTTGCAATGAGAAATCCTAACTTGTCCCCTGCGTCATATCGCTGTCCCTGTATCTCCAGCGCATACATCGGGGACTTCTTTGCCAACTCCCGAAGTGCGTCGGTCAATTGGATCTCGCCATTTTTGCCGGGCTGGGTCTTTCGCAGGATGGGGAAAATCTCCGGTGGCAGGACGTAGCGACCGATGACCGCCAGATTGGATGGGGCTTCGGCCGGTGAGGGTTTCTCAATGAGGCCCTCCACTCGATGCAACCCTGCTGAGACGTGTCGAGGCGACACGATCCCATAGCGGTTGACTTCATGATGGGGCACTTCCTGCACGCCGAGGACCGCACCGTGTCGTTTCTTGTAGGCATGAATGAGTTGTGCGAGGCCAGGGACCGGGGCATCGATGATTTCATCGCCGAGAATGACCGCAAAGGGTTCGTCCCCAATCAACCGTTGGGCGCAGAGGACCGCATGACCAAGTCCGAGGGCCACCGACTGACGGACGTAGCAGAAATTTGCGAGCGTGGAGATGTGCCGCATCTGGCTCAGGAGTTGCGCCCTGCCGCTTCCCTTGAGATTTTCTTCTAACTCGACGGAGCGGTCGAAATGATCCTCGATCGCGCGTTTGCCCCGCCCAGTGATGATGATAATGTCTTCGATTCCGGAGGCAACCGCTTCTTCCACCGCATATTGAATCAGCGGTTTGTCGACGAGCGGCAACATTTCTTTGGGAGACGCTTTTGTCGCGGGGAGGAAGCGAGTACCAAGGCCTGCGGCTGGAATCACGGCTTTGCGCACTTCGAAGCGTGACATGATTCGATACTATGTGATGGGGTAGGCGATGTCAAG
>SPAX01000146.1:0-687 GCA_005239475.1 Nitrospira sp. | reverse complement strand
CGAAGTTCGAAATTCTGGGTTCGAAGTTCCGAAAACCTCGAACTTCGAACCTCGAACCGTCGTCCGTCTCACCCGTCACGCGAGTCGCGCTCTTCGCGCCTGACGCGCCCCGCCCCGCCATATTACGAGAACCCTGCGAGAATAATGTGGGCTATCAGCTTTACATTCAAATACTTGCCCAATATAATCCAGAAGTTTTACACGCATGTTGCCGTGAGGGATATGTTTGCGCTGACCATCCAGGTCTCTCACGTCAGGAACCTCCTCTGCCGCCATCTTCACATGCGCCCCTGATGTGTGGTGTGTGTGATTGGGCTAGAGGTGCACGGTCACGGCCAATGTTAGGGTTACCCATGATGCCGGCATTATCTTCCTCATTTTCTTATGGAACGCAGATCCGGTGAGGGGAACTTGCTGGTCAGCCGTGCCTCGTTGGCTTTTCGTCATGGTGTTCGTCACCCTGACCTGCGGCGTGCTACCGGTGCTTGCGGCTGTTGCGGAGCAGGCCGGGGTTAAAGTCACAACGATTGAGATTCGCGGGAACAAGCGGATCGAGCTACCGGCGATTGCCGGCCGATTGACGTTAAAGCCGGGCGATCCCTACACCCCTGAGAATGTCCGTGGACAAATCAAAATACTTTACGAAACCGGGTTCTTTGAAGACGTGCAGGTGGAGACGGAATCGGG
>SPAX01000145.1 GCA_005239475.1 Nitrospira sp. | reverse complement strand
ACGGCATCAATGAAGATCGCCTTGGTTCGAGCGTCATATCTCGCACTGTCGTTTCTTTTGCTTACCGTTCCTTTCGCGCTCATAGGCCATAAGGGGTCACTACAGCATGAGCCGATTATGTGGGGACCATTGTTGCTTTCGTTGGCTTCGGCTGTGGGCCTTTCTGGTGTAGGTTTCGTTGGCGCAGCGATTGGATTCAGGTTTCTTCCATCACAACGTATGCTTAGTGGATGGCGTCTCTTCGCTCTAGGAATGCTTTTCACTATTTCAGCGTTTCTGGGGTTTGGGCCAGTGTTTGAAGCAGTTGGTATGACGGGCGCTGTTGTCGGCCTCGCACTGCTTGCGCTTGGTGTGGCATCTGTTGGCGGGTACCTGGCGTCGCGCAATGCCGTCTAACCCCACAATGGAGAGGGACGCGCCGCAAGGGGCGCGCCCCTCATTGTGAAACGTTAGCCCTCGCAGGCCACCCAGTTGACGCAGGGGACAAATGTCCATACGATGACCGTGTGGAATTCGATTGGGATCCTCAAAAGGCAGAGGCCAACCTCAAGGACCACGGTGTCGCCTTCGCCGAGGCGGTCACCGTGCTTGAGGATGACTTTGCACTGACTCGAGAAGATCCTGATGCCGTTGATGAGCAGCGATTCGTAACCCTGGGTCTGAGCGGCCCGGGGAATCTACTCGTCGTAGTCTACACCTACCGCGAGCCAGATATCGTCCGCATCATCTCCGCCTGGAAGGCAAACAAACGCCAAAGGTTACAGTATGAAAAGAGTCGCAGCTGAGCCATATCGAGACATCGACTTCTCGCGGGCCAAGCGGGGCGCGGTGATTCCCCTTGAACCCGGAAAGACGAAGATCTCTATTCGCCTAGACAATCGTATCATTGAGCACTTCAAGGTCGTGGTCGAGAGAGCAGGCGGTGGCAATTACCAAACCCTGATCAACGACGCGCTCGTTGCTTACATCCAGCAGCGTTCCATGCTGGAGGCGATTCGTCAGGTGGTCAAGGAGGAAATTGGGAGTCCAGTTGCAAAGCGAGGGCTAACAGGCGCTTCAACACGGACTCGCCGCAAGCGGAGCTTGCGTCTCGCCGGTTAAGCGCAACGTTAGCCGTAGTTCGAATCCAAGAGGCTCACATCATGACAACGGCGAATCGATTGGGTGGTCGCATCTCCGTACTTGTCCTCGCTTTTGTGCTTGCCGCGTGCCAGACCGTTCCACGTCACCTGGCTACTCAGTGGGAACTCCCGGCGGGGGTTAAGACGCTCATGGTCAACGGCTACCCTATGGCCTTTCTGGAGGCAGGGAAAGGTCAAGCCGTCGTTCTCGTGCATGGTGCAGGAGTTGACTACAGGTCGTGGAGAAATCAGACCGCCTCGCCGCCCGATGGCTTCCGGCTCATCGCCGTGAGCCTACGCCATCACTACCCGGAACGCTGGGACGGCAAGGGCGACACCTTTTCTACCAAGCAACACGCTGCGGACTTGGCCGCGTTCACGGAAGCGATGGGCGCCGGGGCTGTCTATCTCGTCGCGCACTCACTCGGCTCGATTCCCGCGTTTAGAATGGCGCAAGCCCGTCCGGATCTCGTGAAGAGACTCGTCTTGATGGACCCAATATTCCATTCGCTGGTGGCATCTCCGGCAAAACCACCCGAAGGTGGAGATCGTCTCGGAGCAGTCCTGAAGGACGTCAAAGTTCTCTTCGCGCAAGGCAATATCGAGGGCGGTCTCGAAGCGTGGGTAGATAGGGATGTACCGGGAACATGGAAGCGCCGGAGCGAAGAGAGTCGCCAAGTGTCTCGGGAAAATGCATGGACCTTGGTCGGTGTAAATTCACTTATCACCCCCGTTACCTGCGCTGAGATCGGAAGCTTGAATATGCCGGTGCTATTAATCACTGGGCAAAAAACGCCGCGGCGACTCGCGAACACCTTCGCTGCCACACACAAATGCATGCCGGCGGCGCAACGAGTCGTCATTCCGGCGGCGGGACATTCCATGCATGTTGACAACCCTGCCGCCTTCGAAGCGGCGCTTGTGAAGTTCCTGTCGAATTGAGCGTGCGAAGATATCAACGGCTATAGGAACAGCATCGTGAGTTATCGAAATCAGATGGTCGCGCATCACGATCTCGATGCCACGGTCGCCAAGTACCCACACTACGATGTGGCCATCCTAGCCGCGAACTTCATGTTTGATCAGCTCCGGAGCGTCGCTGACCCCGATTCTCTCGGCGGCATCCCGACTTCACTTGATCGTTGGTCGCGAACGGTCTCAGGAAACATGAGCGCGATCGTGAAAAAAGCCTTTGAAGCGAGCGCCTTGCTTGGTTCCAATGAGAGCTGGCCCCAGGAAACTGGACAGGGGGATAAGTGGTAGAACTGCTCCGATTGAAGGTGTTTTTCAGAGGAGCAGAAACGATGAGGCGACCCAGAAGGAACCACAGTCCGGGGTTCAAGGCCAAGGTGGCACTGGCGGCGATCCGTGGGGATCGGACGCTGGCCGAATTGGCCGAACACTTTGAAGTCCATCCCAACCAGATCACGCAGTGGAAGACTTTGATGCTTGAGCGGGCCGCTTCGGTGTTTGGCGAGACAACGCCGACGCCGGATGCCGCCGGCACGATTCGCGCGCTGCAAGCGAAGATCGGGCAGCTGGCGATGGAGAACGATTTTTTAGAGGGCGCGCTCAACAAGACGGGATTGTGGAGCGCAAAGCGATGATCCAGCCCGAGCACGATCTGCCGGTGGTGCGTCAGTGCGAGTTGCTCGATCTGGCGCGCTCGACGGCCTACTACCAGCCCCTGCCAGTATCGGAGGCGGACTTGACGCTGATGCGCAGGATCGACGAGTTGCACCTGAGGTGGCCGTTTCTGGGCAGCCGGCGGCTGCGCGATCTGCTGCAGACCGAAGGCTTTCCTGTCGGGCGCAAGCACGTCGCCACCCTCATGCGTCGGATGGGTATTCAGACGCTGTATCGCAAGCCGAAGACCAGCACCCCGGGCACGGGCGCAGCCCACCGGGTCTACCCCTACCTGCTCAAGCATCTCGTGATTGATGCCCCCAACCAGGTATGGGCCACCGACATCACCTATATCCCCATGGCCAAGGGCTTTATGTATCTGGTGGCGATCATGGACTGGGCGAGCCGCCGGGTGCTCGCCTGGCGCACTTCCAACACGCTCACGACGGACTTCTGTGTCGAGGCGCTCCAGGAGGCGCTCGCGAAGTATGGCACGCCCGAGATCTTCAACACCGACCAGGGCGCGCAGTTCACCAGCACCGCGTTCACGAAGGTGCTCGAATCCCACGGCATCCGCATCAGCATGGACGGGCGCGGGCGCTGGGTGGACAACGTGTTCGTCGAGCGGCTGTGGCGGAGCGTCAAATACGAGGAGGTCTACCTGCATGCCTACGGTTCGATCGCCGAGGCGAATCGCTCGATCGGGACTTATTTCGACTTCTACAATCGCCTGCGGCCCCACCAGGGACTGGACCGGCTCACCCCGGATGCGGCCTATTTCGGTGAGCAAACGCTCAAGGAGGCGGCATGACGAACCGGAATCGAGGCGCCCGCCGTGCTGCGCTCGCGATCGAGCGCGCCACCCGTGCGCTTCGATTCCGGGGCAGGACGGATGAGGCCGCGATATCAACCGCGTCCTCGCGCGCGATCCTGGCGCATCCTGGAAAGGAATTTTTCCGGGGGCGAAGCCTTTTGCGGTGCGCAGCGCCGATCGCGAGGGCATAATGTGTTCTGGTATGAGAGTCGAGTTTCCCACCGCGCCGCACGCGGCGCCGTGGAAAACTCTCACAGCGCAGTTCATCACCTATCCAACCCGAAATTCTGTCCAATCAAACGGGACCAGCTCTTTTAGCATCGGAATGTCGGATAACTTCACATAGGAAATGGTGTCATCCTTCATAAGGGCCAGACTGGCACTGAAATAAACAGAGATAGAAGTAAAGCCGAGATAACCGACCTCAACCAATTGTGCAAATCCGCCGGGACCATTTTGCTTTAATAATTCACCCAAGCAGCTCTCTGCGCGCTCGGCAATCTCGTGGTCACTCAATGAGCGTTTCTTGAAAAGTCCGAACATGGCCTTTCCCTCCCCAGGATCGATATGCCGTGACAGTGGTACTTACGTGATTTCCCCAGCTTTATTCAACATCCTTCTTAGCTTTCAACCGATTGGCTGTAAACTGCGCCTTCAACACTAAAAGAGTATGTTCAAGGGCTTGAATAAAGGTTTCACATTCCGCATCGCCACCCAGAACGATTTCATCGGAGGCGACTTGACGTGGTTGGGCGGGGCGATCCTCGCGACCCGCAGTAGCTGCTACGCATTCGTGTCATGCGGCTGCCCGGCTAGGGCACGCCCCGCTTTGTGGGTTGGTATCTCGCCGCCAAACCTCCTGCGCTCTTGGTCGAGCCACTTTAAGAGTCGGCCGACGCTGGCGTCGTGGAACACGCGGTTTGCTTGGAAAGCGAAGAGCTGTGCTTCACTACGGTCAAGTGCGCCGATCTCCGCGATTCGTCCTATAGAGTCGAAGGT
>SPAX01000144.1 GCA_005239475.1 Nitrospira sp. | reverse complement strand
CCCCCTGTCTCCGCGGTCGGGACAGCCGCTCCCATGGCAACCGATACAGGCTCCACACCACCCCCCCCCACCGCGACGCCCGGGCCCCAAGGACCGACGGGAACCGAAATAAAGTTGGTGAGCGTGATGTCGACCGTCACCGGCGAAGAAGTGGAAACTCGGTGGGGGCTGCACCCTCGATTTCGACAAGACCTTCCCCCGGAGGACATGCAACAAGTCGCCAAACTGATGAACCGAGTTGCTAAAATACTTGGCGAACGGTATGCCTCCGTGGCATTCTCCGACGAATGGACATCCTGGCATAAGGCCGGTCACGCCTGATCGCTCTCGCCAATCGAGCTTAGGCTATCACTCACGACAACGCCGAACTCGACATCAGCAACGAGGAGGTGCAGTGGATACTCAGCAGACAGCAGCCGGCTTACCGAATAACATTCCAACAAGTCTCTCACGCCTCACGGAATTGGCGTTTAATCTTTGGTGGAGTTGGACTCCGGAAGCCCGTCGGCTATTTGAACACATCGATCCAACTCTCTGGGTACTGACCCGCCACAACCCCGTCGAACTACTGGCCGACGTCAAGCCTGACCGACTCATGCACCTCGCCGAAGATCCCTCGTATATGCGGCTATACTCTGCCGCCCTCAAGACATTCGACGAGTACCGTCAAAGCGGACATAGTTGGTTTAAAACACAGCACAGCGATTTGAAAGCTCTCACCATTGCTTACTTTTCGGCGGAATTTGGTCTTCATAGGTCCATTCCTATTTACAGCGGTGGCCTGGGCATTCTCGCCGGAGACCATTGCAAGGAAGCCAGCGATCTCGGTGTGCCTCTGGTGGGAGTGGGATTCATGTATCCACAAGGATATTTTCGGCAGCGGATCACGCCGGAGGGATGGCAGGAAGCGGCCTACGCCCCGTTCAACCGGGAAGAGTCGCCAATTCATCCCGCCCTCACTACATCGGGGGACGCATGTAGGATAACGGTCGAGATCGGTAGCCGGGTCGTGGCTGCAGCGGTCTGGAAAGTGCTCGTCGGGCGGGTTCCCCTCTACCTCATCGATACAGACGTCCCCGAGAACAGTCCCGAGAATCGGGCTCTTTCAGCTCGACTGTATGGCGGCGATCAGGAGATGCGTCTCTGTCAGGAGTTCCTGTTGGGTATCGGCGGTGTCCGTATGCTTCGTGCATTGGGCATCGCACCGACGGTCTGGCATGCCAATGAGGGCCACTCCGCCTTCCTCACATTGGAGCGCATTCGCGAATTGATCCAGAAGGGATCGACGCACGCGGACGCCTGCGAGACCATCCGCCAGAGTACGGTGTTTACCACCCATACACCGGTGCCGGCCGGTCACGACGTATTTCCCCATCATCTCATGGACCGGTACTTTGCCGGCTATTGGGAGCAGTTGGGCCTCTCGCGAGAAGACTTCCTCCGCCTAGGAGATACCCCCGAATCCCAGGGGCAAGGCTTCAACATGACGGCACTTGCTCTCCGGCTAGCCGCTCATGTGAACGGGGTCAGTCGTGAACACGGGCAGCTCTCGCGAAAAATGTGGAACCATATGTGGCCGGGACTACCGACCGAGCAAGTCCCGATCCGCAGCGTGACCAACGGCATCCATGCGCCGACCTGGATCGCGCCGGAACTCAACCAGCTTTACGGCAAGTATCTCGGCCCCGAATGGGCGGAGAAATGCGACGGCACGGCGCTGTGGCAACGGGTCCTGGATATTCCCGACCATGAACTCTGGGCCGTACGTCAAACCATGAAACGCAAACTCATGAGCTTCATCCGGGAACGTGCCCGGAGCGGCTGGATGCAAGGGCATCTCCAAGCCTCGCAGGTCTTAACGCGAGGCACGCTGCTCGACCCCGAAGCACTCACCATCGGCTTCGCCAGGCGCTTTGCCACCTACAAGCGGGCAACCTTGTTGTTCCGCGACCTCGAACGGCTGAAACGGTTGCTCCATAACCAGTGGCGTCCCGTCCAATTGATCTTTGCCGGCAAGGCCCACCCGGCCGATGAACCTGGTCGCTATTTCATTCATGAAGTGTTGAGCTTTTGCGACGACCATAAGTTGGGCGGCCACGTAGCGTTCCTGGAAAACTATGATATGCACATGGCGAAGTTCCTCGTCCAGGGGGTCGATATTTGGCTCAACACCCCGCGTTTTCCCTTGGAGGCGAGCGGAACGAGCGGGCAAAAAGCCGCACTCAACGGCGTCATCAACCTCAGCGTCCTTGATGGATGGTGGAAAGAAGGCTACAACGGAGCCAACGGATGGGGCATTGAACCCTTAGTCGGGAACCAAGACGTTCAGGCCCAGGACGAGCATGACGCGCAACAGCTCTACCGCATACTCGAGCAAGAAGCCATTCCCCTCTACTATCAACGAGACCTTGACGGGATACCCCGCGGCTGGTTACAGCTCATGAAGGAAAGTCTGCGGACCAATGCCCCCCGCTTCTGCACCAAACGGATGGTCAAGGAGTACGTCGACACGATGTATGCGCCCGCCATGGTCATCACGCCTTCGACATGGTAACGGGCCGTGAAACGCGAATCGTTACACGTGAAAGGTTTCGGAGGAAGAGTCCTCGGTAGTCCTACGTTTCACCTTTCACGTCTTACCTTATTGGAGAGAGCCCGTCGCTACGCCATCACCACACCACTAAAGCTGTTCCTGCTGCTCACCCTCGGGACGATTGCCGTGAGCCTGCCTCCTGCGGAAGCACGCACGCCGATGGCGCCCACCGGCTCAGCCCGCGAACGTGAGGCCACGGACGCATTCAACCACGCCGAATACGACCGGGTCCTGAAGCTCTGGCAATCCCTTCCGCCAGAGTCCACCGCGTCGAAACCGCTCATCCGCCTCGCCTTCCAGAGTGCCCTCAAGCTTGGGCGACCAGAAGAAGCCTTCACCCTCTATCAACAGCTAGTCCCTACAGATCAACCGGACGATCCAGCCCTCCTACGACCCTTGGCGCTCAGCTTTCTGACCAACCATGTCCGCGACTCACAAGAATATGTGCGGATCGTGGCCTATACGATGCTAGCTGAACTCGGCCTCGCAGAAACACAGGCCGTCCTGGAAGACGGACTGCTCGATGCATCGGTCCTGGTGCGGACTCGTGCCGCGGACGCCATCGGCAAAGCTGGACTCGCAGGGAAGTCCGGCCCCTTGCGACGGGCCCTGAACGACGCAATGCCGGCGGTGCGAATTGCCGCAATGAATGCGCTCAGTGAGGCCAACGTCAACGACATCATGCCCTCCCTCATCGAAGTCGCTAGAACGGACGACGGACCGGAGTCCGTGTTTGCCTATGCCGCACTGTTTCGGCTCGGCAAACAGAACATGCTGACCGACATCACCGGAGCAGCGACGCTTCCGGACCCCGATATCCGCATGGCAGCCTTAGGGGTTTTGGGGCGGCTGAAGCGCGCATCGAGTCTGTCGGTCCTGAGCCAGGGTGTGTACGATCCTGAGCCGTCGGTGCGCGCGTTCGCCGCTGGTGCATTGGGAGAGTATGGACAGGCCGATGGCGTCGGACCATTAACCCATGCCCTAGGAGACGAAAGCGCGCGCGTGCGCGCGGTTGCAGCCACGAGTCTTGGGCGGCTGGGGATTCGCGAAAATCACCCGTTGCTGCGGGCTCTCACACGCGATGCCAACATGCAGGTACGGGCCGGCGCGGTGGAAGGACTGCTTCGACTGGGCGACACATCGGCTATCTTGCTCGCCGCGGACTTGGCGAAACATCCGGACCCCTCTATCCGAGCAGCGGCAGCCCATGCGCTGGCGGCCACCTCCGACAAGCAAGCGGTGGCCATCTTACAGACGCTCCTGCAAGACCAGCAACCACAACCGCGGCTCTTCGCGGTAAAAGCCTTGGGCAAGAGCGCCGCACAAGTGACGCCGTTACTCAAAAAAAGCTTACAGGACTCAGACGTCGCCATTCGCCTTGCTGCGGCAGGAAGTCTGCTCCAACAACTCCGCCGTCCCACAGCGGTTCCTAGCAGGCTACGGAAAAAATAATATCGGCATAACAGAACTTCGATGATCTGTTCGTCTTGGACAAGAGCAGAGCACTCGCGCAGGATGCTCAAAAAGACCAGACTTCTCACCCGCCCAACCCTGGCGCGCCGAGACGCGCCTTTCCCCAAGCAAGGCCGCAGCGAGTCACCCAAGATGATCCTTCCAAGCTTGCTCGTGTATGTTGTCCCAGGATGGCTCGGATGAGTCCCCTACTGCGCGCGTCCAACGAGGGCCTTCTGAGGCCGCGCGTTGCGCGAGCACAGGGGACTCACCGGGCCATCCCCCCTGCTGGCGGTTTTTTTCAGCATCCTGTAAGGTTCGTTAGCCGAAAGGATTGCGTGATGTGGAAATTTGTCGCCGCTCTTGCCCTGGTTGCCATGTCGTTTGGTCTCGGATTTTATTTCGGCCAACGTCCGGTCGGCACGCTGCAACAAACGGTCTCGGACCTCCAACAATCGCTCAAAGACACGTCGCGCAATATCTTCGACACCACGATGGGAATCGAGCGAGACCTGCGCAGGCGGCAGGGACTGATCGACACCAAGTCACGGGTGGTGCAGGCAAAATCAGAACTGTTCGATAAAAACTTTGGGGAAGCCGCCACGCAACTAGGCGAAGCGGCCGAGACGCTGGAGAATGCCACAAAGGGCGCGAAGCAGGATGAGTCAATCCTCGCCCTGCGGGCGCTGACCGGAACGCTTCGGGAAGTGCGACTAGAATTGTCGATGGGGAAACCGGTGTCGATGAAGAAACTCGATGACATTCAACGGGAAGTTGACCGGCAGCTGAACAAGTAGCGTAACTACTCAGGTAGATAGGCTGAAGGCTTTTAGGGGCCGAGCTTCTTGCCCAACGAGGATTCATCTCTACTTGAACCAAAGGTCGTAGAAACCACCTTCAGCCTAAACCCCTGATAGTTACCCAATAACCGCTACGTGGTGGCGGGCTGTTT
>SPAX01000143.1 GCA_005239475.1 Nitrospira sp. | reverse complement strand
TTCGATCGACCGAGCAGCAGGAACCGCTGCTCCTCCAAGGCGTGGTCGGGGTCAGCAATCGTCACGGACAAGGGATCATCGAAGACAGTTGTGGCCTCTGGGAAGCCGACGCCGTGCTTCCGCTCGTTCGATACCGCCTTCCGAGGATCCCACAGAAACCGCAATGCCATCCCGATACTGTACCTCCATTCCCGTGGTCGGCCATGCGCCTAACGGGGGCGGCGGATGAGCGGCGGGAGGAACCGCCAGCTTGCTCGCGGGGCCGCCCGTCCGCTCCAGCCGCATGACGGGCGGCGCGAAGCGTCCGCGCGATCGCTCACGTTGACCGGCCGCGGCCAGCGAATGCGAGCCAGCGGTCCGGTCCAACGTGCTGTTAGCCAGAACCAAGTTGCACATGGGCCTCGTCGCTGAACTCGACCGGGGCTGTTTGGCCCCCGGCCCAATGACGTTTGTGGAACTCGAAAAGCCAGATCGAGTGAAGTGCATGGTCTGACGCTCGACCGAACCGGTATACGAACTGGCCACCGCCGACCGAGCGTTGATCACACTCCGCCGTCGCTTCGAGAAGCGTGGGCTCCAGGCTGCGCAACCAGTGGACCTTAACGCGCACCCGAGTGCCAAGGACCTCATCATAGTGGTGGAAGTAGAGGCCGCGGATCATCCTCTCGATCGTTGTGTCATGTGCGTCAGAATCCCAGGGCCCTCCGTACCCCCGTCCATGGATGACGCCTGAGGGCGTAGTCAGCCAGACTGGCTCTAGGCCCTCAAGGAGCCGGCGGTGCAGCCGACGGTTGTGCGGAGTCCCGTCGAGCGCCTGGTCCCATAGTCGACTTGTTGAGGCGGTATCGACGCCCCCGTGCAAGGACAAATACGCACGAAAGAGCTCATCGCTGCGGGAAGCGCTCTGATTGCAGGAGGCGCATGATGGGACAGTGATGAGGTCGTCCGGCCGAGGGCTCGGGAATATTCCCTTGGGCGGGATGTGATCACGGGTTGTGGGCGATAAGGTCCCGCAGTACCCGCAGATGTCGGCGCGACCTCTGCTCATTGCTGGTTAACGGGGGCGGCGGATGAGCGGCGGGAGGAACCGCCAGCTTGCCAGCGGGGCCGCCCGTCCGCTCCAGCCGCCCCCGATGGCGCGGCGCGAAACGTCCGCGCCATCGTTCGCAGTCGCCAGCGCGCGCCGCTCTTGCGCGCGTCTGGTGCACTGCGCGGTTGGGCGTCATTGCCGAGCACCACTGATGCTTGCATCGCGGCCCTTGGCAATGCTCGCGATCCTCGATTCAAGCTTCGACAAATCCGGTAGTTCGGCCGTCGGGGGCATTGAGGGGTTGGCGTGCTCCCCACGCCGGTTGATCCAGACACGGGCGAGCCCAAGCTCGAACGCAGGAACCATGTCCGTCGCATACCCTGCACCGACATGCAGCACTTCTCCCGCCGTCACGCCGAGGCGCTGATGCGCATAAGCAAAGAGACGATGGTCAGGCTTGTAGGCACGCGCCTGTTCCGCGGTAATGACTTCGCACGGAATCTCAAGGCCCCGCACTGTTTCCTCGATCAGAGCGTCTTCCGTGTTCGAGATGATGGCGATTCTGAACTTCCGCGCGAGGGACCGAAGCGCCGGGATTACGTCGGGATATGCCGGGATCGCCTGAATCGAGCGGAGCAGCCGTTCTTGAGCGCTTGGCGCGTTCCCAAGATTCCACTTGCGCATCGCCTTGTCCAGGGCGAGTCGCAGGACCTGCGAGTAGGGCTGATACGGCCCGTTCTTGAGCTGAACATGGAATTCGCTGAAATCCTTATGGAACCTTGCGCCGTCAGCGCCGGCCGGAAGCAATGAATCAAAAACCGAACGCAACGTCTCTGGCCACCGCACCAGCGTTCCATAGCAGTCAAAGGTAATGATTCGGGGTCACATGTTCAGACGCCTGTCCCTTGCGCGTGAGTGAATGACGCCCAACGCCCGCGATAACCTGCGGCGGCTGAGCAACGCGAAGCCGACGTCGGGTTCATCGCGAAGTTAGACCACCGGGCGCGTGCCTACAAGGACGGGCTGGAAGAATCGGTCGTCCACCCGGCGAACGCTCTGAAAGCCGACTGCGCTCATGAGCTCGGCGACCTGTGCCACCGGGATCGCGAGATAAGAGCTCTTCAGGATGGTAGCGAAGTCGTCAACACCGTCTACAGGCGTGATCTCAAACGAATAGTCATATCGCGGTCCCCGCCAGCTCCAGACTTGGCGTAGATGATAACGGCGCCCCGCCCAGGCGCGCTCGCCGTACGGTCGCACCTCAACCGTCCCGGAAGGCGGCGGTGGTCCGTAGTCGCGCATTGAGACAAGACAGCCACCGCCCGGCCGGGCGCACCGGAAGCATTCGCCGAGCGCTGTCTCGATGTCGCCTGGGGTCTCAAGATGCGGCAGCGAGTTGTCACAGACGATGACGACGTCAACGCCTGCCGTCCGGAGCGGCAGAGCGCGGAAGTCGGCAACGACACAGCTGAGCGGAAGCTGACGCGCGGCAGCTTCACGCCGGGCTCGATTGACGGCAGCGTGCGAGAGATCGGACCCTGTCACCCGGAACCCGAGCGCGAGGAGCCCAAGCGCTTGCGTGCCGATGCCGACCGCAGCGTCGAGCACCGTGCGCGCGCCCGCCCCCCAATGTTCGCCGATGAGCGACGCCAACGCCTTCCCTTGCCGGGCGACGCTTGCCTCCCAGTTCTCGTAGACGAGATGGTACAGCGGAGCCAACTCATCGTAAAACGCCTGGACCGACATGCGATTCCTTGTGGTCTCGCCAGGCCTGAGCTGCGGCTGGAAGCGGGCGCGAGGCACGAGCGGACGCTGGAAGCCGTCAGCTCCAGGCCCTTGTTATGTGGATGAGCACGGCGTAGTCAAGTGGTGTCTGCTTCTGCCCCATTGCCGTCATTCACGGGAGCGCGGACCCCATGCACCAAGCCATGCTGTGAGCCTTGATCTTTCGCGGATCAACCCATCCTGATTGAAGTGGTGCACACAAAAATGCGCCCATGAATCTTCGAACGCCATCTCCATAGCACCCGTCACCGAGGTCGTACCTAGCCCGATTTCTGCGTAGGTAAACTCGAAACTGCCACTAGGACGTGCCAGCGCAATGTGGAACGGTTGGCCATTAAACTCGTTGATTATCGGTCTGCCGCTGCTGCTCATGATGCCCGGTATATCAACCCTTGCGGTTCTGAGTTCCAAGTTCGCTTCGAGACTAATCGGCAGGGACAATGTCTCGCAAACTTCCGAGCAGGTGGACGCGAATACGGAGAAAACATTGCTCAATGGTTGACATGCCCCGCCTGAGATGATTGTTTCAAGTGCGACCCGTTGAGCTTCATCCGCACGTGCGTCGATAATGATCTGGCGTTTGCCATTCCGCCTGAGATGATTGTTTCAAGTGCGACCCGTTGAGCTTCATCCGCACGTGCGTCGATAATGATCTGGCGTTTGCCATT
>SPAX01000142.1 GCA_005239475.1 Nitrospira sp. | reverse complement strand
ATTAAGTGAACGTTCGCTGCGGCCTTGCTGAACGGCCTTTTTGAGCATCCTGCTGGAGATGAGATCTCCTTACCCTAGACATGCAGGCTCCTAGCTTTCGCCGTTTATTACCTGATATCTTTTGTTACCCCACATGAATACGGCCAACCGCTTTTACATCACGACGCCGATCTATTACGTGAACGACGTGCCGCATATCGGACACGCCTATACCACCGTGGCTGCCGACGTCCTTGCTCGCTACTGGCGCCTGCGTGGACGCGACGTTTTCTTTCTCACTGGGCTCGATGAACACGGACAAAAGGTTCAGCAGGCCGCGGCCAAAGCCGGCATCGACCCGCAAGCTCATTGCGACAAGCTGGCACCCCAGTTTCAGGCCCTTTGGAAACGCCTAAACATTTCCAACGATGCCTTTATCAGAACGACAGATCCTGCGCACCACTCTATCGTTCAACGATACCTTCAAGAGCTTTATTATAAGCAGCTGATTTATAAAGATGATTACACTGGATGGTACTGCACATTTGATGAACGGTTTTGGACTGAAAAAGATGTCGCAGGAGGCCTCTGCCCAGACTGCAAACGCCCCGTCGAGAAGCTCAGCGAACACAATTATTTTTTCAAGATGGGGCAGTATCAGGATCGTCTGATCGAACACATCAAGCAGCATCCGAACTTCATCCGCCCTGAGTCGCGCCGCAACGAAGTCCTGGGTTTCTTGACCACACAGAAGCTCGGCGACCTGTCGATCTCCCGACCCAAATCAAGACTCTCCTGGGGCATCGAGTTGCCATTCGACAAAGACTACGTCACGTACGTCTGGTTCGACGCCTTGGTGAATTACGTGTCGGCACTCGAGTACCTTGTACAACCTCCAGCACGTGAGAAATTCTGGCCAGCTAACGTCCACTTGGTTGGGAAAGACATCCTCACCACCCACGCTGTTTATTGGTCCACGATGCTGATGGCGTTGAACCTGCCATTGCCAGAAACGATCTTCGCGCATGGTTGGTGGACTGTCGATGGAGAAAAGATGTCGAAGAGCCGCGGCAACGTGGTTGACCCGAACAAGATGGTCGATGAATTCGGCGCCGATGCCTTTCGCTATTTCCTACTCCGCGAAGTACCGTTCGGCCAAGATGGGGATTTCGTCCTCGGAGCGATGATCACGCGCGTAAATAGCGATTTGGCGAACGGATTAGGGAATCTTCTGAGCCGCACCCTCACTCTCATCGAACGCACACAAGAAGGACATGTCCCCGCCCCTGGGAAAATCAGGGCCGCAGAGCGGGACCTCATACAAGCTACCCTCGCACTCCTCAATGATGTGTTGCCAAACCATCTTGAAACCCAGGAATTTAACCGAGCGTTGGAAGCGATTTGGCAAGTCGTCCAGACGGCCAACCAATACGTCGATAAAACCGCCCCCTGGACCCTTGCCAAAAATGAGAGCGATGCAGATCAACTTAGAACTGTCCTCTATCACATGGCTGAAACATTGCGGTGCTTAAGCCTCGCAACCTACTCGTTCATGCCAGCGAGTGCGCAGACCATTAGCCACCAGCTCGGTCTCTCAATAGATTTCAACTCTCCGATTCTGGAACACCGCGTAGAGTGGGGAAGCCTTGCACCAGGCACGACCATCCATAAAGGAACGTCGTTGTTCCCCCGCATTGAATCGAAACCACAAGGAGCCAAGACCGTGAGCGACACACCGACTCCCCCGCAACCAACGACAGCGACACCGGCGCTAACTGCTGTACCGCCATCTCCGATGCCCAGTGCCTCTAGCCCAGTGCCACAAGCCTCTTCTGCAGCACAGATCACCATCGACGAGTTCATGAAGATTCAGCTCAAGACCGCGAAGGTCCTCACCGCCGAACGTGTGCCGAAGTCGGGGAAGTTGCTGAAGCTGCAAGTCAGTCTTGGAGAAGGGACGGAGCCACGCCAGATCGTCGCCGGCATCGGCAAGAAATACGAGCCGGAGGCGCTGATCGGCAAAACGATCATCATTGTCGCTAACCTCAAGCCAGCGAAGCTTATGGGCATCGAATCGCAAGGCATGGTCCTGGCCGCAGGGGACAGCGAAGTCCGCGGCCTGGCCACTATCCTCGAGGAAGTCGACCCTGGGACCAAAGTAAAATGAGCCTGCCGGTCGCCACAGCCAGGCTGCTGCTGCTCTGTGGTGCTGCGCTGATCCCCCTCCCCTGCCTCGCGATCCAGGCTGAACTCGAATCCCCTCCCGATCTCCGTCTCAACGAGCCACAACCGACGACCATCTTAGTCCGCGTCGTGAGCCATGGCGCGATGGTCCTCGGTCGAGAAGTCGGAGGCGCCCGCGTCACGATCACCGACGTAGCCACCAAACAAGTCCTGGCTACCGGCATTCAGCAGGGCGAAGCCGGCGACCAGAATCACATCATGCGGACGCCGCGCTTGATGGGAGAACCGCTATACAGCTCACGACCGGCCGCAGCCTTTACCACCACACTCAATCTTCTCCACCCAACCCTCGTCGAAATCACAGCCGAGGGACCGCTTGCCTATCCTGCCGCCGCGCAGCAGGTATCAATAACCCTCTGGCTGATTCCCGGACAAGACCTGACCAATGACGGGATCGTGCTCACCCTTTACGGCTATATCATCCAAATCGAACATCCGAAACCAGGCGAGCCCTTGATCGCCAAGGACGACGTTCCCTTGCGCGCGTCCGTGCGCACGTTGTCCGGCGCCCTCGTCCGTCCACATGGGGACTGGGATTCTCGCAAGACCCATATCTACGGCGAACTGATGATCGGCGACCGGGTGCTGGAACGGCTCCAGATGTTTTACAGCGGCGACCAAGCGACCTTTGAAGCGCCGTTCTTCGTACCGCTTCCCAACGACGCGCCCGACGGCATCACGCTCCGCGTGATTGCCGCCGATCCAGCCAGCGGCAACTTTGGTATCGGACAATCCAAATACCCAGTCCTCCGCGAGCGCCTTCGCCAAAAGCCAAGAAGCGAACGCCGCTAACCTCAAAAAAGTCTCCGGAACGCTTGCCGCCTCGGCGCGCACATGCGACACTATTACTATGACCGCTCTTGTCTCCTATGAACATCTTCGCAGCCGTTTGTACCTCGCCCTGGCACTGAACGCGGCGATCATCGTTGCTGAGTTCATCGGCGGATGGATCCTCGATAGCATCGGACTTATGAGCGATGCGGGTCATAACCTCGTCGACCAGGGTGCGCTCTTTCTTGCCCTCTATGCCCATCTCCTCACGGCCAGGCCTGCCACAGAAGCTAAAACATTTGGGTATCACCGAGCCGGCATCATTGCGGCGTTCTTGAATTCGTTCGTCCTGTTGCTCACGGCCCTCGGCATCACACTCGTGGGACTCAAGCGGCTGCTGCAGCCCGTACCGGTGGACGGCGGCTGGGTCATGGCGATCGCCGCCCTGAGTTTCGCA
This sequence comes from Nitrospira sp., assembly GCA_005239475.1. Lineage (GTDB taxonomy): Bacteria > Nitrospirota > Nitrospiria > Nitrospirales > Nitrospiraceae > Palsa-1315. Next base: position 1,086 of record SPAX01000142.1, on the reverse strand, counting down.
GCCAATTTAAGTATCGCCCTCCTGTTGCAGCGCGGAGCCAAGGATGATCTCAATATCCGCAGTGCCTTTTGGCACATGCTGGGTGATGCCTGGGTGTCACTGGGCGTCGTGATCAGCGGCGGCGCCATACTACTCACCGGATGGGCCGTTCTCGATCCGCTGATCAGCTTGCTGGTCGTCGTGGCAATTGCAAAAGGGGCCTGGCCGCTGTTTAAGGAATCGCTGGACGTCTTGTTGGAATCGACCCCGGCGAAAATCAGCGCCTCCCACGTGGCTGCGACCATCGAGGCGATCCCCGGCGTGAAAAACGTCCACGACCTCCATATCTGGGCAGTCGAACCTCGGTTGATTATGATGACCTGTCATATCCTCGTCGATGGAGACGATTCGGCACTGACCAATAATTTATTACATGCCATCCGCGCTCGGGTCAGCACAGATTTCGGCATCAAGCATATGACGATTCAGATGGGAACCCACTGTTGCCACACTGACGAGATCCACTGCGATCTGACCACGTTGGCAAAGCAGCACCGGGATGAGAGTCTCTTACATGTGCATCGCTGAGCTATGCGGAGTGGCGCGCGACAAGCGCGAGGAGCGAGACTCGCGGGACGTGAGCGATGCGAGACGAGCGGGAAAAGCGGGACTGGCGAGACGGGGGAAAGTTCGAGGTCCGAAGTTCGGGGTTTCCGGAACTTCAAACCCAGAACTTCGAACTTCGTATCGCGCCTGTCGCGCTTTTCCCGCCAGTCTCGCCTGTCTCGCTTGAGTCTGGATCGACGATTCGGGTTAAGACAATGACTACGACCCCAGTCCCTTTTTATATCCTCTGCGGCTCCCTCGGCGCGGGAAAAACCACCCTCTTAATGAGGCTGCTCGAACATTGGAAGGGCCAGGGCAAACGAGCCGGCGTGTTGATGAACGAAGCCGGCGAGGTGAGCATCGACGGCCCCCGCGCTGGAACCATCGCCGAGCAAGTCATGAACCTCGCCGGCGGCTGCGTCTGCTGCGACACGAAGGAAGACTTGTCCTGGGGGATTGCCCAACTGGTGCGGGACTATGAGTCGGATGTGATTATCCTGG
>SPAX01000141.1 GCA_005239475.1 Nitrospira sp. | reverse complement strand
CTGACCCTGAATCCCGCCCACGTTTTATCTCCTCGTTGCGGGCGTAAAAAGTAAGAATTTCTATGTGCTTTAGTGGACAAGTGCTACCGTAAAGCCTAGGCCACTCTAACAGAGAGGTTTTTATGATCCAGCAACACGGCAAGCTGCTACAGATCCATCATCGTTTGAAAACAATCGTTGAAGAGCAAGGGAATCATGCCTTTGCCACCGCATTGGGTACTTGCATTGGAAATGCTCAAGGAGAGAATCCAGATTCTGAGACCTGTCCGTTTCGCAAGCTACTTTTAGAGGGCTATGTGAAGACAGGCATCACGCCAAAGGAAGCGACAACGAATTCGAATGGCGTTTCGCCAGAGGGTAAAGGGCCGTTTCCCGCCTCCATACCGGATGCTGCTCTTCTCAAGCGTATCCAAACTCTGCTTCAGCAGGATGCCCGGCGGCTGGATGATCAGAGGTACCTTGAGGCATTGCTTGCCTGCGAGGCTGCCACTGAAAACAATCCTCAGTGTCCGTTCTCTCAATTGCGTGCGTCCCAGTCGAACAAGAAGTAGATTTCGTAATTCTGTGTGTGAGGTGGCCCCGGAATAACAGACAGGTGAATTAAGCACCACTCTCTTGCCGTTCGAACTCCTCCAAACTGAACTTCGAAAACAAGCCGCTCCCGATGACATCATAAGTCAATAGTCATGCCTGACCACGAATCCCAATCGCAGCCAGGATGACAAGAGCGCCCGTCAGATATCTCCACCTATTCGTGACGGAAGCGCGGGAGGAGGGCTAGCTTGGAGGAAAGACTGCCGGGCCCTCAATTTCTTCAAGCGAGGCGACCGGCTCCAATAAGTCAGTGGTCATGCCTGACTGCGAATCCCTCGTAGCCTATATGCCCGACCACGAATCCCTGATCGGGTGAGCGGTCCCAAAGATCTATTTACGAAGAAGCCAAGTTAAATATTTGTCCAAGAATTGCTCCTATTCCGTCCGCCGCAGCGTTTTCGGTGCCCGTGGCAAGAATGCGTTTTATTTTCTCGATAATGGGTTCTTTCGCATCGCCAGATTGAAGTGAAACTGGCAAATAGCCCAAGACGGTAAGGCCCTTCATCGTAAGCCGTGCGTTAAAGAAGTCTCTCGTGTGGTTTGGGTTTTCGTAACGTAAGAAACCTTCTTCAGCCAGCCAGAGCACCACGTCATAGGCTGCCGCGCCAAAATCCCAATCTTGTTCATCTGACGCTGTATCTTTGGGAACTGCATCGTGCCCGAGTTTCAGTGCTTCAATGTCGATGCCAGAAGGAAATGACTCGTAGAGCTTCGCAAAAAGCAAGAGCGCGATGAGGTTAAATCGTTGTATGTTTTTCGGGATATCAGTCATAGCTCAATCTTTAACGTGCTCTAACGTTTGAGTTCAGGGGCCGCCAGAGCGCGAAGCGCGGAGGGAGCCCGCAAGCGCAGCTTGCGGGCGATCCCCTGCAACGAAGGGTTAGGCGGCGGATATGCCAATTGGGTTCTCATGAAGGGATTAACCGCTATTTCCGTCTGCATTTTTTGCACTTCGTGTGTTCAAACCTGCCATGCGGATTCGGAATGATGCCAAATAGAGCGTCGATATTTTCTTGAAACAGATGGTGGCAGTAGTTAAAAACGCCTTCAATGTTTAGTCCTGAAATGCCTTTATTGCTGGGGTCGTCAAGGTGATGTATCAGCGCGTTGGCATGTTCCCTCAACGATTTTAGATTCGGAAATAGCCTTTCTCTTATGACTGGTAGGCCGATACTTGCCTCTCTACACTTGCTGCAAACAATTGAAAGGTGACCGTTAAGGTCGTTTTGGATGTGCTGCATGAGTAATGCGTCTGCGGACCGCGTAGCCAGAGCTATTACATACGCGGTCGATAGCTTCTCCATCCAATCGCGGCAGTTGCCGTAGCTGTGATAGGCGCGAAGGGCAGCAATCCTTTGAATCGTTCCAATCGCTATATGGACGTTCGGACCTTCGCCAGGCCTGATGCAGACCGTGTCTATCGGTTTGGGAATGAATTGGAGATTATCTTCGGCGTTCACGGCCTGGCCGCCTAACTGTGTATTATCTATTTCCGTATAAGATGCCATTTGCCTTGCGATGCAGGATAAGACGCCTGTGGAATGATGTTTATCTTATTGACCGAAACCAAACAAACCAGACCAACCAGATAGACGAGATAGACCAGAACTACCAGACAGACTAAAAATTCCCTGCCTGGACCACATCGTCGAGGCTGTTGATGTCGAGCCAGTGACCTGCCGTATAGAGCACTCGGATCGGATAGTTCTGTTTCAGCAGTTCTTGGAGCAGATGGGGGATGCCGGCTTTGCGGTTGGCCGGCTTGGCAAGCATTTCCGCAATGATGCCGGTGATGTGGCCGGCAGCGCCAGGGGAGACTTTGAGGAACCCCATCCAGACTCCGTGGATGGATTCCTTGGGGATATTGTTCCCCAATTGCTTGAGATAGATCTTGGCGTTAAACGCCTTCCTCGAATTGGGAATGGTGCATTCGGTAAACCCGCCGAGGCGGGCATAGCTGGTCTGTTCCTGCCAGTTGCTGTCGACGAAAATGACACAGTCATCAGCCTCCTGACAGAGAGATTGTGGAATATATTTATTGAACAGCACGTCGCCGTAGGAAATGATCGTGCTTTGAGCCGGTCCTTTCCGGGATCGGAGGGCCCTCAAGAGAGAATCCAGCTCGCCGGTTTCGGCATAGTCGTTGTTATCGACATAGGTCAGGTTGGGCAGAGTCACGGCTTCTTTTTTATACCCCCTGACGACCACGATATTCTTGATGCCCACGGCATTGTAGGCGTCGACGATGTGGGAGAGGATTGGTGTGCCCTGAATTTTGACCATCGTTTTAGGCTGCTGTTCTGTGAGTGCTCCCAGTTCCTTCCCGCGAGAAGCGGCCAGCACGATGGCAGAGGTGTCCTCGGCGCCTTTGGGCAGATAACGGTCTTCGGCGTCTTGTAGCTCAGCTGCGTTTTGCAGCCTGAAGATTTCTGAAACCGGCGCGACTTTGTCTTCGATGGAGAGGAGATGTTCTTGCTCCTTGAGAGTCCGTGCGGTTTTCTGCATGGCAGCCACTGAGGACCGGAGCATGTGATTGGCCCAGATCACCATCGAAATCCCATGCTGCCGGAATACATCGGTGGGAGTGGCGTAGTATTTAGTGGGCACGATCACAACCGGGCAACGGTTGCCCCATTCCTGTTTGAACGCCAGGATCTCATCCGGCACCGACAGGGCGCTGTGAATGAGGATGCCGTCCGCTCCAGCCTGATGATAGGCCTCGGCTCGGCGCAGGGCCTCAGCCAGGCCCCAGCCGCAGATGAAGGACTCCACGCGGGCGATAATACAAAAGTCCTGCTCGGTCTGTGCGTCTTTGCCGGCTTTGATCTTGCCGCAAAACTCCTGCATGTCCGCCATGGGTTGGGCGCCGCCCTTGATGAAGCTATTCGTCTTGGGGAAGAGCTTATCCTCAATGCAGACCGCGGCGATTTTGCGCTGCTCCAGTTTGCGGACGAGCCGTTGCATGTTATTGAAGTTGCCGTATCCCGTGTCGCCATCGAGGAGAATCGGAATCGTGGTGGCATCGGACATGAATTCCAGGTTCTCCAGCACTTGAGTCCAACTGGCTTCGTTGTTGTCCCGCACGCCGAATTGGGCGGAAATGGAGAGGCCGCTCGCCCAGATGCCGCGAAAGCCTGCTTCTTGGACGATCTTGGCGCTGAGACCATTGTGGGCTTCACAGATAAACTCCAACTGTTCTGACAAGAGGAGCGTCTTGAATTGACGTGATGCGGTCATGCCTGTTGTTGAACTCATGGAGTCCCTTCCTTGTTCCCGCCGAAACCTTTAGCAGGATGCTGAAAAATCCCGCCAGCATCGTTCTCGCTTCGCTCAGAGGCTCAACGTACCGAAGCGTACGCCTCGCCTCTTCGCTCGCTGCGGCCTTGCTGGACGGTCTTTTTGAGCATCCTGCAGGATTGCTCTCCTGTTGTGCCGCACATGTTCGCGGTAAAGGATACCGTTTTCCCCCAGAGAAATCATCTGCCTTTCCGGGGACGTGAAACGTAAGACGTGAAAGGTGAAACGTGAGGAGATGGGAGGGTATTGCGGATGACTGGCGGGACTGGCCAGTTATTTGGTTTGTGCGGTTGACCAGACAAACCAAATAAACCAGATAGACCAGATCCAGCGCCGAATGATGGCGGATGAGAGGGGAGGGAGGCGTGAGGGGTGGCCATGCCCGGTTGAACATTCTGCCTGTGGACGGCTTTCGTGGTTTCTTATAAGCTGATCGCGGGATGCCCGTGGCCTTTGGCATTGTCCTGTCGATCGGGTGAGCATGCTTCCCAGAGCCGGTGCAGTTGTCACGTTGTTTCATGAATGTTCATGGAGGTCTTGGCGTCGCATGTGCCCGACCCTGTCAAAGCAGATAGAGGAGGGGTTTCAACCTGGAGGGAGCCATGTCCATCAAGAGGATCGTTCCACGGAAGCGAGTGCAGGGTCGAGCGGTTGGTCGGGCGAAGAAGAAATCCGCTGCGAAGCGAGGGGATTCGGGGCTGAGCCGACGGCTGCAGGACCTGCGCGAGCAGGTTGATATCGTGTTGCCGGAGATGACCGCCCGGATTGCGGCGCTGGAGCATCTGTTGCGTGAGAAGCAGCTCTGCACCAGACAGGATCTGATCGCCGCGCGCCAGTTCGTGCGGATGCAGGAGGCGTAGAGGCGGGCCCGGTGCCTGGATGCTCGTGACGAACTCATGGGCGCGACTAGTGAGCGGCGCGAAACTGGCAAGAATGGGGATGACTTGCCGGAGGAAAGGTGTCTCAATGGCGATGAGTGCGGCGTTGTCGAATGAGGAGGTTCAGGCTGCTTGGGCCAGTCTGGCCGAGGAGGTTCGCACGGGGGTCCTGCTGACGCTCAGAGACGGGCGGCCGTTTGGGTCGCATGTGCCCTATGTCTTTGGCGAACATTGGACGCGCGCCTACATTCATGTGAGCCGCTTGGCGTTGCACACCGAACATCTATTGCACGACCCCCGCGTAGGGCTGTTTGTCTCGGAGCCGGATCGTCCGGGGAAGAACCCCTTGGCCCTACGGCGGATGAATCTTCAGGGTGAGGCAGCGCTGTTGAATGCTGGTGCACCGAACTATGCTGAAGTGAAGGGACGGTATCTGGCTCGCTTTCCACAATCGGCCATGATGTTTGGCTTTGCGGATTTCTCGCTCTGGGAACTGCGATTACAGGACGCGCACTTGATTCTTGGATTCGGGCAGGCCTACCTAGCCAATGCGACGACTCCTCTCACCTGGATACATCAAAAGCCGAGTACGAAAGGCGTTACGCGTGAGCCGTAAATCGTGAAACGTTAAAGATTTCGGAGGAAGAGCCCTCGGCAGTTCTACTGTTCACGGTTCATTCTGAGCCGAGGCCCTGTAGGTGAAATAGAGCACGATGCTTCCTATCAGCGCGATGATCAGGCCAGCGGCAAATAGGGTGTCAAAGCTTAGGGGTGCGACATAGCGGTGATACAGGAGGGGCAGCAGAATGGGGGAGATCAGGGCCAGGGCGAGGCCCAGCATGTGATGTTTGAGATAGATCGGTTCGCCAGGTTTACGCGTCATGTCCAACGAGCCCTATCAGATATTTCCTCCACGCTCTCTACCTTCTCCCCTGAGGGCGGGCTAGGGTCTTCCGATTCTCCCACTTTGTCCTAAGGGGAGCAGCAGCCAGTCCTTCACTGTGCGCATCGAGCGACCACCGCTCCCTCCAAACTCATTTCTCTCTCTTTTCAAAGGGTAGCCTGGTCGATCCTCGAATGCGCGCGTCGAACGAGCACATTCTTATCGTGCGCGTTCCGCGAGCAGGAGGACGACCAGGCTGCCCGTCTCTTTCTATTTCACGAGGAACGTCTTTGAGCTTTCTCCCG
>SPAX01000140.1 GCA_005239475.1 Nitrospira sp. | reverse complement strand
CATCGGCCCCTTCCAGCGAACCGGCGACGCATCCTCCAGGAAAAAATCCATCGACGCAACTTTGACCCCGAGGGGCCCGACTGGGGGAATCGCTCCCGCAGGCCCCATGGTCAACGACTGGCCGTGCAAACCCAACATGCGAGGCACACAGGGTCCGTTCAAGTCCACGTCTAAGAGTCCGACCTTCGCGCCTTGCCGCGAAAAAGCCAACGCCAAGTTGACCGTGGTCATGCTCTTGCCCACGCCGCCTTTTCCACTCATGACCACCAGCTTATGCTTGATGCCGGCCATGCGAGCATGAACCAGTTTGGTATTTTCCGAGATCTGTGCGAGGACTTTGGCATCGTCTGAGTACTTCAAATTGCGAAGAATGGCCTTCAGATCTTTTTCAACCGCCATAACGGGAACCCCTTGCTAACTGGGCGAATACACAGAGGTTGACCGTAACACAGGGATTTCCGGGGAGTCAAACTCCGTCCATCCAGTCCGCCAGAGGGCACACATTCCGGTGGCTAACGCCAGCTTCAGCCGCGCCGAGTGAGCGCAGCAAACGAGGGAACCCCAGCAGAGCGAATGCGAGGCTGGGGTGTCGACTGCAAGCGATAGTTAGATTCTGATTCCGCTATTTGCATCAGGGAATTGGATCTTCAGAAGGCTTTGCGCCGCCTGCACCTTCGTAGGATCAGCCTGAATATCTTTTAGCCAAGCCAGGATCCCCTGCTTTACATCCTCGCAGAAGATATCTACCTGGAGCTGTAGTTTTGTCCCAAGCATGTTGCAGTGGATGGTGCAGCCTGGCGGCGCAACAATGAAGTGAAATCGTTCCACCGCTTCCCTCGCACGCTGTAGAGAAATGTTGTCACTTCCCTCGTGTAGATAAGCGCACCGTAGTGCATAGCAGTCATTACCACCGAGAAACACCTGTTCGCAGCGATCAACTCCAATACGATGTGTGTATTTGGGTTTTACATACTTGTCGAACCACGCGGCATACCTGCGCTGTGAACCAGTCTCCTGCGGTTGATCGATCTTGCCGCAGATGTCCGGAAGCGACAGCGCGACGAATAGACCGCCGTACCAGTTCTGTGCGGCGGTGCTGCGGTCAATGGCCTCTACAAATTCCTGCATGAGAATCTAACAATGTTTAGGCCGATCCACAGAAGAGCCGGATCTGCCAATTTCTGTCCGTATAACACGCCATCGATTCTCTTGAAAGATACGCGATAATCCCTGCAACCTCCGTCAGTTACTAACAAAGCCGCAGCAAGCTGCCACGTTATAAGGGGTGGGTGGGATGATCCCAACTGCGCGCGTCCAACGAGGGCCTTCTGAGGCCGCGCGTTGCGCGAGCACGGGGATCGTCCCAGCTACCCCATCCCCATTTTTCAGCATCCTGCTATATCGAATACTGAAAGATTGGCTTAGCCCCAATCGCCTGAGCCAAGACTCCACGGCGCTTGAGTTCCTCGAGGATTCGACGAGTGGCCGTATCAAAGTCTGCCGGGCCTGACAGCACGATATCCGTATTGGGTGGAACTTCTTCGGGCGCCTTGCTCATGTGAATGGCGATGACTGGAACCGGGTGGACAAGCGTCCGAATAGCCTGTGCCGCTTCGACATAGGCCATGCCGAAGGGATTGGTCGTCGAGACCACAATCAGCCCGGTATCGACAAGCAACCTCGCCACTTCGCCATAACGGCGAGCCATCTCGGTCGCCTGCCCTCGTTCTCCTTCCGAGAGGTCTGCATCAAGTCCGCGGCGGAGATTCCCTCCGTCGAGCAAGTAGGCATGCCGGCCGTCTGCCACAAGCCTGGCCTCAATGGTCCTGGCAAGGAAGGACTTCCCCGTATGTCGCCCCCCGGTCACCAACACAATGGCGGCTCGGTGACCATACTGCTGCGCGCGATCCTCGACGCCGACTTGACCCTTCACCCAGGCAAAGTCGCGCTGCCGAGCTTCTTCGCGGAGAAACTCCTGATCGTCATGGACCAGTTCTGTCACGATGCCGCCACCGGCAATGTCATACTCATCCACGAGGACAAACCGGCCCGTCGCCTCAAACGAGGCTGAGAGATCGAATGCGACCGGCGCTTTGGCCCGAATCGTCAATTCAGCAACCTGATTCCTATTCACCACGCTACTGCCTTGCTGCTGGGCCAGATCCATCGTATCGATGATCCGGTGAATGGTGGCCACTTCGCAATCCACTTCCTTCGTCGCCACTCTGAGCTGGTATCGCCGCCCCCGTTCCAACGGCTTCCGGCCCAGCCAGAATACATTCGCTCGAAAGGCCGTCGACACCAGTGGGAGTTCATCTTGATGTGAAGCAACCTCTCCTCGTTCGACAAAGATCTGTTCGTCGAGGGTGACACCGACTGATTGGCCTGCATGGCCTTCTACTGGAGGGGGATCGCTATTGAACGCTTCAATGGATTTGACCGTCGCCCGTTTGTTCGACGGCGAGAAAACTAGCGAATCGCCGACCTTCAATTGCCCTGCCGTGACTCGTCCGGCGATGATGCGGCGGGCGTCGAACTTGTACACATCCTGAACCGGCAGGCGAAGCGGCTGTTCAGATCGTCCCGGTTCCTTCCGAAAGGCACTGAGCGCGTCCAGCACAGTCGGGCCGCTGTACCAGGACATCTGCTCGCTCCGGTTGGCGATATTATCTCCGAGCTTGGCACTGACCGGAATGATCTGCTGTGGAACCGCCTTGAACTGCCCAAGGAACTCCCGATATTCCTTTTCGATCCCAGCGAACACATCCTGCCGATAACCGACCAGATCCATCTTGTTCACGACAACGGCAAACTGGCGCACGCCCAGGAGCGACAAGAGAT
>SPAX01000014.1:5588-21138 GCA_005239475.1 Nitrospira sp. | reverse complement strand
ATGGCTTCTGCATATTCGCGAAAGAGCGATTTCCTGCCCAGACGTGCCCGCGCCGACGGTTCGCCGAACACCGCCGGTGCTCCTGCGGTATCCGTCCGCCCCTTTGGGGTCGCGGACGTGAGGTCGTCCGATGGGGGTCGATTCGTCTCCCCGCTCATTCCTCACCGACTTTCAAGATGGCGAGGAAGGCCTCTTGCGGCACTTCCACGCTCCCCACTGATTTCATGCGCTTCTTTCCTTCCTTCTGTTTTTCGAGAAGCTTGCGTTTCCGCGTAATATCGCCACCGTAGCATTTCGCAAGGACGTTCTTCTTCATGGCTCCGATCGTCTCACGCGCAATAATCTTGCTCCCGATCGCCGCCTGAATGGCGATCTCGTACATCTGCCGGGGAATGAGTTCCTTCATTTTCTCGGCGAGTTGACGCCCCCGCTGAATGGAACGATCTTTATGGGTGATAAAGGACAAGGCATCGACCGCCTCGCCGTTCAAGAGAATATCAAGCCTCACGAGATCGGACTCGCGATAGCCAATCAGCTCATAATCGAGCGAGGCATAGCCCTGCGTGCGCGACTTGAGCTTATCGTAGAAATCGAGAATGACTTCGTTCAGCGGCATCTCGTAACTGATCGTCACCCGCGTCGGATCGAGAAAATGTATGCTCCGCTGAATGCCGCGGCGCTCCTGACAGAGCTTGAGGATGGCCCCCATGTAGCGTTCGGGCGTAATGACCGACGCCAGAATAAACGGCTCCTCAAATGAGTCGATACTGCTGGGAGGCGGAAGCTGCGCCGGGTTATTGACCTCCAGCACCTCGCCTTTAGTCGTCCGCACGCGATAGACCACGGTCGGCGCAGTGGTGAGGAGGGTCAGGTTGTATTCACGCTCAAGCCGCTCCTGGATGATCTCCATGTGCAAGAGCCCCAAGAAGCCGCATCGAAACCCGAACCCCAAGGCGAGCGACGTCTCCGGTTCGTAGACAAACGATGAGTCATTCAACCGCAGTTTGACCAGCGCATCGCGCAAATCTTCGTACCGGGCCGTGTCGGTGGGATAGAGCCCGCAGAACACCAGCGGCTTCACTTCTTTATACCCGGGGAAGGGCGCACTCGTCGGCGACACGGCATCCGTGAGCGTATCGCCGATTTTGACGTCCGCGACTTCTCTCATGTTCGCGCAGAGGTACCCGACCTCGCCGGTCAACAGCTCGGCCTTTTTCGTCCTCTTCGGGGTGAATTGGCCGACTTCCATCACTTCGAACGTCCGATCATTCGACATGACTTTAATTTTCATCCCCGGCCGCAGGGCTCCATCCACAAGTCGTGTCAGCACGATCACACCCTGATAATTATCGAACCAGGAGTCGAAAATGAGCGCCTTGAGCGGCGCCTGAGGATCGCCGGACGGCGGAGGAATCCGCGCAATCACCGCCTCCAACACCTCCGGCACGCCCTTTCCAACTTTTGCACTGATGGGCATCGCATCGCTGGCATCGAGCTGCAAGATTTCCGAGATAGATTGCTTCGTCCCCTCGACATCCGCACTCGCCAAATCGATCTTGTTGATAACAGGAATAATGGTGAGATTATTGGCCATCGCTAGATTCACATTGGCAATCGTCTGAGCCTGCACCCCCTGCGTGGCATCGACGAGCAAGAGCGCGCCTTCGCAGGCCGCCAAACTACGCGAGACTTCATAGGTAAAGTCGACGTGACCTGGCGTATCGATCAAATGCAAGGCGTACGTCTTCCCATCCTTGGCCTTATACCGGACTGCGACCGCATGGGCCTTGATTGTGATCCCGCGTTCACGCTCCAGGTCCATCGCGTCGAGAATCTGTTCTTTCGATTCTCGGGCCGTAACAGCGCCCGTGGCTTCCAGGAACCGGTCAGCGAGAGTTGATTTGCCGTGATCGATATGGGCGATAATCGAGAAATTGCGTATGAGGCTTTGCAAATCCTAACTCATTCTCCAATGAAATCGGTTTATTATAGTTACTGCCCCCGAGGTTGTCAAAGCAATCGCTCCCTCGTATAATCCGTTCCGCGCCGCGCCACAAGACCCGATAAGAGCGTATGGCTGATAGCATATAGCTAATGGCAAGAAGCATGGAGCGAATGCCGAAGGCTTATGTCAGAAGCCTAAGCTTCTTCATTTCGTGCTATACGCCATAAGCTATTAGCTCTCCTCTAACTCTTCCACTATGGCTCGACAACCTTCTACGAAACAATTGAGCGACTGGGATCGAAAGTATCTCTGGCATCCCTTCACCCAAATGCAGGAATGGGAACAGGAGAAGCCGCTCATAATCGAGCGAGGGAAAGGACCCTACCTGATCGATACGGAAGGGAAGCGGTATCTCGACGGGACCTCGTCCATCTGGGTCAACCTCCATGGCCATCGCCATCCGACACTCGACCGTGCGATCAAGAGACAGCTGGAAAAGATCGCGCATTCAACGTTGTTCGGACTCTCCAATCCACCGGCGATTCAGCTCGCGCGAGCATTGATTCGGATCGCACCCAAAGGCCTGACGCGCCTGTTCTACTCCGACAATGGGTCGACAGCGGTCGAAGTAGCGCTCAAAATGGCGTTCCAGTACTGGCAGCAGCGACGTCCCGAAGCCGGTCCAAAAAATACCTTTCTGCATCTGAAGCTAGCCTACCACGGCGATACCATCGGCGCCGTCAGCGTGGGCAACATCGAACTCTTCCATTCGCGATTCAAGTCGCTGCTGTTCCCCACCATCGAAGCCGACCCGCCCTATTGCTATCGATGTCCGCTCAGGCTGACCTACCCTTCGTGCCGGATGGCCTGCCTCGATCCGATTGAACAACTCTTCAAAGAGCGTCACCGTGAACTAGCCGGTTTCATCATCGAGCCGCTCGTTCAAGCCGCAGCAGGAATGCTGACCTCCCCTCCGGGCTATCTGAAGCGAATTCGTGAGCTGTGCACCAAATACGATGTCCTCTTGATTGCCGATGAAGTGGCCACTGGTTTCGGCCGTACCGGCAAGATGTTCGCCTGCCAACATGAGGGGATCACGCCGGACTTGATGGCGATCAGCAAAGGCCTTACCGGCGGCTACATGCCACTCGCAGCCACACTCACCACCGACGAAATCTACCAGGCCTTTCTCGGCAAGTACGAAGACTTCAAAACATTCTTCCATGGCCACAGCTATACCGGTAATCCGCTCGCCTGCGCCGTAGCACTGGCCAACCTCGAGGTGTTCAAGGAAGACAAGACGCTCTCTCGACTACAACCCAAAATCAAGACGATGACGCGGCTCCTACAGCCACTGTGGCAACTGCCCCATGTCGGTGACATTCGACAGTGTGGATTCATGGCGGCTATCGAACTGGTGGAGGACAAGCAGACGCGGAAACCCTATCCACTCGAAGCTCGAATGGGACACCGAGTTACAACGGAGGCCAGACGCCACGGGTTGCTGTTAAGACCGCTGGGACACATCATGGCACTGATTCCGCCCCTCTCGACCGATGCCTCGACACTCGCGCGCATGGTGGTGATTTTGCATCGTGCGATTGCGACAGCTACGGCATCACCATAGCAGGATGCTGAAAAATCCCTCCGCCGCCTCGTACCGTGGCGCGAGACTTGCGAGACGGGCTGGAAAAGCGGGGAAGTGAAGCAGTCCGAAAGCTGAAGTGTTCGGAACTTCGAACTCAGAACTCATAACCCAGAACTCAGAACTTCCTGTCCCGCCTGTCGCGCACGTATTGCTTGTCTCGCTCACGTCAGCCTGACGGCTTCTTTCTTGCCGAGTTGAAGCAACGATGCGGCGCTGGATTCTTTGAGAAAGATCTCCAGCTGGCCATTGCTATTGATCAAGGCACAGGGCACCTGCGCATTCCCTTCTAGATAGCTCCCGACGAGTTTATCGATCGTGTGGCCGGCAATGAGGATCAGCGGGTTGGGTCGCTTCGTGAGGTCTCGAACTTCCTTCACGTGGTCGGGTGTCAGGTTGGAAATAAGATTGCCGAATCGATCGACGTGGACAATCTCTCCCACCAAGGCCATGGCTTCCCACTTCGGCTTCGAGATCGTGAAGGTCTTGCAATCGTCGATGAGTCGCCCGAAGGACGCGAACGGCTGTTGCCTGGTCAGCCACGCCGCAGCCGGAGCAAAGAGATCGCGGCCGTCGAAGGTGGGGCCCGATGAAGTCAACCGATAGTCTTCATTCTCAATCGCACGCACTTCCATCTCGCTGTCGTCGGCAAGGATCGGCGTCAAGAGACCGTTGTCAGGAGCCAGAAAGAAGTAGTGCGCGCTCTTTGCGATGAGGGGGCGCCGCGCGCTGCCGACGCCAGGATCGACAACGGCCACATGCACCGTGCCCTCCGGAAAATATCGATAGCAGGATTTCAGAAGATAGGCGGCGTCTTCAACCGAATGGGGCGGCACGTGATGGGAGAGATCGACGAGGGTGGCGTGGGGATTGATGGTGAGGATCACCCCCTTCATACTCGCCACGAATGAGTCCCGATCGCCGAAATCGGTCAACAGCGTGATGAGGCCTGGGGGGTGCACGCTACAACTCCTCGAAACGAATCTCCACCACCTCGTATTCGACCATCTTGACCGGTGTCTTGACCTCGACGAAATCGCCGACTCGCTTTCCGATCAGCGCCTTGCCGACCGGAGACTGAATCGAGATGCGGTTTACTTTCATATCGGCTTCATCCTGTCCCACCAGCGTGTACTCCCGCTTCGACTGCGACTCCTGTTCAATCACGAGTACCGTGGCGCCGAACACGATGGTGTCAGAGATTCGTCCGGCCGTTTCGATGATGCGGGCGTCGGCCAGCTTCGACTGTAGTTCCACAATCCGCGACTCGATGAATCCCTGGCGTTCCTTGGCGGCATCGTACTCTGCATTCTCGCTCAAATCGCCATGGGCGCGCGCTTCAGCAATGGCTTCGATATTTTTGGCACGCTCGACTTTGCGAAGACGATCGAGCTCTGCTTTGAGGGCTTCGTGCCCCTTCCTCGTAATCGGTGTCGGCATAGTCTGTGGCGTCCTCTATGAGCGGTGGTGATATTCCTGCAGCGACCGAATGGTGAGTTCTTTCTTGAGAATTGCTTCAATGCCCATAACCGCCGCGCGTGCCCCCCGTATAGTCGTATAGTAGGCCAGGCCTTTGTTCAACGCCTCCCGACGAATCGACAATGAGTCGGCATGCGACGATGCGGTACTCACAGTGTTCACGACCAAGGCCACCTGCCCGTTCTTGATATGGTCCACGACATGAGGACGCCCTTCCATGACCTTGTTCACGGTTTCCGCAGGGACCCCATGGTTACGCAAATACGCCGCCGTTCCACTTGTAGCTTGTACGGTAAACCCCAGCCGCTGGAGCTGCTGCACGACGTCCAGAGCCGCCGGACGATCACTCTCCTTCACGCTGATGAATGCCGTGCCTCCTTTCGGCAGCGGCGAACCAGCTCCTGCTTGGGACTTCGCGAAGGCCCATCCAAAATCCTGGTCGATGCCCATCACTTCCCCGGTGGACTTCATCTCCGGGCCCAAGAGGACATCCACCCCCGGGAACTTATTGAAGGGAAAGACGGATTCCTTCACGGACAAGTGCAGGGGAGCAGGAGCCTCGAGCAACCCCAGCTCCGGAAGGCTCTTGCCCACCATGGTCTTCATGGCCAGCTTGGCAAGCGGCACACCGATGGCTTTGCTGACGAACGGCACGGTGCGCGAGCCTCGCGGATTGACCTCCAGCACATAAATCGTGTGGTCTTTGATGGCAAACTGCGCATTCATCAGACCGATCACGCCAAGCTCCAGAGCCAACACCTTCATTTGTCGACGAATCTCTTCAATCACGCTCTGATCGAGCGAATAGGGCGGCAACGAACAGGCCGAATCCCCCGAATGCACCCCGGCTTCTTCGATATGTTCCATGATCCCGGCCACCACGACGTTCGTCCCATCAGAAATGGCGTCGGCATCGACTTCAATCGCGTCCGAAAGATACTTGTCGATCAACACGGGATGTTTCGACGAGGCTTTGACCGCCGATCCCATATACTCCAGCAAGCCGGATTCGTCGTAGACGATCTGCATGGATCGCCCACCCAACACGTATGAAGGCCGCACCATGACCGGATAGCTGATCTGCGAGGCGATCCGCAGGGCCTCGTCTACAGATCGGGCCATGCCACTCTCCGCTTGGCGGAGCCCGAGCTTATTCAAGAGGTCGCGGAATCGTTCTCGATCCTCCGCGCGATCGATGGCCTCAGGACTCGTGCCCAAGATTCGCACCCCGGCCTTGGACAAGGGCAAGGCGAGCTTGAGGGGCGTCTGCCCGCCGAACTGTAGCACAACTCCCAACGGCTGTTCGCGCTCGACGATGTTGAGGACATCTTCCTCCGTCAACGGCTCGAAATAGAGCCGATCCGAGGTGTCGTAGTCTGTACTCACCGTTTCGGGGTTACAATTCACCATGATCGATTCGATACCTTCTTCCCGAAGCGCCATGGCCGCATGGACACAACAGTAGTCGAATTCGATCCCCTGCCCGATACGATTGGGCCCCCCGCCGAGGATGATCACTTTCTTCCGGTCTGTCGGGCGCGCCTCACATTCGCTTCCGTACGTCGAATAAAGATACGGGGTATGGGCTTCGAACTCTGCGGCGCAGGTGTCGACGCGTTTATAGGTCACCCCTCTTCGGCCCTGGCCGTCACGGGTTCGCTGCTTCCTGATCGAAGCCGCGGTGGCACCGGTGAGCTGTGCGATACGATCGTCTGAAAAACCAAGTTCCTTGGCCTCCCACAGAAGCGACTCCGCAAGCGCAGCTGGTTTCTTTCCCCCCTGACCGACCAGCAATGCTTCAAATTGCATCAGCTCTCGGATCTGCTCCAAAAACCAGGGATCGATCTTCGTGAGGGCAAACAGGTCGTCATTGGACAGACCGAGACGTATACCATCCGCCACGTGCCACAGTCGCTCGGCAATCGGGGTCCGCAGATGTTGGCGTACCCGCTCCAGCGCTTGTTCCCGATCGAACTCTTCAGGAATGCCGCGATCCAACCCCTCGCGCGAGGAGAGCCCGTTCATGTTCAATTCCAGCGAACGAATCGCCTTCTGCAAGGACTCTTTAAAGGTTCGCCCAATCGCCATCACTTCGCCCACCGATTTCATCTGCGTCGTGAGGGTGGGATCGGCCCCTCGGAACTTTTGGAACGCAAAGCGAGGGATCTTCACCACTACGTAGTCGATCGTGGGTTCGAATGAGGCTTTTGTCACACCGGTAATGTCGTTGGTGATTTCATCCAACGTGTAGCCCACGGCAAGCTTCGCAGCAATCTTGGCGATGGGAAAACCCGTCGCTTTCGAGGCGAGTGCAGAACTCCTCGACACACGCGGGTTCATTTCGATGACCACCATGTCGCCGTTCTTCGGATCCAGGCCGAATTGGACGTTCGACCCGCCGGTATCGACACCGATCTCACGCATAATCCGAACCGCGGCATCCCGCATGCGCTGGTACTCTTTGTCCGAGAGCGTCATGGCCGGCGCGACCGTGATACTGTCACCCGTGTGCACTCCCATCGGGTCCAGATTTTCGATCGGACAGACAATGACGACATTGTCTTTAAGGTCCCGCATCACCTCAAGTTCGTATTCTTTCCAGCCGATCAAGGACTCTTCGATCAGCAATTGACCGACGGGACTCATGGCGAGACCCCACTCAACAATCTTCTCGAACTCTTCCCGGTTGTACGCGATATTCCCACCAGTCCCGCCCATGGTGAACGACGGTCGAATGATCGCCGGAAACCCGATCTGTTCGAGAATCTTGATGGCTTCTTCGCGATTATGCGCCGTGCCGCTGGCCGGCACTCGCAAGCCAATTCGCTGCATCGCATGCTTGAAGGCTTCACGATCCTCGGCCTTATGAATCGCCTCGGCGGACGCGCCGATCAACTTGACCTCATATTTTTCGAGTGTCCCCCGCTTGACCAATGCCATCGTCGCATTCAACGCGGTCTGTCCCCCCATCGTCGGGAGCAGGGCGTCGGGCCGTTCGCGCTCGATCACTTTCTCGACGACCTCGACCGTAATCGGCTCCACATAGGTCCGATCCGCCAACTCAGGATCGGTCATGATCGTCGCCGGGTTGCTGTTGATGAGAATCACCCGGTAGCCTTCTTCTTTAAGCGCTTTGCAAGCCTGCGTGCCTGAATAGTCGAACTCACAGGCTTGACCGATCACGATCGGGCCAGACCCGATCAGTAAAATGGACTGAATATCTGTCCGCCTTGGCACGGAGACCTCGTTTCAGGATCAGCTAGCTAGTTTGTGGCATCGGCCCGATCGTCGGCCGGTATGGCGCGGGCGAAGGTGGAGCCGCCCCGCCCCCCGGGCCATGATAGTGCTGGAGTGCCTCGGGCAGCCAGGCTTCGATCTGATTGATACGTGTCAAATCGGACGGATGGGTGGAAAGAAATTCTGGTATCGCCTGCTGCGACCGGAAACAGAGCTTCCCAATCATCTGCCTCGGACAGCCGCTCATGCGCTCCCAAAACGGCACGGCTTCACGCGGATCGTAACCGGCCTGCGCCATCAACCGAAGTCCGATGTAGTCGGCTTCCGATTCTTGTTTCCGATTGAAGGGCAACGACACATTGACCCCGTACGCCCCCAACAAGCCCTGGATCGCACCGGCATTGGCATTTCCGGATGCCGCCGCACCCAATGCGCCCAATTGCGCAATTTGGTCCAAGATACTCCGGCTCATCCGCTCCACCCCGTGGCGCTGCAACGCATGCGCGACCTCATGACCCATCACCGTCGCCAATCCAGCATCGTCTTTCGTATGTTTGAGGATCCCGGTGAAGATGGCGACCTTCCCTCCTGGAAGCGCGAAGGCATTGACCATCTTGTCGTCTTGAATGACCGCAAACTCCCACTGATACTCCGGCTTGTTGGCGGCTTCAGCGATGTTTCGTCCCACGCGGTGCACCAACTCATTCACTTCCGCGTTGTCACTGAGCGGTGCAGCCCGTAAGACCTCGCGGAATGCGCTCAATCCGAATTGCAGTTCCTTCTCTTCGGAAAAAAAGATCACCTGATCGCGAGCCGTGCCTGGCGCCCGGTAACAACCGGTCAGGCTGCCGAACAGACTCAGGGCCGTCCCAACCCCCAGGGCCGTGCAAAGGCTCATCGCCCCCTGGGCACCCAGAGCCAGCATCGCCCGGCGTCCAATCGGCGTCGAAAAAAATCTGTTGATCTGTTGATCTGTTGACTGTGCCATTTCAAGCGCGAGTAACTTCAGAAATCCCCATCGATCATCAGATCACCAGATCGTCAAATCGACACATTCTACTATGGCATCCAGAGATACATGAACTGCGGCGTTCCCCCCCGCACCATCGACAGCAAATCCAGATTGACTAACCCGGTGATGCCCGAACTCGTCCCGAACAGGCGCGAGTAGATATTATTCTGATACTCCCCTCGCCGCCCATAGGTCACGACCCGCGCCTCCGTCAGACCCGCCTTCTTCTTGGCCATCTCGATCGCGTCATCAAGATACCCGATCTCATCGATCAAGCCTGCCGCTTTCGCCTGATCTCCGGAATAGATCCGCCCGTCGGCCAGTTTCTTGATTTGATCGGGCGACAGATTGGGACGCCCCTCCTGCACCACGGCCAGGAAACGGTGATAGAACGAGTCAATCACGCTTTGAAAGATCCCCCGCTCCTCAGCCGTCATGACCCGAAAGGGTGAGCCCATGTCCTTGCGGGGTCCGGACGTGATGGCGTTGGCCTCGACACCCACTTTTTCGAGCAATCCACGGGCGTTGACGGTCAGCATGATGACACCGATACTGCCCGTCACCGTCGAGGGATGGACCAAAATACTGTCCGCCGCCATGGCGAGGTAGTAGCCCCCTGACGCCGCCACATCCATCATCGAAGCAATGACGGGAACCTTCCTCTTGGTTTTGAACTCCCGCAACTCATGATACAGGATGTCCGAGGCGGTCACGGTTCCGCCCGGACTGTTGATGCGAACGACCACGGCTTTAATCTTATCGTCCTTCGAAGCCCTCGTCAGCTCTTCCCTGAACGCGGCCAACATGTTGGGCTGCGGGACAAGGCCATCTTTATCGTGTGAGCTAATGACACCCGTCAGATCGAGCAACAGCACTTTTCCATCGCCCGTGCCACTGAGTTGCACTTCCTGCACCGGCCCTGATGGCTCAATGAGATTGACCGTGATGCAACCGGATTGCAGACCAATGACTGCGAGGAGGCCTAGCCAAGTAAACATGGCATGACCTCTAACAGGCTGCGTAAATACCGTTTCAGCATGCCAGAACTTCGATCGCCCGCACGCCTGAGACAAGCCCTGTCTGTCTGGTTCATCTGGTCTCTCTGGTCTATCTGGTTTGTTTCCTTCAACCAAAAAACCAGACAAACCAGACAAACTAAACAAACCAAATAACAGTCTTCTTGCGCTGGCGGACTTTTTCAGCCTCCTGCTATACATGCTGTTTCTCCATCAACTGAATGAACTCGGTGAATAAATACGCGGAGTCATGGGGCCCGGGAGACGCCTCGGGGTGATACTGCACCGAAAACACCGGACGATCCAGGCAGACCAATCCTTCGATCGAGTGATCGTTCAGGCTCAAATGTGTGACCGCGACTTGACCGAACGATGTGTCGACCACTGGTGGTCGATCCGGAATCGCGCTGATCGGGTGAGCCACCTCCACCGCGAAATTATGGTTTTGCGACGTGATCTCGACTTGTCTCGTGCGGAGGTCCATGACCGGATGGTTCGCCCCATGATGGCCGAACTTCAGCTTATAGGTTTTGAGCCCCAGCGCGAGACCGAGAATCTGATGCCCTAAACAAATACCGAAGATCGGATGGCGTCCGATCAATTGCCGCACCGCCTCGATTGCGTAGGGCACTCCCTCTGGATCCCCCGGACCGTTCGACAGGAAGATCCCGTCTGGCTTGAGGGCTTCAACCTGCGTTGCGGTGGTCGAGGCCGGGACGACGGTCACATCACACCCCACATCCACCAGCCGGCGAAGAATATTCAGTTTCACCCCGAAATCATAGGCGACGACACGCCACCGCCTGGTCGCACCGACCCCTGTCTTGTGGTCGAGCGAGGGTGCCCACTCGCCCGATCCTTCCGTCCACCGATAGGCTTCCTGGCAGGTGACTGCTGTCGCCAGATCGCGACCAACGATGCTCGGAGCTGCCTGTGCCTTCTCGACGGCTCGGCGGGGATCCCCATCGACATGGGTAATGAGGCCCTGCTGTGACCCATGTTCGCGCAAGTGGCGGGTCAAGGCCCGCGTATCCAATCCCTCGATGCCAACGATCTTCGCCTCATGCAGATAGTCTTGTAACAACTGCTGGCTGCGCCAGTTGCTGGCGAGTTGGCTTGCCTCCTTCACAATGAATCCCTCAGCCCAAATCCGTCGCGACTCGGCATCCTCCGGTGTCATCCCGTAGTTTCCGATATGGGGAGAGGTCATCGTAATGATTTGTCCCTTATACGAGGGATCAGTCAAGACTTCCTGGTAGCCGGTCATCGCCGTGTTAAACACGACTTCTCCCACCGTCTCTCCTTTGTACCCGAGGGCACGGCCCTCGAAAATCGTGCCATCTGCCAATGCCAACCACGCTTTGTTCACGTGCGCGCTCCGTCCCAATAGAGAGACCGTGTTGCCTTGATTCCGATCAAGAGAATTCCCAGTACAAGATCAACCATATAGATCCACCGAATCGGCTTTAACATACGAAACAATGCTTCGAAGGCCGCCTTCTTCGCCGCCTCTTCTTGCGCCGCGAAGGCCTGAGCTTGAAGCGCCGCAGCAGAGGGGTGCAGCCACACAATAATGAGTCCCGCAATCGCCGCCATTCCCACCAGCACCGCCATCTCGCCTCGGCTGACCGCCACCGCCGGATCTCCACTCCACCAGCGATACCACAATGCGGCCCATAGAATCGCCAGCGCCCCGATCATGAAGCGATGAAAGCCCTCAAACGCCCGCGTCAGAAACAATCCGCCTGAATCCTGCCCGCCAAACGTATTAAAGACCGCGGGAATAACCGCTCCAATGAGCACCAGTCCGCCGCCGACCCATACTCCCAGCGCCAGCCATTCAAGCGTGAGGCAACAGACCATCCCCCAACGGGACAGACGCAGCACCGGGCTACGACTCTGCCTGGCCGGCCTGGAATACCACTCGGCCACCCACGATCGTTGTCCTCACCCGGCCCTTCACTTTCCATCCGGCAAACGGGGTGTTTCGGCTCTTTGAGCGAAATTTGGCTGGATCAACCTCCCACTGTTCCTGCTGATCGACGATCACCACATCGGCATCGGCTCCGACCGCCAATGTGCCTTTGGCCAATCCAAACACCTTCGCCGGAGCCGTACTCAACTTATCGACAGCCGACTCCAACGACAAGACCCCCTCATCAACCAAGGCGAAGGTCAATGGCAGCGCCGTCTCCAGTCCGACGATACCGAACGGAGCTTCAGTAAATCCCAGTTGTTTTTCCTGCGTCGCATGCGGAGCATGATCCGTGGCGACAGCATCAATCGTCCCATCGCGGAGACCTTGCTTGATCGCTTGCACATCCTTCCCCGTCCGAAGCGGGGGATTCATTTTGGCATAGGTATTATAGCCTCGGACCGTTTCTTCCGTAATGGTAAAGTGATGGGGGCAGGCTTCGGCTGTTACTTTTAACCCGCGTGACTTGGCCTCCCGCACCATCCGGACCGATCCCTCCGTGCTGATATGCGCCAGGTGCAGCCGAGCGCCAGTCAGTTCCGCCAAGGCGACATTACGCGCCACCATCACATCTTCCGCTGCCGCCGGCATCCCAGGGAGCCCCAACTCGGTCGAGATGGCCCCTTCATTCATACAGCCCCCCTCGGCGAGATGCAGATCTTCGCAATGATCGACCACCGGCACGTCGAAGGCCAATGCATACTCCATCGCTCGCCGCATGACCAGGCTGTTCATCACCGGCTTCCCGTCATCCGAGATCGCGACACAGCCTGCACGCCGCAAGTCTCCGATCTCCGCCAGTTCCTTCCCTTCTGAACCTTTCGTAATCGCGCCGATCGGAAACACATTCGCCAGCCCGGCCGCCCGCGCACGATCGAGCATGAATTCCGTAATCGCTTGGTTGTCATTGACGGGATACGTATTGGGCATACAACAGACCGAGGTGAAGCCGCCGGCCACCGCCGCCGCCGCTCCGCTCTGAATCGACTCTTTGTATTCGAAGCCCGGCTCCCGAAAATGGACGTGGAGATCAATGAAGCCTGGAAGAACCAATCGTCCCGTAGCATCAATCTTCGTGGCCCCTGCGGGAACTGTGAGATGCGGCCCCACCGCGACGATCCGACCCTCATCAATCAGCACATCGGCCACGCCATTGAACCGTCCCGGATCGATCACGTGCCCGCCCGTAATAAGAATTTGCTGATTTGACGATTGCTTCATAGGTTCGCTGCTTCCTTTAATGACTCAATGCGTGTTGCGACTCAGGGGTTCAGGGGATAAGGGGTTAAGGCTGAAGGTTATACGTGATCCCGCACGCGTAACCCCTTACCCCCTGAACCCCTTCAGCCTATCAACCTGCATCCTCAATTACTCCCCGACAAGAGATAAAGAATACCCATCCGAACGGCCACGCCGTTCGCGACCTGATCCAGAATCACTGACGACAAACTATCGGCCACCTCCGGGGCAATCTCGACCCCGCGATTGATCGGACCTGGATGCATCACAATCGCCCCAGGATCGGCCAACTTGACCCGCTCGGCCGTCAACCCATAGAGCCGCGCATATTCGCGGATGGTCGGAAACAGCGCAATCCCCTGCCGCTCGAGCTGCAATCGCAACATCATGATGACCTGCACGCCACGCAGCGCCTCGTCGAAATTGTAGTAGACGCGCGCACCCAGTTTATCTACCCCACAAGGCATCATCGTCGGCGGCCCTACCACCCGAACTTCCGCCCCCAACTTCACAAGCGCGTGAATGTTCGAACGCGCCACACGGCTATGCGCGACATCTCCGACGATCGCAACCCGAAGCCCCTCGAACGACAATCCACGCTCGCGAATCGTATACAAATCCAAGAGGCCTTGCGTCGGATGCTCATGCCACCCGTCTCCTGCATTGATCACGGAAGACTTCACCCCGCGGGCCAGGGTCTCGGCCGCCCCGGCCGAGGGGTGACGCAAAACGATAATATCCGCCTGCATCGCCTCGATATTGCGCGCGGTATCGAGCAACGTTTCCCCCTTGACCATACTGCTCGACGACGGCGCGAAGTTGATCACATCTGCGCTCAGCCGTTTCGCCGCCAACTCGAACGAGGTGCGCGTCCTGGTACTGGGCTCAAAGAACAGATTGACCACAGTGCGTCCCCGGAGTGCCGGAACCTTCTTGATTTCCCGACCGGTCACTTCCTTGAACGAATCGGCGGTCTGTAAGATCAACCGGATCTCATCCACCGACAGCGGGGCTAGGCTCAAGAGGTCTTTACGTTTGAGACTCATCGTTCCCTCCACCACCTCAGGCCTTGGAGATCACTACCCGATCATCCTCGCCTTGTTCTTCCAGCAGCACTTGAATCTTCTCTTCCCGAGACGTGGGAATATTTTTCCCGATAAACGTCGCCTTGATCGGCAACTGACGATGGCCTCGGTCGACCAAGACGGCAAGTTGAATTTCTGCCGGTCGCCCCAGATCGATCAACCCATCCATCGCCGCGCGAATGGTTCGACCCGTAAACAACACGTCATCGACCAACACAATGATCTTGTCGGAAATATCAAACGGGACCGACGTCTTGCGGAGAATCGGTTGCTCCTTCCGCAAGGAGAGGTCGTCCCGATAGAGGGTAATGTCCAATTCGCCGATCGGCACAGACGCTGATTCAATCTCTTGAATCCGCTTCACCAGCCGATGGGCCAGATGCACCCCCCCGGTTCGAATCCCAACCAGCGCTAGCGCCTGCACACCCTTATTCCGTTCGAGAATTTCATGGGCAATGCGGGTGACCGCCCGTGCGATATCTCCCGCATCCATCACCAGCCGTTCTTGTGGCCGATCTACTCGTGTCGTCATCATCGCCTCGTTCTCATCGCACAACATCCATACGTCTCACGTCTCACGCTTCATGCTTTACGTCTAACGTTTCACCTTTCACGTTTCACGTCTTCATAGCGGGCATAAAAAAACCCTCTCATCGAATTCCGACGAGAAGGTTGGGGTGTGTCGACAGACACGAAGCTGATTGAAGCCCATGGATACTCCTTGCCCACCTCGCAGGATGAGCGTTAAAGGTTCCCGTATCTTACTGAGGCCGGAGGAATCCTGTCAAGNTNCAAGACGTACCGACTCAGGTGTTCAGGCTGAAGGCTGAAGTNTTCGGAACTTCGAACTCAGAACTCATAACCCAGAACTCAGAACTTCNTGTCCCGCCNGTCNCGCCNNTCTNGCNTGNNTCNNG
>SPAX01000014.1:0-5563 GCA_005239475.1 Nitrospira sp. | reverse complement strand
AGCCTGTCCGACATTGCCGTTCGTGACGAGGCGAAGAAGGTGCGGCCAGATGCGAGGCCGACCAGGGGTTTGACTTGTTAGGGTATCGTCTCAGTGAAGCCGGGGTGACCGTGGCCAGAACCACCGAAGCAGCCTCCGCATCGAATACCTCTTTACTGCAGGTCGGCGCTTCGTCGTGGATTGATCGGTAAACGGAAACGGCACGAGGACGATATCCCCGAACTCATAGCCGGTCATAGTCTGCGTCGGCGTGATTGTCCCAGACGTGGGAAAAAGCGGGTTCGGCTAGCCGACTGGCCGCATGGGCAAAACGATGCTCATCGGCCTGGCGTTGTGCGAGAAAGTCCACAAAATGCTCCACTTCCACCACGCACTCTGGAGCAAGCTGGCGAAGTTTTTCAAGCAGCGTTTGTTCGTGTACTTTCGTCATGCCTCACACCCTCTCTCATAAATAAGGGTACCTCGCATGATCCGAAATGGCAACCCGATGTGTCACAGTCGCGAGACGTACCTACTCTGGTGTTCAGGCTGAAGTGTTCGGAACTTCGAACTCAGAACTCATAACCCAGAACTCAGAACTTCGTGTCCCGCCAGTCCTGCCTGTCGCGCACGTCTTGCTTGAATCAGGGAATGGGCGCCGTCGGCGTGGTGTCGTAGGCGCGCATCGAGGAGTAGCGTTGTCTCTGCTCAGGGATGATAAAAATGCGGGTGCAGCTGATCTTCAGGAATGAATCGACTGGTTTGACGGAGGATGGCGCGGAGGGTTCCCACATCCAGACTAGTGTGAGCTGGAATGGTCAGGACTTGAGCCCCTTCCGGTCTCATGCGTTTCAGCTTCATATGGCTGCCACGTTGGGCCACAACGAGAAACCCGAACGGTTTGAGGATGGCGACAACCTCGTGCCCGGACAGCCTACGAAGCTTGGGCATAGGTGGGATCGACTTCGAGGGTAATGAGAAGGGTCGGGCGCTCCCGCAAGCCGAAGGTTGCGGGCGCCTCGCCTTCGAGGTGGAGGGCCACCGCGTCCTTCAGATTCGCCACCGTCTCATCGATGGTCTGGCCCTGCGTGACCACGGCGACCTCAATGCACTCGGCCACATAACCCGATGCGTCACCATGACGGATGACGGCTTTGATCGTTTGCTGCAAGTGCGTCATGCTGCCCTCCTCATTCTTCCCCCTCGTAGGATAAAGGGTTTTCATGGTAGACACAAGACACTTCAAAGAGACTGTCAACCCAATTTAGACATGTCCCGCTCCTCCGTCACCCGCGCCAGCTCGCGCTGCAGACGGGCCACCTCACCCGCGCGGCGTGAGCTCTTCTAATGTGAATTGTTTCGGGAGGAGCACCGGAACCACGATGCCGATGGGATCACCACGCCTGATGGTCGTTGGCTTCGTGAGTTGCAACAGAAAGTTGGCGGTGAAGGCGTCATAGTCCGGGAGCCAGTCGTACATATTCGGCGTGCGTTTATACTCTTGGGTCTTCATCCCCTCCCACACAAAAAACGTCCGTTCGGGGTAATGATAAAAGTGGTTCGGCACGTCCTTCATCATCAATCCCACCTGCTTGGGATAGTAGAACCGAATACCACAGCAGAGCTTGGGATACCCGCTGTTTAAGATCAAATCGACATACGTTCCCGAAAACGACTTGTAGCCAAGAATCCGCTCTTCCGGCAAGATCGGCGGCGCTTGCCACTTGACCCCATCGGCCGTTCGGCGAATCTTGCAGTCCACCGGAGACCGAATGAGCCAGCCGTACTGGCCCACTGTTCGCACCGGTCCACAATCATCGGGGATCACTTTGTAGCCCTCGACCGCCACAGTCCGCTGCTCGTTCAGCGACATCCCGGACAACAACGGCCGATGCGGCATGAAATCGAGCTTTAGTCGCTCCGGCGCGATGGCAGTCGAATACTCCCGTTCCCAATAGATGACGATCTTGTCGCTCGGCCCCTCGCCGGCAATCTGTTCTGGAGTCAACTCGCTCATAATGCCCCCGCAGGATAACCGAGCGAGACTGGCGGGACGGACGAGACAAGGTGGGAATCCAATCTGTCCACGTCGCGCCTTTCTCGCATGTCTCGCGCTTCACGCACTAGGCCCCTAGCCCTTCTTCATGTGGAACAGTGTCAGCCCAGCCTTGAGCCTTGCTTTCGGCAGAATCGTGCGATGGACCAGAAACGTGGGGAGCTGTTCAACTGGTTCTTCCCAGCAGACGTGGAGTCCATGGGATGAGCTGTGCCGACCCAGCTGTGCCGGACCAATGACAAACGCATTGCCTCCTCCCCTAAGCATTCGGCTGATTCCCTTCATGCCTTCGGCCAGGCTGGCCGGTAGATCTCCGCTGTCGTAGGGCACCCAGTGGTAGACCAAGTCATAGGAGTGAGGGGCTTCCCGATCGTGCTGNCCTTGGTCAGAAACGAATCGAATGTGTGAGAGCCANTCCCACCGCTGCAACTNGGCACAGACGTTCCAGAGTTGNTGNGCCTGNTTTTGCGCAAAGGCCGGATACCGNACCAGCGCGGTNTAGTCTCTNGGCCGATCAAACANGATGCANGTCGCAATCACAGCATCGCCATTGTCGATGAGCACGCGCTNGGCNTGCAACAGAGCCGCACCGATTTCCCGATCCTGCTCNCCCATATCTTCTAAGTAATCGGCCACGAAAGATTGCGCCGCGCACTCACCGATTTCAGATTCGTCTTCCGGATAGAGCAANNNCGCGCCGTAGGCGTCGGCAGGAGGGATGAGCGGAACCCCCTGGACAAAGACCGACCGCCAGTCGACNGGGCTCATGGCCACGGGCGTATCAGACTGTTCCAGACTCCCCTTCGGCAGNGTCACCGCTAACGTCGTTGCACGATCTCGATCCTTCAGGATGATCTGCCCTCCGACAATCTCCGCACTCCGATCGCAAGGAACAAATCGACGGCCTTTCGGGCTTATGTAGGAGAGGCCGGAGGAATCTGACGCAACCGTCACCTTGTGCAGCAAGCCGCCCTGGAATCTCAGGCAAGCCCCCGCGCGCTGATCGAAGTATCGAACCGGCATCGTGCCAGCCGGCAGCCAGATGACGTGATGTGACCGTTCAGGATTCATGAAGAGCGTGAACGGGTTACTTCCATCGGGCACCTGCGGGGTAAAAAAGCTACTAAACAAGCGGAAGGCCGCTTCCGATGGATAGGTGGGAATACCTCGATATCGCAAGGGTCGGGGGGTCGGTTTCCCCTCATTCTGATCGTCGTAGAGTCCGCGAATCAATTCAAAGACCGCGGACCCCGTGCCCGGCAACAGTGACTGAAAGAGTTCGACGACCGGGAGAAAATCGATAGAGGACCAACGCATCGCCCCCATACAGGACATGAAGCTGGCCCGCTCGAAATCCCCGTCCTGAAGCACATAGAAGGCATCTTTCCTCTGACGGATCGTCGCCCTACCGGTCGGCTCGATCAGGAGATCCTCATCACGATAGAAAAATCGCACTTCCTCGAGCGGGACCCGGAGAGCCTGCGCGGCCATCGCACGTAAATCGTCGGCCTTGAGCTGCTGCCAGCCAGGCTTCCTGGCGAGATTGAGGCTGGTTTCATTCACCAAACCGGCCGGCTTCAACCCGACCCATTGCCCCCAATCCAAACGTATCCGAGCGCGGCAGAGAATCACATCGCCTGTGACATCGGTCCCCCACTCGCATTCATGCAACGGGTTTCCTGCTGGATCGGTCGCCAGAAACCGGCGACCGTCCGGGCGATAAAAGACAAGATGCCCGGTTGACTGTTCGAGGCAACGGCCTCCAGCTGCGGCAAGATCGCGAGCAAATACATGATTCCCGGAGAAGCTGATGTTACCGGGGTTGGCGAGCGCTGAGGGATTCACAAGACATGATCTCAATTATGCTGCGGACTGCTCAAACAGGTCAGCCAACGAGGCCACAAGGAGAGAAAACCCCGAGGAGGTACATACCAAGCTTCGCTTGAACCGCTCGCTTCGATCAAATGCGAGCGGATAGTCACTTTGCCTCAAGTATCCTTAAATCGGTACGTTGAGGGATTCGAACGACTGAGAACGAAATTGGGGGCCTGTTTCAGCAGCCCACTTACTCGCGGACTTGCCCGCTCCCCATGACGATAAATTTGAAGCAGGTCAATGCTTCCAGCCCCATCGGGCCTCGGGCATGGATGCGGGACGTGCTGATCCCGATTTCTGCTCCCAGCCCGAATTGATAGCCATCGCTCAACCTGGTCGAGGCGTTCACCAACACCGCGCTGGCATCGACCTCGCGCAGAAACCGCATGGCCTTTGGATAGTCGGAGGTCACGATGGCTTCCGTATGGTGTGAGCCATACTTGGCAATATGCTCCATCGCCTCATCGACGTTCTTGACCACTTTCACCGCCACGGTGAGATCGAGAAATTCTTTTCCGAAATCATCGTCGCTCGCAGGTGTGGCCGACGCTGACAACTGACAGGTTTTCTGGCAGCCGCGGACCTCGACCTTGGCCGCCACCAACTTATCAATGAATGGGGCGAGCCAGTGACGCGCAATGCCCTGATGGACTAAGAGGGTCTCCATCGCATTGCAGGTCGACGGCCGCTGCACCTTTGCGTTGAAACAGACCCGCTCCGCCATGGCCGGATCGGCGTCGGCATCGACATAGATGTGACAGACGCCGGCGTCGTGCTTGATGACAGGGATCGTGGCGTGCTCGCTGACGACGCGCATCAACGATTCGCCGCCGCGCGGGATAATCAAGTCGATGTAGCGATCTTGCTTCAGCAGAAGAGGAACCAGCTCACGGTCGGCCCGCGCGACAAAGCTGATCGCCCCGGCGGGAACACCGGCTTTCTCTGCCGCCTCCGATAGGACCGCCGCAATCGCCGTATTCGAATGGATCGCCTCGCTCCCTCCTCGGAGCACGCAGGCGTTCCCGGACTTTAAACACAGGGCGGCGGAATCCGCCGTGACGTTCGGGCGGGACTCATAAATAATTCCAATGACGCCGATCGGAACCCGCACACGCCCCACCTGCATCCCGTTCGGCCTTGTCCACATCTTCGGCATCTCACCGAGTGGATCAGGGAGCGCAG
The DNA here is from genome assembly GCA_005239475.1 of Nitrospira sp. Taxonomy (GTDB): domain Bacteria; phylum Nitrospirota; class Nitrospiria; order Nitrospirales; family Nitrospiraceae; genus Palsa-1315. Next base: position 471 of record SPAX01000014.1, on the reverse strand, counting down.
CCACTTCGCGCAGGCCCGCCGCCATTTCGACAATCCTCTCGGCCGTCAAACGCAGCCGATCCGCCATCGCCTGCTTCTCCGGCGCAGTCCCGAAGGCCTCCAGATCCAGTTCGTTCGCCGCCAGCAGCGCATCCTTCTGCTCTTCCAGCGCCTCGGCCATCGCGAGAAGGGCTCGGTTCTTCACCACAGTCGAAAGCGTAGCTAGTCGGCTCGCAGCCCCTTTTGCCCGCGTGACCAATTCGTTGACATACTCTGGAATCGGTATGGGCGCGACCACTTCCGTGCCAACCGATTCGATGGGTTCAACTGACGCTTCCGCCTGGTTTCTTTGGTCAGACAGCATAAAAAAGACTCTTACCTCATGACGTTGGGACAGGGACAGGATACAGCGGGAGTTTCAGTTCGGTCAAGACGACCATTCGCAGGATGGCCGCGCGAGACTGGCAAGACGAGCGAGACAGGCGAGACGGA
>SPAX01000139.1 GCA_005239475.1 Nitrospira sp. | reverse complement strand
TGCCCTCAACGGTCACGGCCCGCATTCAAGAAAGTCACATCACGCTCGGCCATGTCCTGTGTGAACTCATCGAGGAACAGCTCCTTGCCAAAGCCTCCTAACCGGCACCGGCCCCCTGTCACGACCCCAAACCTGATCCCACCGATCAACGTGACGGATCTCACGACGTATCCGCTCAAGAAACGGCACAGCAAGGTCCGCGTCTCCGACTGTGCTCGCCCTTGGCACCGTGGGGGCAGCTTCAGCCAATTCTATCGCTCGCTGCCGGATATCCTCGGCGTGAAAACGTTGCGCGCGGTCGCCAAAGCCGTCGCGAAGGCCCATCGCAAGGGCCGGCCGGTCATCGTGGGAATCGGCGCTCACGTTGTCAAAGTCGGATTGAGTCCGATTCTCGTGGACCTTATGCAGCAAGGGATCGTGTCAGCCGTGGCCATGAACGGCGCTGGAATCATTCACGATTTCGAATTGGCGCTCATGGGACACACGTCTGAGGAAGTCGACGCGGAGATTGACGAGGGCCGCTTCGGAATGGCGGAAGAAACCGGCCGCATGCTGAACGAGGCGATCGTCCGCGGGGCCCACGATCGCGAGGGGCTCGGCGAATCCGTCGGCCACTACATCAACCGACGCCAGGGACAGTTTCCCCATCGCGAGACAAGCATCCTGGCGACCGGAGCGCGGCTCGGTATTCCGGTGACCGTGCACGTCGCCATCGGTACCGACATCATCCATATGCATCCTGCCGCGGACGGAGCCGCCACTGGAGCGACCTCGCTGCTGGACTTTCGACGGCTTGCGGCCGTCGTGTCAGGGATGGAGGGAGGCGTGTATCTCAATCTCGGCTCTGCCGTCATTTTGCCGGAAGTCTTCCTCAAAGCGGTGTCACTGGGGCGCAATCTTGGTCATGATCTGACCAACATTACGACCGTAGACATGGACTTCTTGGCTCACTACCGCCCGCTCACAAACGTGGTGCGTCGGCCGACCCAGAAGGGCGGGAAAGGCTACTCCTTGATCGGCCACCACGAAATCATGGTGCCGTTACTGGCTGCGGCGGTCCACGAAGAATTGGGGTGACCCCCTTCGCATGTCTCCACGCCAATCCCCTCCCGTGACCTCACAGCATCTGACCCAGATGTGGAGCGAACTGAATGACCGCTACTTCGCGGGCTTGCTGCTCCCGATCGATCTCGTCTGGAGCCGTCGGCTGACCGCCTCGGTCGGCATGTTCGTGAGTCATCGGGGGCCGCGTCCACGGCTAGACCAGGATGGTCTTCGCCCGCCGACCAGGCGCGAAATTCGCCTATCCCTTCCCTTGCTGCATCAAGTTGCCCAACGGAGTGAATACGGCGAGCAGGAGATCGTGAGCACTCTGGCGCACGAAATGATTCATCAATGGCAATACGACATCCTGAAGCGGCGGCCGAATCATGGACCGGATTTTCTCCGCAAGATGACCGAGATGAATCGGAACGGCACCCTGGCGATCACCATCTACCATTCGCTACAGAAAGAAGTCCTCGCCCTCACGCGATTTGCCTGGCGTTGTCGGCAATGCGGCCGGGTGTACCGACGCCAGCGACGGACGATTCAGCCGCGTCGGCACCATTGCGGCATCTGTCGGGGATTACTACAAGAATTGGGATCGGTGAGGCGGATTCACCAGGAGCCTCCTCCTACACCTCCTCATCCCCTCTTGCCGCTAGCCCAATTGTCCTTTACCTTCTAGCAGGATGCTAACAAATCCGCCTGCGGACCGTCTCTCGTAAAGCGTATCTCGCAAGCCAGGAAGTTCTCCGCCTGCGAACGACGAGATACGAGCGACATACTTTGAGATAATCCATGCGCTGGTCTCGCCAAATCCTGTTCGGGGACGTGGATGCCATGTTCGCTTCAGCGGCCGTCCTGGCAGACCCAAGCCTTACCGGCAAACCGGTGGCCGTCGGTGGACCCGCCCCGCGAGGCATTATCGCGGCTGCGAGTTACGCGGCTCGCTCATTCGGCGTCCACTCTGCCATGCCGACAGCTGAAGCCAGACGTCTCTGCCCCACTCTCATTCTCATTCCTCCGGACAGACCGCTCTATCGTCGGCTGCATGAACAGATGCGGGCCGTGACCGATCAGTTATTCCCGCTCACCGAATGGAGCAGCATCGACGAGTTTTATGCCGATACGACACAGCTCCAGACCCGCCATCCCGATCCTCGCTCACTCGGACAACTCGTGAAGGATGCGCTGTCCGAGGCTACGGGATTGCGCTGCACTATCGCCCTCGCGACGGGCAAGACCGTCGCTAAAATTGCAGCAGATAGTTACAAGCCGGACGGACTGGTGACGGTCCCACCGGGTACGGAAGAAGCGTTCTTAGCGCAGCGGCCTCTGCGCGCACTGCCAGGGATCGGTCCCAAGACCGCCGCGCGTTTGGAACCGCTCGGACTCAAGACGATCGGCGACCTGTTGGACCAACGCTGGGATCAACCCTTGCGTCATATCTTCGGCACGCGACTCCACTGGGTTCGAGAGCTGGCGCGGGGAATCGACCACGAACCGGTGGTGGCCGACCGGGAGGCCAAAAGTCTCAGTCACGAAACCACTTTCGAACACGATACGCATGATCGTCCTTTTCTTGAACGAACCCTGCGCGGATTCCTCCGTGATCTGGCGCGGGATCTCCGACAGGAAGGATTGGCCGCCGGATCCTGCACGGTGAAACTGAAAGACGCCCGTTTCGCCATCATGACCAAGCAGCATCGCTTTCCCCACCCACTGAACTACGATCCCGACATGTGGCCGACCGTCCAACAAGCACTACGGGAACTCCTTCGGCCCGGCACCGAGTACCGCTTGGCTGGGCTCGCACTCTCCTCCTTATCTACTGCGCCGCCCGGACTGTTCGACCAACGACGGACGAAAGCCATCGAGGCGATGGACGCGCTGATTACCAAACACGGGTCGTCGGTGATTGGGTTAGGCGGCGTGAGCCACGACGACACCAATTAATGTTCTGTCTCTTTCCATCCAGGCCCGCAGCCGGTATGATGGGGCCATGCCCGCGAAGACCCTAACCAAGGAGCAACTCGCTCCGCTCTTGCAACAAGCCCGCGCACAGAAGAAACGGATCGTCTTTACCAACGGCTGTTTTGATCTCATGCACGTGGGCCATACGCGCTACCTTCAGGCTGCGAAAGGCCTGGGCGACCTGCTTGTTGTCGCCGTGAACAGCGACGCGTCCGTCAGGAGTTTGAACAAGGCACCGGATCGGCCGATCGTTCCGGACGCTCAGCGGGCGGAAGTGGTCGCTGCGCTCGGCTGTGTCGATTATGTGATCCTATTCAACGAACCGGATCCCCAGAACCTGATTGCCTCGTTGCAGCCGGATATCCTCGTCAAAGGCGGAGATTGGGCGGTGGAACGGATCGTCGGCCGCGAGATCGTCGAAGCGCGGGGCGGAGTCGTCCGTACTATTCCCTTGGTCCCCGGCGTCTCCACCACGGCGCTGATTCAACGTATTCGCTCAACTACAACATAAGCAGTCGCAGTGGCCGATACTATCCACACCCATACAGCATCCCAATGGTTCGTTCCTGTCGCCGCGGCACTTGGAGGCGGAACGGGCCGTCCCTCTGTCACAGGCTTGCACGGCTCCACCGCCGGTCTCGCCCTCACGACGCTCCTGCATCCCCAGATGGGCAAACTGGGGAATCGGTCCTGGCTGATCGTCACCAGGTCGGACGAGGCGGCTGAACGACTCTTTGATGACCTGCACTTTTTCCATGATCTCATCGGCCTTCCGACGGCCCCCCTCGCCCTGTTCCCGAAATGGGAAATTTTGCCCTACGAGGGCAGCGCGCCCCTTGTCAGTCTGATCGCGCGCCGGATGAATGCCCTCCATCATATCCGGAGCGTCCCACAGACCTGCCTAGTCACCTCCATCGCGGCGCTGATGCAGCGGCTGTTGCCCGTTACGGCCTTTGCCCACACCACCCTGCAGTTCAAGCTGGGCGGCACGATAGAACGAGAAGCCCTCACCGGCGGACTCTTACGTCTTGGTTATCGCCGAGTTTCGGTGGTGGAAATCCCCGGCGAGTTCAGTGTTCGAGGCGGCATTGTGGATATTTTCTCAACGGCTTATGCCGAGCCGCTTCGTGCCGAATTCCTCGGCGAAACAATCGACTCGCTCCGCCTGTTCGATCCCGCCACGCAGAAGTCCACCGCAAAGTTGGATCGAGCGGTGATCCTTCCCGCGCGGGAATATCTCCGCGCGGAGACTTCGCCTGAGGCCCTCGCTCCTATTCCGGCGGATGCCGAGTGGCGCGCGCCGGATCTCTATCCCGCCATGAACACCCTCTTCGAGTATTTCACCGAACAGCCTGTATTGGTCCTGGATCAGCCGGCTGCGTTGGAGGGGGCCTGTGCGGACCTCTGGAACAAAATCGACGACGGCTATCTGCGCCACGCCGATCGGGAAACGGTCGTGCCCTACCCGTCACCGGAGCGGTTGTTTCTCTCCTGGCCTGAACTCATGGATCACACGAACGGCTGGCCCACGCTCGCTCTCGAGCCACTCACCGCGAGCGATGCGTCCTGGAATCCGGTCCAGACCTTTCCCGCTCAGACCCCGGCCAGCACGGGCCTCGGAGCTCGCGGGATGCCCTTCAGCCAGACCCTGGCCACCATGGATCGCCTGCGAGAGGAGTGCCGCGTGGTGCTCGTCGCAAGAAGTCGCGGTCAAGTGGATCGCTTGCTGGCGCTCTTGCGCGAACACGATGTGCCGGCGATGGAATGGACCGTGGGCGCCTGGACCGCTTCCAGTAAAACCAAAGCGCCGTTTTACGTCTTGCACGGCGATTTGTCCGCAGGATTCCTCGCACCGGACTTGCGCTTGGCCGTTCTGACGGAAGAGGAACTATTTGCCAAAGGCGCACGCCACAAGCCGCACGCCAAAAGCAAAGCCGCGACCTTCCTCTCCTCGTTGGAAGATCTCAACGTGGGCGACTATGTCGTCCACGTCCAACATGGCATCGCCAAATATCGAGGACTCAAGCGCCTCTCAGTGCAAGGCTTCGACAGTGACTATTTGATCCTGGAGTTCGCCGGGAGCGACACGCTATACGTCCCGCTGGAGCGGCTCAACCATGTGCAGCGATATAGCGGGGCGGAAGGCCATGCGCCACGCCTTGAACGTTTGGGCGGCGCCAATTGGGCTAAAACGACCGCGCGCGTGAAGCAAGACATCGAGGAGATGGCCCACGAGTTGGTCGACCTCTATGCCAACCGTGAACTCGTGACGCGCCATGCCTATGGATTCGACAGCACGATGTACCACGAGTTCGAGGCCGCATTCGAGTACGAAGAAACGGCGGATCAACTCAAAGCGATCGAAGATATTACGCACGACATGGAGTCCAAAAAACCGATGGACCGCCTGGTGTGCGGCGACGTCGGGTACGGAAAAACGGAAGTGGCCATGCGGGCGGCCTTCAAGGCCGTGGAAGACAATCGCCAGGTGGCGGTGCTCGTCCCCACGACCCTGTTGGCGCACCAACATTACGACAACTTCTCGGAACGATTCGCGCCATTCCCGGCGCGCGTGGCCCTGCTCTCCCGATTCCAATCGCCGAAGGAGGCCCAAGCCATTCTCAAAGATGTGGCGGCCGGCAGCGTCGACGTGGTGATCGGCACGCACCGGCTCATCCAGAAGGATGTGCTGTTCCACAACCTGGGTCTGGTGATCATCGATGAGGAACAGTGGTTCGGCGTCAAAGACAAGGAACGCCTGAAGCGACTCCGCACCCAAGTCGACGTCTTGACGCTCACCGCCACCCCGATTCCTCGCACCTTACAGATGGCGATGGCGAGCGTGCGGGATCTCTCGATCATCGAGACCCCTCCGGCGGGCCGCCTGTCCATTCGCACGCAGGTCGTCCGATCGAGTGACACCCTCATCCGAGAGGCCATGTTGCGCGAACTAGGGCGGGGCGGACAGATCTACTTCGTCCATAACCGGGTCGAAACGATGGAGAAGACGGGAGCCTGGCTTCAACAACTGGTGCCCAACGCGCGCATCGTGATGGCTCATGGGCAGATGAACGCCAAACCGCTCGAAGCCGTGATGTTGAAGTTCTTTCGCCGAGAGGCAGATGTGTTGATCGCCTCGGCCATTATTCAATCAGGAATCGACGTGCCCCATGCCAACACGATCTTCATCAATCGTGCCGACATGTTCGGCCTCGCGCAGTTGTACCAATTGCGCGGGCGCGTGGGACGAAGCGGCGACCAAGCCTACGCCTACTTCCTGGTCCCCGACGAGGGACAGTTGAGCGAAGACGCCCAGAAGCGCCTCACCGCCATTCAGCAATTTACCGAACTGGGCGCCGGCTTCCGCATCGCCGCAGCGGATATGGAAATCCGTGGCGCCGGCAACCTCCTCGGTAAACAGCAATCAGGGCATATCGCTGCCATTGGGCTCGATCTATACATGCAGATGGTGGAGCAGGCCGTCCAGCGTCTCAGGGGTCAGGTGGTGGAAGAAGAGCCGGATCCCACCCTCCGGCTCAACGTCTCCGCCTTTATTCCGGATGACTACGTCGCCGATTCCCACCAGCGCCTCTCGTTTTACAAACGACTCTCGTCCTGCACCCAAGTCGGAGACCTCGCCTTACTCCATGGCGAAATACAAGATCGGTATGGGTTGGCCCCGGACTCCGTCGAGCGACTGTTCGAAGTCATGCAGGTCCGGCTCCAGGCCAAGGCCTTGCGTCTGAGCTCGATCGAACTCAAGACTCGCTCCGTCGTCGTCACCCTCGACGCCAAGAGCCGGGTCTCAAGCCAAGCGATTCACCGGATGATGGACCGGTACAAGAAACGGATTTGCTTCCTGTCTCCGCTTTCGTTCGAGCTCCAAATGCCGCATGAGGACTGGACTTCTATCTTTCGAGAACTCACCGCAACCTTGCAAAGCCTGGGAGGCTGTGATACCAACACCAAGATGTCCCCGCAATCATCTCACTAACAAGGTCTCGCGCATCTATGACTCGAACATCGAACAGATCCGTGAACGTGGTCGCTGTTCGCCTCCTCTCCCTGGTCGCCGGCGCCATCGGTGGCACTTTCCTATTGCTCACCGGCTGTACGCCACCACCCGAGGAAGGCGTGCTGGCCCTCGTCAATGGTCGACAAATCACGCAGACCGAATTCGACACCCGCTGGGGAGAACTGGCCGAGGCCACCAGGGCACGGTACCAGAAAGAAGGGGGGAAGCGCCTCTTCCTCGACGAACTCATCACCCGAGAGCTACTCATGCAGGAAGCGCGCAATCTAGGACTCGACCAGAACGATGCTATCCGCGATCGAGCGCAACGCTACCGGGAACAACTGATTCTCGACGAACTCCTCAAGGACCGGATCAAAGACAAGGTCGAACTCTCGAAGCAGGAATTGGACGCCTTCTACGAGCAACATGCCCACGAACTCCTCACGCCATTGAAAGTGCAAGTGTCGCAGATGCTGCTGCCTAATTTCCCGGCCGCGAAAGATCTCGAAAAGCAGGTCAATCAAGGGGGAAGCTTCGTCAAGTTTGCGCAGCGCTATTCCATCGACGGCAAGACGAAAGCGACAGGGGGCGATCTCGGCCCCTATCACAAGGGATTGGTCATTCCCGAAGTCGACGCAGTTATTCATACCCTCAAGCCCGGAATGGTCAGTGCGCCGATCAAGGCGGACGCCGGCTATTACCTCGTCATGATCACGGCGCTCGACAAAGAAGTTATTCAGGCGGACGTGGCCGTTCGGGAACGCCTCCGACAAGAACTGCTCAACGAGAAACGCCGAAAACGTTTTGACGGCGTGATCGCCGATATCCGCGCAAAGGCGGTCATCCGCCTCGCCGACGCGTCTCGCTATGTCGCCGACGACGTCGGCACGCGCTGAATCGTCACGGATCGAAATTGTCCTCACTCAGACTCCTCAAGTCCTCCGCAATTCGTGTACAATCCATCGAACCCTCGCCGACCGGCCGATCCCATCGGCGCATGGCGAGACCCATGTCCAGGATCACGATGGCACCAGACTGGCTGAGACACACGGTATTCTTCGCGCTCGGGCTGATCGCACAGACATCCCTTCTTTCAGCCGCGCAGGTGGAAGATGGGATCATCGCGATCGTCAACTCGGACCTCATCATGCTGTCCGAGATGAAACGGGAACTCGCCCCGGAGCGTGAGCGGATTCAGAAAGAGTACCGCGGCGACGGCCTCGCGCGTCGGCTCAAGACGGCGGAATACATGGCGCTGACCTCAATGATCGAGCGCAAGTTGCAACTCCAGGAAGCCAAGGCGCGAGGCATCACGGTCACCGATCAGGAAGTCCAGCAGGCGGTTCAACAGATGAAGCGACAGGGGAGAACGATCGACGAGACGAACCAGGCAGACATGAAAAGCGTCCGAGAACAGCTGGCGCTGCTCAGGATCGTCGACCGCGAGGTGCAGAGTGGAGTGATGGTCGCAGACTCCGACATCAAACGGTACTTCCAGGAACACCGCGATCGGTTTGCGCTCTCGGAGGAGTACACGCTCAGTCAGATTCTCATTCGGCCCCGCTCACCGGACGATACGGCCGACGCGATGGAGAAGGTTCGTGAGGTGATGACGCGGCTCAAACAGGGGGAGTCCTTCGAGGACGTGGCGTTACGCTTTTCCGACGGCGAGAACGCCTCACACGGAGGGCGCCTGGGCTTGGTGCGACAGGGAGAACTCTTACCGGGGATCGAGCGCGCCATCGCAAACCTGGTGCCCGGCGGCATCTCGGATATGATCGAGACCTCTGAAGGCTTTCACATCGTGCGCCTGGAGGAGAAGAAACCCAAACAGTTCCGCCCGTACGAGACAGTCCGCACTGAAATCCAAGGACTCGTCTTTCAGCAGAAAAGCGAAGATGCCTTTCAAGCATGGCTGGCAGGCCTCAAGAACAAGGCCTACATCGAGATCAAGTTTGAATCCGCTCTTTCAGGACCGCCCACAACCGGTCCCGTCCCTCGCCCGTCACTGACGAGTAAGGAATAACTTCGTCGCCCTCGACCAATCCCAGTCCGTTCTGCAGCCGACGAAGCGCACTAACGCGCTCGCTCATTTTTAACTTGTCCACTTTCGTCGCCACCACGATGGGGGGGCGTCCGACGGACGAGAGCCATGCGATCGTCTGACGGTCTTGTTCGCTTAGCACTCGACTTTCCACTAACACCACCACCGCGCGCAGCTGTTCACTCCCGTCGAGATACTGCTCGATCAATGGCGCCCACTGAGCCCGCAGCGCTTTCGACACCTTCGCGTATCCATACCCTGGCAAGTCCACCACCACAAATCGCGCCAACCCAGGATCGTCGCTGGTGATCCGAAAGAGATTGACTAGGCGGGTCTTTCCCGGTGTGCGGCTCACCTTGGCCAGTCCCTTGCGCTGCAAGAGGGAGTTGATGAGGGAGGACTTTCCGACGTTCGACCGCCCGATGAAGGCAACTTCCGGAAGCTCACCTTTCAGAAACTGTTCTGGCCCCGCACAACTTCTGATAAACTCTGCCGTGAGGATTCTCATGCTGTACCCATCCAGCTATCAGACACCATGTTAATGACACAGGCACTCATCGCCTCTGTGATACGCAGCCTCTAATGCGGAAGTCAACCGCACAAGCCCGATCCCGCGTGAAGGCCTTCCTGATCATCGGCCTTTGCCTCCCGGTCGGGGCGGTCCTCTTCCTGTGGTTACTCACGATGCCCGACGTCTCGGTCTTACGCGCGACCAATCCAACCGTGACGGCCCTGATGGAAGCGCGCCAGGCTCAGGCTGAGGCACAAGGCCACACGATCGGACGCCATTGGATGTGGATGCCGCTCTCACGTATCTCCCCCTCCCTCCGCCAGGCGGTCGTGGCGGCGGAAGATGCGTCGTTCTTCACCCACGAAGGATTCGACTGGGAAGGGATCAAGGACGCGGCTCTGTATAACCTCGAAGCGGGCGAACTCAAGCGTGGGGGGAGCACCATTACTCAGCAGCTGGCCAAAAACCTCTACCTGTCATCCGAACGGTCCCTGCTTCGAAAGGCGCGGGAAACTCTGATTACGCGCTCCCTCGAATATCATCTCACGAAGGAGCGTATTCTCGAACTGTATCTCAACGTCGCCGAGTGGGGACAGGGCGTCTATGGCGCTGAGGCAGCAGCCCGTCATCACTTCAAGAAATCCTCGCGCGACCTGACGGACGATGAGGCTGCGTGGCTGGCGGCCATCTTGCCGTCGCCACGTCGCTACGATCCAATGCGAAAAACGACCGCCCTGGCTCGTCGCCACGAACGTATTCTCAACCGGATCAATCGGGGATCCCCCCAGCCAGAACCGTAACGACACTGGGACTAGGCTGAGGTCGAGGTCAAGGTTGAGCGAAGATCAGGCTCTCTTTATCTCAGCCTTAGCCTGAACCTCAACCTTCTTCATGCCGTCGGACTTTTACGGTATCCTGCTACAGGCTACGACCCAGCGGGATGCTCAGAGGAATCGCCGATCTCACGAAACTCTCGCTCACCTAAGATCGCCGACTCATGGAGATAGTGTTTGAACTCGAGGAGGTTCCCAGAGGGATCTTCGAGAAAGAACGTGTGGTGCTCGATACTGGTGCCGGGGAACCGGACGCGCGGCTGTTGATAGAAGGACAACCTGTTCGCCTGGGCCTGCTCCAAGAACTGTCGCCACGAGTCTTTCGACAAGAATACCAGGCCGAAATGGTGGGGGTAAATACCTTGTTGCGATGGCAGGGATTCCGTCGTCAGATGTGCCACGAGTTGATGCCCCGCGAGTCCAAACATGACGGCGCGGCTCGATTCACGACCCAACGTACAACCAAGTCCATCGACATAGAAACGTTTCGCCGCCGCCACATCGTGCGTGGGAAAGGCCAAGTGAAAAAGCGCGTCCTTCATGGAAATTGTCCTCGAACAGTCGGCCGGCCGGTCCCGTTCCACCACCCGGCAGCCATATGGGGCGTCACATGCCTGATGGCAAATCGTCCGTCCGGCGAGAGGACTAAGGCCCCAGCTGACCCACGGATTCTAGACACGAGCAGGCGCAACACCTCTCGAGCGGCGACCGCAGGGCTCTTCCCCATAGCCATATGATCGCAGATGCTCTTGGCGATCACAAGGCGGATGATGCCTTCACCCATGCCCGTCGTCGACACAGCACCACTCTGATTATCTGCGTAGACTCCACATCCGATGAGCGGGCTGTCGCCAACCCGCCCTGGCAACATCGAATCGATGCCCCCGGTTGACGCCCCTGCTGCCACCGTCCCGAACCGATCCACGGCGACAGCGCCGACGGTCCCATGCTGGTCCTTCCCTGTCCGTTTAGATTTCAGCATCGCTCGATAGAGACGCAGCGTCTCCAATGCAGCAATTGAGGCACGAGGAGACGTGCCGGAACTCCGGCGAGGCGGTCGCGCCTTCGGTAGCTGTTCAAGTTGACAGTGCTGGGCAAACCGCGTGGCCGGAGGTCCCACGAGCAAGACATGATTCGTGTCTTCCATGACCAATCTGGCCGCCGTAATCGGATGCACGATCCCTTCGATCGAGGCGACGGCTCCGGCTTTGAGATGGGTCCCTTCCATGATTGCAGCGTCCATCCTCTGCACCCCATCCAGCTGGCGATTCGCGCCTCGTCCTGCATTGAACAACCCCGATTGCTCCAGGAGACCGATCGTACATTCAACGGCGATCAGCGCAAGATCTCCTTGCGCAAGGATGGCGTAGCCAGCCGCGAGCGCATCGGCCAGACACGTGGCCTGCGCCGGCGTCACGCCTCGAAGACCGGCGCCTCCGTGGGCAAGAATGTGAGGACGGGAGCTGGTCAATTGAGGAGAAGATCACGAGCCTGTCGGTATGCCGGATCTTTCATGCGGTCCAGATCGGACCGCACGAACCCCAGCCCGGTGACGCAGAGCTCGAAGTTGTCAGAGAGTTTTCGGAACAGAGGAGGTTCCTCCTGTGACGGACCATCGGCCATTTGGGCGACAATCCCGTAGGAGCGCTTTCCCGTCTTCATATAGTCCACGAGGAAATCTTTGTGGTAGATCAATCCGGCCGTCTTGAGGCGGCGCAAATATTCCGGAAACAGTCCCGCCATGAAGAGTGTGAAATCACCGATGTGCTGATGCACGTCCCGTTCACGATCCATCGATTGTGCTTCGAGCAACACTTCCGATTCAAACAAGAGGTCCACCACCGTTTCGACCGGTTGGTCTTGTTGATTTCTGATTTTATAGAGTTGGTCGGTGTGGGTAAAGTCGACGAGCAGGTTGGAGACGTAGCCGGTGACGTTAGGGTCTGGCCACCCGAGATGTTCCGTGAAACTTTTCTCGGTCAGGGCGCCGAATAGCTGACGGAGCGGATGCCGTGGCGGAACTTGCGTTCCCATATCCACCTCTCACACATTCCGAATACGCGTGGTTTTAGTATAGCAGATATTGGTCGAAGTGCCGACGTCGGCCCTATGATCCTTCTATCGGTCTTCGCGATACAGACTTGAGCACATATCGGAACTGGCAGAACCCGCAGGCTGTTCAAAAAGACCGTCCAGCGATCCGTGAGACGTAAAACGTCAAACGTGAAACGTTTCGGAGCAAGAGCACTCGGCAGTCCTACGTTTCACCTTTCACGTCTTACCTTTCACGGTACTTGGGAGCGATGCGAGAACGCCGCCCGGAGAAAAGCGCGTCCCCGGGCCCTGAGGCTGTCTTGGCAGCCTCAGGGCGGGCGAGTGAGATGACCGGCTTTTTCAACAGCCTGCTAGCTCGCACCGCGGCTATCGAGCACAAAGGTCACCGGTCCGTCGTTCAGCAACTCGACCTGCATGTGCGCGGCAAAGACCCCCATTTCAACCGAAATCCCTTGCGCCCGCAATTCGGCTGCCACCGCTTCATAGAGACGCTTGGCTTCGTCCGAAGGAGCCGCCTCGTCAAAGCTCGGTCGGCGGCCATTCGCCGTCCTTCCCAGTAGGGTGAACTGGGAAACCAGCAAGACCGATCCCCCGATGTCCGCCAGCGAGCGATTCATCTTCCCCTGCTCATCGGAAAAGATCCGGAGCGTGCGAATCTTCTCGACAAGATACCGGCCATCCGACTCTCCATCGCCTTTCGCCACGCCCAGTAAGATCAGGAGACCGGATTCGATCTGGCCCACGGTCTTGCCCTCAACCTGAACCGACGCTCTGGTCACCCGCTGAATCACGGCCTTCATGGGTTAGCCCGCAATATTTATGACGGTTCGTCGCGAGACCGGCGCGCGGAGCCGTGAGGACCCGATGCATAACACGGTGAAGGGCCGAGGGGCCAGCCCGCCAGCTGAAGGCTCGTCGTAGCAGCGGATCGGCGATCGTAGCAGAAGCGCTCATGAATGATGTGGGCTAAGATCGTCTCGGTCGAAGCTCAGCCAGGGTTCCTTCGAGAGTGAGCAGTTTTCGTTTCGTGGGCAAGCCGCAGGAGAATCCTCCGAGCGACGCATCCTGCGCCACGATCCGATGGCAAGGGATCACGATCGGCATCGGATTCGCCCCCACGGCATTTCCAACGGCACGGGCGTACTGTCTACCCCCAACACGGACAGCCACCCATTGATAGGACCGAAGCTCTCCGTAGGCGACACGTCGAAGGGTCTGCCAGACCTTCCGTTGAAAACTCGTCCCTCGTGAGAGGTCGAGCGACAGATCAAAAGACCGGCGCGTTCCGGATAGATAGTCGATCAGTTGCGCCTGCGCCTCTCGTAATCGTGTAGAGGCCTGATCATTCAGCAGCTCGGCTGAACTCGTTTGCAACTCGCACAACACGGCCTGACGTGACGCCTTCGGCAACACAACAGCATCGATCCCCTTCTTCGTTTCGGAAACTCCCATCCAGCCCCATGGCGTGCGAAAGACGCAGGCCGTGAAGCGTGAAGCGTCGGGCGTGGGGTGTTTCGATGAAGGGTGTCTCTTACCCATTGCCTCAGGCCGCTCCTCGCTTCAGTTTCCGTCTGAGCATCCCCCATACCAGATCGAGTTCTTCTGACCGCAGCAAGGCGTGGACGCCCAGATAACCGCTCACACTCAATCCGATAGCCACAAAGAGCATGGCAGATTTCTCGATCCATTCACCGGGATGCGTCCAGACCTGTGCCGCTGCCACCCACACACAGACCACAATCAACGGCACGGATGCGATCAGCACCCGCACCGACGATCGTCCCACAGAGCGCCACTCCACGCCGCCCAATCGACGGTGCAGCACGGCGACCAAGATGCCTCCATTGACCATCGCCGCTAGAGCTGTGGCCAAGGCCAGTCCGGCCGCGCCAAGAGACGACATCAGCAGGAGCGAGAAGACGAGGTTGGCCGCAACGGCGATGGCCGCAGAGATGGCGGGCATGCGCGTGTCTTGCAGTGAATAGAAGGCCGAGACAATGATGCGGACGCCTCCGAAGGCCCAGAGGCCGACGGAATAACAGAGCACCGCCAGTGCGGTCTCAGCCGTATCGTGCGCCGTAAAGGTCCCGTGCTCAAAGAACAGATGGACGATCGGCTGACGCAAGAGGATCAAGCCCAGCATAGCCGGTAGTATGATAAAGAGGATCATGCGAAGGCCGAATCCCAACGTCGTCCGCAATTCATCCAACGCCCCGCGCGAGGCCTGCGCCGAGAGTGTCGGCAAAATGGCCGTGGCCAACGCCACACCAAAAATCCCGAGCGGAAACTGAATCAACCGCATGCCGTAGAAGAGATAGGTCGGCCCACCCGCAAAGAAGGAGGCGAGGATCGTGCTCACGGTAATGTTGATCTGCGTCACGGAGAGACCGAGGAGGGACGGCACCATCAGTGCGCCGATCCGCCGCACGCCGGGATGGCTTGGGTCGAACCGGAATCCGAACAACATGCCGCGCAGACGCAAGCCGGGCAACTGCATAACAAACTGCGCCGCGCCTCCCGCCACAACCCCGATGGCCACACCGAGGATCGGCTCCGACATCACCGGCGATAAAAAGAGCGCGCAGCCGATGATAAAAATATTAAAAAACACCGGCGAGAACGCAGGAGCCGCGAAGGCGCGCATGGAATTCAGGATACCCATCGCCAGCGCGGCCAGGCTGATAAAGATCAGATAGGGGAACATCATCCGCGTGAGCAGCGTGGTCATACCCAGCTTCGATGGATCGTCATGAAACCCCGGCGCCAGGAGCCAGACGATCCCGGACGCGGCGAGAATTCCCACGATCGTGATACCGGTCACGATCGTGAGCAGCGTCGTGAAAACTGCGCTCGCCAGTTCCCAGGCGTCTCGCTTCGATCTGAGCGTCTGATATTCCGTGAAGACCGGAATGAAGGCGGAAGACATCGACCCTTCCGCAAATAACTCACGAAGCAAATTGGGGACACGATACGCCACGAAGAAGGCATCTGCCACAGGCGTCGCCCCAAAAAGGGTCGCCAACACCATGTCGCGGATGAACCCGAGGATGCGACTGGAGAAGGTGGCCACGCCGATCAAACCGGCCGCTTTGACCACCGAGCGAGTCTCATCCTGCGCATTCGTTGGAACTGGGGACACTACCGTGGGGTCTGGCATGAATCGAGATTCTAGCGGAACGACGCCGAGCAGTCTATCAAGCCGACGATTATGGCTCCTGAATCAACGTATCCGGCAGCTCGTTGGGATTGTCGCCGGAACCGGCAGGACTGACCTGCGCGAGGAGGGCCCCGGACTTCGCAATCGCCGCACAGATGGCGTCGGTCGCTTGTCCGGTTCGAATGCCGTCGAGGATGCCGTTGACCAGTCCGTCCCATGTGCCGGTGGGAACGCGATCGTTGATGCTTTTGTCCGCCAATATGTGCACGCGGCGCTCCAGCAACGAAACGAGAATCAGGATACCCGTACGCCCTTTTGTATTGTGCAACCCGTGCTTGTAGAACGCCTGCTCCGCACGCAGGGTCACTTTATGCGCCATACGCTCGCGTGACGTGACGAGGCGGATGACCCTCGGAACCCTGCCAAGCCATTGCCCGAGTCCATACGCCGCGACGACCGCCAACAACAGCACGCCGGCGTTGCCGGCGTGCCACCCCCACGGCAGCCAGTAGATCTCTATCGTCAGAAGGAGGGCCAGCACGAGCAAGGCAAGCATGAGCCCCGTTCGATAGCCGGCTTCGCGGTACAGCGCCGAGGCCGGGACGATCATCGGTACAATCTCGCCCTTCGTGACTCGCTCGGCTTGTTGGACTGCTTGTCTGATCCGTTCACGTTCTGCGTCGGTAAAGGGCTTCATCTACCAACCTCCCGAGGCACCGCCGCCGCCAAAGTTACCGCCGCCGCCGCTGAATCCGCCACCACCTCCGCCAAATGAGCCACCGCCGAATCCGCCGCCCGGTCCTGTCATGAAACCCTCTCCCCACCCTCTACTCTGGCCTCGGCCGCGATTCGCTTGCAGGATGAGCCACAGCAAGAAGGCCGTCACCCCGGCTGCCGCGAGACCCAACCCCACACTCGCGAACTGCGCGACGAAAAAAGCGAGCAGGCTCCCAAGCAAGGCACGGGTGCCATGAAGTCCATGGCTCAACACAATGCCGGCCAAGGTCCCGACGACGATCCCAATAATCACATACTGAAACGCGTTCGGCTCCTGGCCGGAGCGAGCATGACCCGAAGGCACCTCGTCTGCCTTGTAGGTGCCTTCAATAGTATCGAGGATGGCCCGGACTCCAGCGGCGATGCCGCCCGGCAGATCTCCGCTTCGAAACCGTGGCACAATCTCCTGGCGGATGATGTGGGCGGAACGGAGGTCCGTCAAGGTGCCTTCGAGGCCGTAACCCACTTCGATACGGACTTTTCGTTCGCGCAGGGCGATGAGCAGCAACACGCCATTGTCAGTCCCCTTCTGGCCAATCTTCCAAGTCGTACCGACGCGATGAGAGAAGGATTCGAGCGGTTCGCCATCGAGTGACGGCAGAATTAGAACGGCAACTTGATTACTGGTTTTCGTCTCGTGGGCTTCGAGATCACGGGTGAGTGAGGCGGCGACATCCGCTGGCAGCACGTGCGCAAGGTCCACGACGCGGCCTGTGAGCGGCGGCACATCGAGCGGCCAGGACGAGGCCGTAATGAGCATTACCCCGAGAAAGACCATGAGCCGTGCCGGCTCTCGCCAGACACGGCTCATGCTGATTGCATCCATCGTAACTCTGGGTTCAGTTGAACTTCACCTCTGGCGGCTTGGCCACAGCCTTTTCATCCGCCACGGTAAAGTTCGGCTTCTCTTCCATATGGAGGAGGAACTTCGCCGTCAGGTTCGTGGGGAAAAAACGAACGCCCTTGTTATACTCCGCCACCTTCTCGATGTAGCGCTTGCGCGCGACGGCAATGCGATTCTCTGTTCCTTCGAGTTGACTCTGGAGATCACGGAAGTTCTGGTCGGCTTTTAGATTAGGATAATTCTCTGCAATAGCGATGAGGCGGCTTAACGCCGACGTGAGACCAGCCTGCGCCTTTTGGAATTGTTCGAAGGCGGCCGGATCTTTCAACGTTTCAGGCGTCACGTGAATCCCCGTGGCTTGCGCACGCGCCTGCACCACCTCTTCGAACGTATCCTTCTCATGCGCGGCATAGCCTTTGACAGTGGCAACCAGGTTCGGGATCAGATCGGCTCGCCGCTGGTACTGATTGACCACTTCGCTCCACGCGGCTTTGCTGTCTTCGTCTAATCCTTGGAGATCGTTGTAGCCACACCCTGTGAGCCCTACGAACAGAACTGCGATGGCGATGGTGGCGGATACCGAGATGCGACTGCCCATGGTGGTCCTCCTTCGACCTGCGCGAGCCGGTCTATAGCGCAGGATGTTGCTCATGCTATCATGAGGATAAGCATTATGATACGGAGGCAAGGCCGTCCGATGTCCCTTGAACCCTCTTCACATTTGCCCGGCGGGTTTCAGATCACGCACCGCACCCTCGGCATCTACCAGGGGAGTGCAATTGAGCTGGCGTTTTGGTATCCCTCATCCGGGATGCCGGAATATGGGCTCTGCCGGTTCGCCACGAAGGAGAAGGCTGAATCGTATCGTACATATCTCTGTTCCCCTGCCTGCCCAGAGCCGCTCGATGAGAAGGACCTCACCATTGAACCCTATGACCTCACTGCGCACGAGGACCTGATCAATAACCATCCACTTCATTCTGCCTGGGAAACTCCGACCTAGCCCGCCAACGCCACAGACCGTGAAGCGTGAAACGTATCTCGAAGATCACCGTATCTCGTGAAGCGTATTTCATATCTCGTTTCAGATCAGACCCACCGAACGGACGAACGACGAGATACGAGCGACGCTTCACGAACGGCGGGGGAATGGATTCGCCTGGCTGCTCAGGCAGCGACACCGACTTTACCTGAGGATTTGTCCGGCTGATCCAGTGCCTGAGCTTGGATGAAAGAAAGCAGGCGTTTGTTCTCTTGGGCGGCTCGAAGGAACTTGAAGGCGATGCCGCGAGCACTCACAGAACGGACCATCGCGGCCACTTCAAGAGGGAGCTCGCCTTCACCAAGCGACAATTCCAGATAGAAGATGTCGTCCGTATGGACCTGGGTCTCGCTCTTGATGATACAGCCGCCCATCGAGAGATCGAGCACCGTTCCCTCACCCCGAACCTTGCCCCCGGAGAATGAGAGAAAGAGCCGCACGGGAATCCGGAGGTGTTCACGGCGATCGATCGGATGCGTGGGATCATCCAGCCAAAGACGGGATGCCAGAAAGCGGTGACTGCACGATGGGCAGCGAAATGGCGCCACGAAGAGGAAGGAGGCGAGGTGCTCGCGTGGCGATTGCGGGTGCGACCGCAAGAGGCCGTCCTTCCGGCACCGCGGACAGCTCAGGATCCGGCTCATGTCATCTGCTCCTTCTAGCAGGCTGCGGAAAAACTCTGTTGGTTTGCCTGGTTCATCCGGTCTATCTGGTTGGTTTAGTTCATGAGTTGGTCTGGTTCAACCAAATAGACCAGACAGACCGAACAGACCAAATGAACAAGACAGGCTGGCGGACTTTCTCAGCATCTTGCTAGTTCCCATGCTTGGACGTGCCGACAAGCCAGGTCCTCTCTTGTCCACGGATAGATGATCTCCCCCTATCTGTCAAGAAAACGAAGGTTCCGTACGGAAGCCGCGGTGAGAGAAACGAGATAATCAGCGGCAAACCTCGCCGTCTGCACGGAGACTTGCGGACTCCGCTCGACCGGCGAGCAATCCCGTCGCCCAGGCCTATTGAAATTTGAAACCACCGATCCGGCCAGCGAGCCAGCTAGATAGAGACCCGGCACGACTACGGATTCAATCGTTCTGAAATTGGTCTCTTCTATGGAACGCCTTCAGCAGTGACTTCGGCATAGTTCCACCCCCGATCACACTCGACTGAAAACCGAAACTTGGTCAGCGCACTTAGCAGACAATCCCGCTCTCCTCTCAGAGCCTATAACCACATTGTTATGTCGGGAAGGCAGACCTCGGCATTGCGGACAAGGAACACACGATTTCGAGATCGTCGAATCTGGCTGGATGTGTCCGACAAGAAATATGGCGGTCGTTGGCGGGACCGATCGGGCCTTACCGCCTCACATCGACAACAAGGCAAGACTCCTTTACCTGGAAGCCGGTGGGCGCGACACACGTGGAGTGATCCGCCTGACTTGCGGCTCAAACTGATCGGAAGCGTTCACCCCGGCGATAATCGGATCAAGGACCATGACACAATTCCGCCCACCTTCCTTGGCGGCATAGAGAGCCTTGTCCGCTTGATCGATCAGCTCCAAAGGCGTCCGCGCTCCAAACGCCGTAGATGACACGCCACAACTCACTGTGATCACCAGGCGGGATGCCGCTCGAACCCTGTCCCCAGCCTCTGTTTCGACACGAACCCGAAGACGTTCCGCCAGATTCGAGGCTTCTGTCAGTGAGGTGCGCGGAAACATCAAACAGAATTCCTCTCCCCCATAGCGGCCGACGGCGTCCGTCAATCGCAGCCCGGCGCTCAGGCCGCTGGCTACCGCTTGGATGGCTTGATCCCCCACCGCATGTCCAAATTGGTCATTAATGCGTTTAAAGTGGTCTATGTCCACCATCAGGCAGCACAGTTCGGTGTCATATTCGCGACTCTCGGTAAAAATCTTCTCAAATTGCGCGTAGAAGGCACGGCGGTTGAAGCATCCGGTGAGGGGATCTCGCGACGCGAGACGCTCCAGTTCGATGTTTTGTCGCAAAATTTTCGCTTGAGCCGCCTCAAGATCCGCCACGGTTCGCACCAAGGCCATATTGGTTTGCGTAAGTTGCTCGTTCGCACACTGGAGCTCTGTCGTCCGTTCGTCGACCTGTCTGCTCAATTTATCCAGTTGTCCTGCCACCTCATGTGCAAGATCCCATTTTCGACAGAGTGCGGTGGCAAGCTGCAACACTTCAATGCCGTTAAACGGTTTCTGGAGGATCAACAATTTGTCGTTTTGGCCGACACGTTCTTTGATTTCGCTCCACGGCTGGTCGGAGTAAGCTGTACAGATGACCACCTGAAGCCCTGCGTCCTCCTTCCAGAGATGTTCGATGGTTTCCAGGCCGTCCCATCCTGGCGGCATCCTCATATCAACAAACGCCACCGCATAAGGCCGGCCTTCATTCCGTGCCAGCTGCACCAAGGTGAGAGCGGCTTGCCCCTGATCGGCACAGTCCAGTTCGAACCGTTCGAGCGCCCGCAAGGGCGAGGAATCACCGAACAACGCAGCCCGTGCTTGATCGAAACTCTCCTCCCCGTCTTTCGCTTGTAGGATTTTTCGAAAGTCCTCGTGGATAGCCTGGTTGTCGTCGATCACCAGGATCCGAAGGTTTTGATTATTGGTATCCAAGGTCATCCATTTCCTTCTGTCCACACCGATAGGATAGCCGTCGTCATTGACGACCTTCCGCCCGAGCTTCTTTTTTCCGACCAGCCATGAACTCGTGCATGTCGTTGTGGAGGGCCAGGAGATCCTGCGCGCATCTCTGTATGGTCGTCGCATGTTCTCGCTGCCCAGGATTGAGCGGGCTGTCGAACAACAGACTCACCTTGCCGACCAATTCATTGATGGGCGTGAGGATTTCATGGCTCATGATCGCCAAAAACTCTTCTTTCTGGCGGAATGCTGCCGCGGCAGCGTCCTGAGGCTGACCCTTCACCGTCTCCGCAATTCTCCTGGCGATGTTTTCTTGAAGGCGGCCGTTCGCTTCGCACAATTCGGCCTCTCGTAGGCTCACACAGGAGGCAAGGCTTTCAATCTGCAGCTTGACCGAACGCGTCAGGTTCCATTTCTTCGTGAGCGAATTTGCCAGTTGGACAACCTCAATGCTGTTGAAGGGTTTCATCAGGATGAGGAGTTTATCGGTGTTCCCGATTCGGCGACTCACGTCTTCCCATGGATGATCGGAATAGGCGCTGCAGATCACGATCTCGAGGTCAGGAGCGACATACCACAGATGCTCGATCGTTTCGAGGCCATCCCATCCCGGCGGCATACGCATGTCCACGAAGGCCATCGCAAAGGGGCGGCCCTCCTGCTGAGCACTCTGGACCATACCGACCCCCTCTCGCCCCTGATCCGCGAACTCGAGCTCGTAGTGCTCCTGTGGCGGAAGACTCGGCGTCTCTCCGAACAAAGCCACCCGCGCCTGATCGAGCGCGCCAGAATCTTTCGACGGCACCAAGATCTTACGAAAGTCCTCGTGGATGGACAGGCTGTCGTCGATCACCAGAATTCGTCGATTGTCAGTCGTCTTGTCGTCCTTCATGCGGCATCCTCCACCACAGTCAAGGGGAGATCGAGCATGAAGGTGGCGCCGCGTCCTTCTCCCGCACTCTGGCCTTGTAAGACTCCCCCAAGATTCTTGGCGGAGATGGCGGCACTGTGAAGACCAATGCCATGTCCGGCCTTTCTTGTCGTAAAACCCTGAGCAAACAAACGTGGGAGGTTTTCAGCTTTAATGCCGCCACCGGTATCGGTCACCTCAAGTCGCACGGATCCTATGCGGTCGGCAGGCACTAGGATTCGGACCGTGAGGCAATGCGAGTTCGCCGGATATTCGACCATGGCATTCTTGGCATTGGTGATCACATTTACCAGAATCTGGAGGACATGATGTCGATCCGTCATGATTGTCGGAACAGGGGCATACTCCCGCACAACTCGGATCCCGTACTCCCCCGGCTCGGGCATCCCCATCAACAAGGCTTGCTCCATCAGGTCCTCGACTACCGTCGCCTCACGGATCTCCCCCGCGTGGGCGATATCCTGCTGCGACATGATCACTCGCTTGATATGGTCGACTTTTTTCACGAGGGAGTCGAGTTCGCCCTGGATGGTCTGGTGACTCCCACTCAGGGACTCGGCAACCATGCCTAAATATGAGGGAATCTGCTTGCCCTTAGCATCTTGTGTCAGAAATGCCTCTAAATTGTCCTGATGCTCATGAAACATCGAAGCAATTCGGCAGACGTCCCCCACCATCGGCTTCTTGAGGGTCTTCAGCAAAATATCCGTCGACACGTTAATGCTAGTGAGTACATTGCCGACGTTATGCAGCACGCTCGACGCCACATCCGCCATACCGGCTTGGCGCGACGCCTGCACGAGCTGCTGATGCAGCTCTTCTCTCTCTGCCTGAGCCTTTTTCCGTTCGTTCATCTCGACATGGAGGCTCGTATTCGTCGTTTCGAGTTCCTGGTTCTTTTCCAGGATTTGGAAGCGGGACAACTCCAACTCGCTGTTCGCCTCCCGGATGGAAGAATTCGCTCGATCGAGTTCGGTGACATCGTGGAAGGAGACCAGGGCCCCTCTCACTGTGGACGCATCGTCCATAATCGGCACGGTATTGACGATGAACTTTCGTGAGCCACCCTCAGGAAGGCCCAGGAGAAGGGGTGTGCCGGCCCGGGGCTGCTTGCCGATGATCGCCTCTGTCC
>SPAX01000138.1 GCA_005239475.1 Nitrospira sp. | reverse complement strand
GTTACTTCACCAAGGAGGGCATTATGAGGGCAGCACATCGACTGATCATTGGGGCCACCGTCTGCATGACGCTCGGGCTCACCGGATGCGGAAGCATGGGCAACTACAACGGCTCCGCCTTTCTTTACAAGAACATCACCGTCGCTGACGGCAGCACCGTGGCGGGCGAGGGCCATACGGTCCTCTACAAGGGAAGTCCCCTGGCCCTCTCGGGAACCGGCATTAAAGTCGGCGACCCCCTGCGGGAGGCGAATCTGACACAGGCGGACCTGTCGCTGGTCACCATCACCGACACAAAGGGCAAGGGCAAGGTCCGGATCATCAGCGTCGTGCCGTCGCTCGACACCCCCGTGTGCGAACAGCAGACCCATTATCTGAGCGAGAGGAATAAGGGCCTCGACAAGATGGTCGAATTGGTGACCGTGAGCGTCGACACCCCCTTTGCACAGAAACGCTTCGCGGGAGAAGCCCATATCACCAACGTGACATTCCTCTCGGACTATCGGGACGCCGAATTCGGGAAGACCTACGGACTCTTCCTCAAGGCCCCCCACATCCTGGCGCGTACCGTCATGGTCGTCGACGCCCACTATACCGTGCGGTATCTGCAAATCACTCCCGAACTGACCCAGCTGCCGGACCTGGATGAGGCCTTCGCCGTGGCCAAGTCATTGATCACTGCAAGCTGACAGAGGCAAGGTCGAGGTTGAGGCTAAAGCCAAGATGTTCGAGGTTCTGCGTTCGAGGTTCTAGAACTTCGAACTCGGAACCTCGAACTGTTCTGTCGGAACCTTCACCTCAGCCTTAATAGGCAAGAAACCTGATGGCTCAATACGATCTTCTCGTCATAGGAACCGGGCCCGCCGGCCAGAAGGCTGCGGTCCAGGCCGCCAAGCTCGGGAAAAAAGTCGGCATCATCGAGCGCAAAGAAGTCGTCGGCGGCGTCTGTACCAACACCGGCACCATCCCCAGCAAATCCCTCCGTGAAGCGGTCCTGTATCTCTCGGGGTTCCGCCAACGCACCCTGTACGGAGCCGAATATCGCCTGAAAAAGACGATCACGATCGAAGATCTCGCGTTTCGCACCAACCACATCATCAAGAACGAAATTGAGATCGTGCAGAACCAGATGGCGCGCAACCGCATCGATCTGATCTACGGAGAGGCCCGCTTCGTCGATCCTCACCGGCTCCTCATTCAACATGCCGGCACGTCGACTGAACATCATGCGCACGTGATCGTCATCGCCGTCGGGACCGAACCCTCTCGGCCGGCTGAGATTCCCTTCGACGACAACACCATCATCGATACCGACGGCTTCCTCACACTCAAACACCTTCCGACATCGATGGTCATTGTCGGCGGTGGCGTGATCGGCACAGAGTACGCGTCGATCTTAGCCACGATGGGCGTGCCGGTCATTCTGATCGACAAGCGGCCGCGCTTACTGGAATTTGTCGACGCCCAGATCATCGGCGCTCTGCAACGGCAGATGACAGACATCGGCGTCACGCTCTGCCATGAAGAAGAAGTGGTCGCGATCCGGAAAGAGTCCGATGGACAGATCACAGTTTCGCTGACGCACCGGCCACCGATCACCACCACGATGCTCATGTATGCCATCGGCCGCATCGGCGCAACGAAGCACTTGAACCTGGAGGCCGTCGGCCTCACGCCGGATTCGCGAGGCCGCGTGATCGTGAACGACCATTTCCAAACATCAATCCCCCATATCTACGCCGCCGGCGACGTCATCGGCTTTCCCGCCTTGGCCTCCACATCCATGCAGCAAGGGCGCCATGCCGCCTGCCATGCCTTTGGCCATCCTGACCACACCGACACGGACCTCCTACCCTACGGCATCTATGCCATTCCGGAAATCTCCATGGTGGGGCGGAATGAGGAAGATCTGGCCAAGGCAGGAATTCCCTATGCCTCCGGCATCGCACACTATCGGGAAATCGCCCGCGGACAGCTCATCGGCGACGAAACCGGCATGGTGAAGCTGCTGTTTCATCGCCACACCCGCGCGCTCCTGGGCGTCCATGCCATCGGAGAAGGGGCCACGGAGCTCATTCACATAGGCCAGGCCGTCATGGCTTACCGGGGAAAGATCGACTACTTCATCGACACAGTCTTCAACTACCCGACCCTGGCGGAATGCTATAAAGTCGCCGCGCTCGACGGCATCAACCGTTTACCGAGGCCCTGGCCCCAGATGACGCAAGGATCGTGAAGCGTGAGGCGTGAAACGTCTCTCGCAAGAAGGAAACAATCACCACCTTCGATCTCACAGAGGACACGATGTCGTTTTCCGACCATCTGCGTAAGCTGGCCCAACCGATGTGGAACGTGCAGCTCACCCATCCGTTCGTCGTGGCGTTGGGCAATGGGACCTTGCCGGAGCGCAAATTCAAGTACTACATCCTGCAAGACGCCAGATTTCTCGGCGACCTCGCCCGTGTGTTTTCTGCCGGAGCGCTGAGAGCGCCGGATTCAGAATCAGCCCTGCGTCTGACGAAGCTCGCCGAGGAAACCATTGTCGTCGAACGCAGCCTCCACGAAGGGTACGGGTCAAGGTGGAAGATGAGCGCCAAACAGATGACGGCCGTACCCATGGCGCCGACGAACTACGCCTACACCAGGCACATGCTCACCGTCGCCCATACAGGCTCGGCAGCGGAGATCACCGTCGTCGCCCTTCCCTGCGCTTGGATCTATTGCGTCATCGGCCAGCATCTCTTGAAATACGGCCCGCCGAAGATGAATCATCCGTATCGGGACTGGCTCATGCTCTACGCATCTCCCGAATTCGCCAAGGTGCAGCGCTGGATGCGCAAGAAAGTGGACCAGTGGGCCAAGACGGCGGGCAAGGAAGAAAAGCGGCGGATGGAAGAATCGTTCGTCATCAGCTCACGGTATGAGTGGATGTTCTGGGAGATGGCGTGGAATGAAGAGAAGTGGCCGGTGTAAGAGGGCGGGCCAGGGCCGGGAGGCTCTCT
>SPAX01000137.1 GCA_005239475.1 Nitrospira sp. | reverse complement strand
GAGGCACGGGGCCAGAGGCTAGGGGGTGATCAGAAAGAATGTCTTCCCTCTCGCCTCGTGCCCCTCGCCCCTTGCCAGGCTCCGAGGTATGGTTGAGTTCCCCCTAGCCTCTCCAGCATAATGACGAGGGTTTGCTTCGCACCTCGACCTGAAGGAGTCACCGCACCATGGCAGAGAAAATCGATACCCTCCTCAAGGAAAGCCGTGTGTATCAGCCGACTGCTCAGACGAAGGCCGCTGCCTATATTCAGGACTACGAGAGCGCCTATAAGAAGTCGATTGCCGACCCGGAGGGCTTCTGGAGCGACGTTGCCAAGGAGCTTGAGTGGTTCTCCCCCTGGACCAAGGTCCTGGAATGGAATTATCCCTGGGCCAAGTGGTTCGTCGGTGCCACCTGCAACATTGCCTATAACTGTCTGGACCGTCATGTCAAAACCTGGCGCAAGAATAAGGTGGCGGTCATCTGGGTCGGCGAGAACGACCAAGAACGGGTCATCACCTATGGCGAGCTCTTTCGGCAGGTCAACCGTTGCGCGAATGCGCTCAAGAAACTTGGGATCAAGAAGGGAGACCGGGTCACGATCTACCTTCCGAAAGTTCCCGAACAGATCGTCGCCATGCTCGCCTGCGCCCGTATCGGGGCTATTCATAGTGTGGTCTATTCAGGCTTCAGCGCCCCGGCCCTCGCGAACCGCATTCAAGACGCTGAAGCCAAACTGGTCATTACGGCCGACGTCGGGTTTGACCGGGGCAAGGTCCTCAACCTCAAGACGGTAGTCGACGAAGCCGTCGCCAACTCCCCGACCGTCGAGCGTGTTGTGGTCCTGCGCCGGCAGATTCCGGGAGTCGCATTGTCCGAGCCGAAGGAAATCGATTGGCACGACTGGCTGAAGGACGAGAAGGCGGTTTGCGAGGCCGAGCAGCTGGATGCAGAACATCCGCTGTACATCCTCTATACGTCCGGCACCACCGGCAAACCCAAAGGCGTGGTCCACGTCCACGGCGGCTACATGGTCGGGACCTACATCACCACGAAATACGTCTTCGATCTCAAAGAGGACGATGTCTACTTCTGTGTCGCCGACCCTGGCTGGGTCACCGGCCACAGCTATATTGTGTATGGTCCCCTCCTCAACGGCGCCACGATTCTGACAGCTGAAGGCAAGCCGGACTATCCGAACCCGGGCCGCTGGTGGGATTTAATCGAACGCTACGGCGTCTCGATTTTCTATACGACCCCCACCGCCATCCGCCTGCTCATGCGCTACGGAGAAGACTGGCCCAAGAAATACGATCTCTCCAGTCTCCGCATCCTCGGCAGCGTGGGCGAACCGATCAATCCGGAAGCCTGGGAATGGTTCCATCGCGCGACCGGCGGGGACAAACCAATCATGGATACCTGGTGGCAGACCGAAACCGGGTCCATCCTGATTACCCCCCTGCCGACGGTCCCCTTGAAGCCCGGCTCCGCGACCAGGCCCTTCCTCGGCATCGAAGCCGACGTCGTGGACAGCGAAGGCAACAGTCTCCCCGCCAACACCGGTGGCCTTGCCGTCATCAGAAAGCCCTGGCCCTCGATGATGCGAACCATCTACAAAGATCCGGAACGCTACAAGACCTATTGGAACCAAATCCCGAACTGCTACACCGCCGGCGACATCTGCCACAAAGATCAAGACGGCTACATGTGGTTCATGGGCCGTGCCGATGACGTGATCAAAGTGGCCGGCAACCGGCTCGGCACCGCCGAAGTGGAAAGCGCGCTGGTCAGTCACCACGCCGTGGCCGAAGCTGCGGTGATCGGCAAACCACACAAGCTCGTCGGAGAGTCCATCAAGGCCTTCGTCATTTTGAAGCAGGGGGCAATCGAAAGCCCGGCACTGATCCAGTCGATCAAGGATCAAGTGTTGAAGGAGCTGGGGAAAATCGCCGTGCCGTCTGAAATCGACATCGTGCTCTCACTCCCCAAAACCCGGTCCGGCAAAATCATGCGGCGGGTGCTCAAAGCGAAAGAGCTCGGACAAGACGTTGGCGATATCTCGACGATCGAAGATTGATTTAACCGGCTTCAAGACCGGTAATCAATGAGACATCTATGTGCGCTGCAAAGAGATCGGAGGCCGGTTATGTATGTAGCAACAGGTTTTAGGACCCTGTCCGACATTGACCGCTCTACTGCGGCGAACGATGGTCAGGCATCTACTTTGTTCTCGGCCACGAAAAAGCCTCAACGTATTCCAGCGAATACGCCTCCAGTTTTTCGAGGCCTGTGGCCGCGCATCTGCCCGCCCCTTCTTCGCCTCGTCACGAACAGCAATGTCGGACAGGCTCCTAGCATCACGGTCGCAATCGGCGTGCTGGTCATCTTCCTGGCAGCGATTAGCCCGGCCGGCACCTGGGCCGCTGAACCAGTCAAGCAGGCGAAAAAGGCGAATAAACCGGCACGGGTACGGACAAACGCGCTCGCCCCAACAGCGGCCGCTCCGAAATTCGCCTCGGCAGAGACTGCGGGGAAAGCTCCCTCCTGTTTCGGTGAAGCGCCCAAGCTCGATAAGCTCACGCCCGACGAAGGGAAGGCCGGAGACCGTGTCACCATCACAGGAACCAACTTCGGCAAGGCAGCCTGTTTACGAGGCGTCTCCTTCGGCCCGGGACACCCATCTCAATTTCAACAAACGAACGACAGCATTGCGACGACCGTACCAAGCGGCGGAAAGAAGGGCCTGGTCCTCCTCACCGTCACTACCGCCTCGGGAGAAAGCTCAAAGACGTTCCTCGTGAAATAAAGATAGGGAGGAGCGGCCAGGTGCCCTTCTTGCTCGCAGAGCGCCCACGATGAAGCAGTGGTCGCTCGATGCGCGCAGTGAAGGATTGGCTGGCTGCTCCCCTTAGGACAAAGTGGGAGAATCGGAAGACCCTAGCCCGCCCTCAGGGGAGAAGGTAGAGAGCGTGGAGGAAATATCTGATAGGGCTCGTTGGACATGACGCGTAAACCTGGCGAACCGATCTATCTCAAACATC
>SPAX01000136.1 GCA_005239475.1 Nitrospira sp. | reverse complement strand
GTGGATCTTCACGGCCGATTTGCCCATCGAATGGCCTGGAGAAATGCTCACCAATCGGCTGCTCGCCGAGGGCTGCACCAGGTTCGAGAATCACATCGTCGAAACACCCGACAACTAATCATCGTCCTGCTTCCTTTCGGCGCGTCACCATGTTGATGGTGCGGAGCACTCCCTTGGGCTCCGCGCGCCCGTCTCGCCACGTAACTCCGTGACTACGCGACTAGGCGTCATGAATAATGAGGGCAAGGACCTGTCCGACATTGACCGTTCTACTGCGTCGAACGAAGCATAGGCAGCAGTTTTGTTTTCAGCCTCGAAACCCCTCAGCTGATTCCAGCGAGCAGGCCTCCGGTTTTCAGAGCCAGCGGTCGCGCATCTTCCGGCGCCTTCTTTGCTTCGTGAAGAACCGCAATGTCGGGCATGCTTCTGGTAGAAACAGGACAATTTATCGATTTTTTTGAGGGCTTATCCTATGCTGGGTCTGGTCAGATAGGGGGCAATCATGGCTCAGCAGCAGTCTTCAAGCGGTACCATTGCCGGCATAATCACCATCCTTGGCCTTGGGCTTGTGTGGGTAACAGTGGCCACCAATTTTCCGTCACAAGTAGAGTTGTCTTCGTCTGCGTTGCCTGCTGAGGCTCGTCAGGCGGCAGGGCCTTTGCCTTCCCTGTCTGCGCCACCTACGCTGGACTTAACCATTCCTACCTCTCCTCCGCTGCCTTCAGAGGCAGCCGTGATGCGGCCTGGCGATGATCGATCCCGCGACTCAAGTGTTGAAGCTCCAGTTGTGACACAGTTGGATCCTCCTTCGCTGCAAGCTACCAGGTTGAAGTGCGAAGCGGACATAGAACAATTGTGCCCCGACTCTCCGGACGGTTCAGGCCGTACGCGCTGTCTGCAACAGCGCGCCAAACAACTTCCTCCTCTTTGTCAACGCCAATTGCACGAGCGGTTCGTGAAATGGAAGGAAGATCGAAGTCGGTTGATGGCGGCGTGCGACGATGATGCCAAACAGTTCTGCAGAGCAGTCAAACCTGGGAGCGGGCAGATCCTCCAGTGTCTACAATCGCATGCGCAGGAGGTCTCCGACCGATGCTATCAGACCCTTCCGAAGGACACGTTCTTCATTAAATAGTCCTATGGGCGTTAGCGAGCGGCGTTCTAGCAGAATGCTGAAAAGTCTGCCAGCAGCGTTCTCGCATCGTTCAGACCCTCAACGTTGAGGAGAGGCTTCTCGGAGGTCGGAAGCGCTGTAGGGGATTTTGCGTTCACCAAGACCCATTGCATGGGCGAACGGCCCACACGAAGTGCGGTATGTACCTCCTCGGCCCTTCACTCGCTGCGGCCTTGCTGGACGGTCTTTTTGAGCATCCTGCTGGAATGTTCTCCTGTTGCGCTACACGTCCGGACCATCGAAGTTCCGGCGTGTCAGAATAGTTTTTCCGCAACCTACTTCTTTCCGGAGAGCAGATAGAACGTCAGCTTCACGCCCGCTACCTCGATCTGGTCCCCATCCTTTAGGTCCTGTTGTCCCACAACCTCCGTGCCGTTGACTCGCAGAGACTTCGCACCCTGAGAAGGGCTGATGGAGTAGCTGTGGCTTCGTCGGGCGATCGTCGCCGCAGATTTTTGGGCAAACCAGCCGGTCAACCGAATGGTCGCTCCGTCTTGTGACCCAATGAGATTTACCTGTTTGGTGAGTGTGTATTCCAGCCGATCTGTTTTCCCAGCAACAATCAGGATCTTGGCGGTGAGAGTTGGTCTGTCGGGTGTACGGTCTGTTCCTCTGAGCACCGTGGTTCGATCCAGATCGACAAATGGGACCGGCGCTGCCGTACTGTCCGTCGCATTCTCCTGGAAAATGAGCCGGTGTTGGCCGATGGTGATCACGTCTGCGTCACGAAGTTGCTGGCGCGTGATTGGCCGGCCATTGATGGCAGTGCCATTGGTGCTCTTCAGATCTTCAAGAAAGAAGACGGCCTGAACCTTTAAGATCTGCGCATGATGCCCCGAGACGGCGGGATCTTCGATCACAAGGGTGTTGTCGGCCTTTCGACCGATCGTCAATGTCTCAAGAGTCAGGTCGATATTCCGCGAGCCTTTCCCATGAAGTTTAACGAGTAGTTTGGGTGATTGTGGCAAAGTCTCCGGCATGGTGTCCTCTCCTATGCGAGGTCCCTGTGATTCTTTACGCGACGAACCGTTTTTTTAGCCGTTCCCACAGTCCGGCTTGGAGTTCATCCCGCAGGGCCACGATGACCACGGTCGTGTTGTCGTCGCCACCGGCTTCATTCGCCATTGCGATGAGGCGATCGGACATGATGGGGAGGTCGTCTGATCCACTGAGGATGTGAAGAATGTCGCTCGAGCGGACACCACGGGTGAGCCCGTCCGAGCATAATAACAGCACGTCTCCGCCCTTGACTGGAACCTCCGTCAGTT
The DNA here is from genome assembly GCA_005239475.1 of Nitrospira sp. Taxonomy (GTDB): domain Bacteria; phylum Nitrospirota; class Nitrospiria; order Nitrospirales; family Nitrospiraceae; genus Palsa-1315. The sequence continues at coordinate 9,766 of SPAX01000136.1, read as the reverse complement.
CCACGTCGACGTTGCTCTCGACGCCGATAGCTCTCGTCACGATGTTCCTGCGAGGGGAGTGTTCGGCCTCTGTTTCCGTCATAATCCCCGTGAAGATCTGTTCGGCGACCCAGGAATGGTCGGTAGTGAGGGCTTGGATGGTCCCCTCTCGAATGAGGTAGATTCGGCTGTCTCCGACATGAGCGATGGCGAGTATCTCCTCAAAGAGTAGTGCGGCCACCACGGTGGTCCCCATCCCGGCATACTCAGGCCTGCTCCATGATTCGCGATGAACGGCATCGTTTGCTGCACGAATCGCGCTGGCGAGACGATTAGCTGGTGCAGACACCGTGGCATCGCAGGGGCCGATCAGCGGCAGGTCTGCGTGCCGGGCTGCCTCGGCCAGATGCGCGTGAATCGACTCGACTGCGAGGGCGCTGGCAATCTCGCCGGCATTGCCGCCGCCCATGCCGTCACAGACGACATAGAGCCCGAGCGGAGGGTCGACCACAAAGCGATCTTCGTTGTGCGGTCGTTTGAGGCCGGTATCGGATTTGGCGCTATGCAATCGTTCGAGGGCCAGACGTCACCTCCCTCAGGCCGCGAGACTCTGCAGACAGGCACGGAGCTCGCTCGCGAATTCTTCTGCGCGACGATAGCGGTGAGGCAACTCTTTCTGTAACGCGCGATCCACGATCTCCTGCACCATTAGGGGAAGATCCGGCCTCAAGGTCTGAATGGCGGGATGCGGATGATGGGCGATGCTGAACAGCACGGCCGACAAGTTGTCGGCCGTGAACGGCAGCTGTCCCGTGAGGAGTTCGAACAGCACGACGCCGAGGGAAAAGATGTCCGACCGACCGTCCACTTTCTTGCCTGCGATCTGTTCCGGAGACATGTACGTTGGTGTGCCCATCACAATGTTAGTTTGTGTCTTGCTGCTAGAGGCCATCTTCGCAATACCGAAATCCATGACTTTGACAACGCGATCCTTCGTGAGCATGATGTTGGCCGGCTTGATGTCACGATGGACGACGCCTTGCTGATGGGCATAGTCCAGGGCGTCCGCGACGGTGGCCACAGTCAGGAGAACCTCGCTGACCGGCATCAAGTTGGGTTTCCGTGCCCACTGTTTCAAGGGGGTTCCCTCGATGAGTTCCATCGCGATGTACCCTAAATCGTTCTCTTCTCCTGCATCATAGATGGTCACGATGTTGGGGTGGGAGAGACGCCCGGTGGATTCTGCTTCGCGGAAAAACCTTGCCTTGACATCTTGCAGCTTGTCGTCGCTATCGACTTGGTCGAGTCGCATGGTCTTGATGGCTACGAAACGCTGGATCGTTGGATCTTTTCCCAGGTAGACCAGACCCATCGCGCCGCGTCCGAGTTCTTTCAACACCCTGTAGCGCCCAAGCATGCCTGGTGTATAGCTATTGATCGCTAACGTGGCGGCTGTACTTGTTGGTTCTGAAGGAGCCTCTGTCTCTTCTTCTTGTCCCGTGTCCTCATCTTCGGAGAGCGCCCGCGCCCGTTGGCGGCGCGTCTGGCTGGAGGGAGCGAAGGCTTCGCGTAGCGAACTCCGGTTAAAGACCCAGGCTGCCGTGAGCCAGAGACCGGAACCGACGAGGCCTATTGCATAGCCCAAGGCGAATCGAGAAGGGCCCATCTGTTCGATCAGTGGCAGGCCCACGGTCCTGAACGCTTTGTTGGCGAAGAGGATGATGACGAGGGTCGTAAACGGAAGGACGAGGTTGCGGAGAAAGTTTGATCCTCGGCCGTTGTCTGGGATGTGCTGAGAGGCAGTGAAGGCGAGGACCCAGAGGATGGCGAGCGCGAGAAGGTTTGCACCCAATCGAATGGCGTGAGGTCCACTCAGCTGCAGATACGGGACCGAGACAGATTGGACCAATACCAGGCTGCTCAGCAAGGGGCCGGCCAGGAGCACAGCCAAGATGGCAAAGGTATAGGGAGCGATCCAAGTCCAGGATTTCGACATAGGAATCTTTGAGGATGTCCGTGAACGTCTTAAAGTGTAGCGGATGGGATGGGAGAGTCAACGAATAGGGAGAAATGAGCAGGGTGCTCTCGACACCCGTGAAACGTGAAAACCGACTGGTTGTTCTGGTTTGTTTTGTTTATCTGGTTGCTTTGGTTAATCTGGTTAGTTCCATTCAACCAAATAAACAAGACAAACCAAACAAACCAAATAAACGAGACAGACCAGATGAACCAGATAAACCTCAAACGAGGAGGGCGGCTTTCTTGAGCGGCTCAAGCAGCCTCTCGGGAACTTTCAAATCACCCCGGCCCGTACCAACTTCGATGTCCGGCTTAGTGATGCCGTGGAAATCGCTTCCACCGGTCACCAGCAAGTTCAGTCGCTTGGCCAGGTCGAGGTACTCCGTCGTCTGTCGCTTCGTGTGCGTACTGTAGTGGACTTCGATGCCGCCGAGACCCTCGGCTTTCAATGTCGTCAGGAGTGTGTTCAGCCCTTCACCAGAGACCTTGGCCCAGGTTGGATGGGCCAACACTGCCACGCCGCCCGCGGCTCTGATCCAGGCAATGGCATCTTCCGGCGGGGGCAGCTCACGCGCCACATAGGCCGGGCGTCCGTCTGCCAGATACCGGTCAAAGGCGTCTTTGGCAGACGTGACATACTTTTTGTCCATCAAAAGCCGCGCAATATGCGGTCGACCGATCGAATCCGTACCGGCCAGAGCCCGCACTTCTTCATAGGTCACGTCCAGCCCCAAGGAACGCAGCCGTTCGATGATCTGTGGGTTGCGGCTATGCCGACTCTCGCGCAAGGTGGCCAAGCGTTGATTCAGCTCCGGGTCTTGCCACTGTAGGCAATAGCCAAGGATATGGAGCTCACTATTGCCAACGCGGGAGCTGATTTCCACGCCGGGAATGATTTCAATTCCGAGCTCAGCCCCGGCGGCGATGGCTTCGGGAATGCCGGACACAATGTCGTGGTCCGTAATGGCCAGCGCAGTGACCCCTGCCTTGTGGGCGAGTCGTAGCACCTCGGTCGGCGAGAGGCTTCCATCGGAGTGGGTCGTATGGAGATGGAGATCGATGCGACTCATGACGACTCGTGCGGCAGGCTGCTGGGGCCCGCTTGTTGGGCGACGAGTCGCGCGGTGAAGACAGACCCTGGTCCATGGCTGCCGTCATGTTCGCCTTCGTCGTACGACAGCACGCGGAGAGTGGACGTGAGCCGGAGCAATTCGTTGTGCGCGAGGCAAAATTCCCAACGGCGCGGATGGCGATGGCGCAAGTAGTTGTCGATGGTGAAGGTTTCGTAGATCAAGACCCCATTCGGCTTCAGCGATTCGATGAGCGAGGGAAAGAGTGCGCGATGGAGATAGAAGAACACGACGATCACGTCATACTCCTGTTTCAAAAATTCCGGCGGTTCATCCGTTGTTCGTTCGAGGTCCACCGTCCGGACCGTGAGATTTGGGAGGTTCCGTTGTTTCGCCGTGGCAGCGAGCTGGGCCATGGCCTGTTCATCGCGGTCCATCGCATCGACCTGAAATCCGTGCGAGGCGAGATAGAGCGCGTTGCGTCCAGACCCGGCCGCGACGTCGAGCGCTTTGCCTTTCGGCAACCGGTGGAGTTGCTGAGTCAGAAACCGAGCCGGAGTTGGTCCCGCATCCTGAACCTGGTGAGCCAGACGCGATCGTTCGAGTTGCACGCCCACTGAGCCGGTCATATGCTCCAGCGGAGGCGCAAGCTTCCGCAGCCAAATCTTGGCCCGTTCGATGGGAAATTCCGCAAAGAGCATGGTGAGGAGCCGCTCTGCAAAGGTTTCCAGTAGCGCGCAATCCTGCGTCGCGCCGATTTCGATAACCCGATCTGCCACCTGCGCATAGTCGACCGTGTGGTGGATGTCATCCGAAGTCGCAGCTGGCTCTGTCTGGCAATCCAGTCCCAGGTCTACCGCCAACGGCTGAGGCCGCCGGCGCTCCTCCTGGGTCACGCCGCAGCGCCCCTGAAACTCCAGCCGCTCGATGATGATCTTTCCAGCCATGGGAGCATTCTCACGGATTGGATTTCAGGCTGTCAACCTATCGTTAGCGGGGTGCGCGAGGGAAGGAGGGGTTCGCCCAGGTGGCTTTCTTGCTCCCGGAGCGCGGGACTACGCGCTCACCATTCCCAGAGAGGAGAAGGAAGCAAGCTTGGAAGGATCATTTCGGAGGAACGATGCATCGTTCAATGCGCTCAGTAAACACCAACCTAGGCGTACTCTAACCCCGCATTATTCATGACGCTTCGTCGAGAAATCGCGCAGTCACCACGCGAGACTGGCGCACGGAGCCGGGAAGGATTATCGGAGACATGTTCGATGCGCGTTGTGAACGCCAACTTGCCTGTAGCCTAGGGGAATAGGGGAAAGGGGAAGGAGGATCGGCTTAGTTTGGTGTGTTTTGGAAAATCAACGATGGCTACTGGCCGAGCCTATATAGATGGTCGAAAACCAATCTTATTGTCTTCTCGGTCTTGCAATCCCGTGAAGTAGACAAGTACCGAGTCAAGCTTCTGCATCAGAATGGCCCGCTCGCACCACAGACCTTCGAGATATGTCACGTCACTTGTCAGGCTGTTGCACGAAGCGACATATCGTTTGAGCGCGTCTTGCGGAACCTTGAATTCCTGCAGATCAATGCCCAGTGACTTCTCAAGTTTCTCGATCGCAACGTTGAACTCATTGACCCACCTCTCCTCAACCTCGTGGCGCTCCGGAACGTTAGCCCGAATCGAGGTGATGGCGGCATACGCTCTCAGAATCTGGTCATCACTGTTCATGCGAATTGCCCCCACATCGTCTCTCAACTAGCAGGATGCTGAAAAAGCCGCTGTTCTCACCCGCCAGACTCCGGCGCGCCGAGAGCGTCAGAGTTACCTGCCGCCTAACGCCCAAGCTAAGCGATCCCCATCGCCCGTCAGAGTTCGTTACAGCTGGTGCTTAGCTTGCCTTCTTCACTTCTTCCTTCAATCTCTCGGCGATCCAAAGCTTGATAACCGATTGCCTCGTCACTCCAAGGCGGCTCGCCTGAGCATCCAGTGACTCGATGATCCAACTGGGAAAATCGACGTTCACGCGTCTTTGTTCATGCCCCGGACGGCGGGCGTTCGAGAGGGCAAGATGAGAAGTAATGTCCTTCTTCTCATCAAACATCTTTCCGAGATTCTTCGCTTTCATAGTACAGTTCCCTCTCTTCCTTTCTGGCTCTTCGGACTGAAATCAACCGAATGCATCCCTTCCGATAGGTAAAAAAGGCCGACCATAGTTTCCTGTCGAGGGCCGCAATTAGAACATACCGAGGTTCGTCTTCTGTTCTCGCGGGGATTTCGAGCCGGTCCTCGTCTTCCCACAGTTGTTGCGCCTCCACAAAATCAATTCCATGTTTTTCAAAGTTGGCCTTGCTCTTCGAGGTATCAAACTCGCAACTCATCACGGTATAAAAATTATACCAAACGGAGCCCTCTGTCAATCAAGGAAGGATTCGATCGGCCAGGCAAGCTAACGCTCCGGCTCAGCCGCGGGCCGCGTAGACTTCATAGCGACTGCCACGGTGTTGGGTAGTGAGCGGAACATAAGTGAGAAGCGCATGGGAAGCTTTCGGGTCGTGATGGGGGATGATGAGGACCGGTCTGGTTTTGGCTGCTAGCCCAAGATCGGCCAGCCAGATCTCACCCGGATTGGCGTTCATCGAGGGCATCGAGGACTTCTTGCACGACCGCTCGGGAGGGCAGCAGGTCCAGTGTGTCGGTGTCGGCCAACTCGATCACGTCGGTGACGATCTGCTCCACTTGAGCTACGACCTCAGGCCGCCAGGTGGCAAGTTTCTTGTCCAGTTTCTGGGCTAGCTGAGTCATAACGGTACGAGGTGCGATGTGGAGATCGGCCAGTAGCCTCATGAAGCAGCGGATGTGTGCTCACCTGCCAGCCGCGCCGTACTTCGCCGCCTGATAGACATCCTCAAGGATCAGTTCCGGATATTCCTTCACGATCTCAGCTGCCGTATAGCCATCTCCCAGCAGCTTCAGCACAAAATCCACCGTCAGGCGGAGACCGCGGATCGTCGCTTTCCCCCCACAGACCTGAGGATCGATATGGATTCGATCTAAAACCATAGGGCTAGCCTAATCGATTCGGTGAACCGCTGCAAGCAAGAAGCCGGTGGGATTACCCAGGTCGCGTTCCACAAAAGACCGTCGTTCGTGAAGCGTATCTCGTTTCAGATCAGACTCATCGAAGGGACGAGCGGCGAGAGGGGAGAGCCGAACGACAAACCGTCAGACAGGCCCGCCCCGCGCCGCAAAATGTTTGATTGCAAGACCTGACCCCAATTCTTCCTATTCTGTTTGTTAGCCATATTTGCTCTTGAAAGCATTCTCGAACGCATCAAAGAGTCTAACGTTAACCCTTCTGGTCCATTCCAAGCATTTACTCAGGTACTCGTGCTCAATTTCGACTTTCTTGATCCATAGTAGGTATGGATCGTGACATAGGCGCAAGATGGGCGTAACGAACCTTATGTCAACCTCCTGGTAGAACGGATACGCTTTGAATGTACCATCGTCGTTTCTGGCGAGATCGTAATCTAATGACTCGTTCCATGATCCATGAAGAGCTTCGGACGGCATGCCATAGAGGAACTTGTAGAATTCTTCGTTTTCGAGTTCGGCAAAGATTTAATAGAAGGTTTTTCCTTGTAGACGCCACCTATTCTCGCGCTGTATGCCGAAGGAATCCTCCGTGAAGCCATCGTTCTCTAGCTTCTTCCGAATTGATTTCAGCAATCGCCTTCCGGCGGGCGTTTCGAAGAACTCGGGGGATTCTGCGGCCCGTCTGAGCGTCTGAAGACGTGACTTATAGGAGCATCTTCTATAGTCTTCAACCGCATCATCACCATTCAGCAAGAGATACTTGGCAGTCACGGCCGCCTCAATCACTTGTCGGTCCAAAAGGCCGATAATGTCGGCATTTTTCTTCTCGTAGTAATAGACAATCTCCTTCAGGATCTTCCAAATTCTTACTAGAAGACCAAGTATGGCTGCATCATTAATTTGAAATCCAACCGGGTTTCGATCAAGGTTCCTTGTTCTTGTAACCGCATCATAGATCTCAGCCACGTCTCGATAGAACATGGTCGAGAAATCGACAAGGCTGTCGAAATTTCCGAGCTTCTCGTCGAAGTCTATGTCCTTGTACTTGATCAAAATTTTTCGAAGTTCATCCATAGGGCTAACGCCCTAGCTCAGCCGTGGTTGTGCCGTGGCGAAGCGGAGATAAGACCGTAGGTTGGAACGCTTGTTGGGCGGCATTTCCCTACCAGTACCCTAACTTCTGAAGGTCAGCGATCAAAGCTTCTTGTCCTGTCTTAACGATCAGCTGCCACTTACTCATTTCCTCGCCACGAGCGCCTATGTTGTCTAGGAGTTCCTGTACCGGCTTGGAGCGATCAATTTCTGTGATGTCCAGACCTTGGTTCATTGGGCCCACACCAACCTGCCAGTCGGCCAATGAGACATACGCGAATTTCAGATGCTCGTGTAGCTGCGGGTCGGCGGAAGTCGCAAGGATTTGGATGATCGAGCGTTTAATTTCTTCTTTTGGGTAAGGAAGAGACCGCACGTCAGTCACAGATCCTGGGACCGGACCGCGCGCAAGAATTTCACCAAATTCGGACACCACGACATTGGGTGGAGCGATCGGCACAACGGACCGCTGTCGCTTGGGAGCAAAGATTCGAGAGAAGAGACTCATCATGACGCCCAACTATTAAGTCTGCTTTATCCTACCAGTGCAGCATGACAAGGTAGCCTCAGCAATCCATTACTGGCAAGTTTACTGCAAAGTCCAAGGCTTATCTACTGCGCACCATCAGTATGGTTATTTCAAGCCCGCTCGTTATCTCGCTCTCGGAAGGGCGGCTTCCAGTGATCCTCCACTGCGCGCGTCGAACGACCACCGTTTCATCGTGGGGGTTCCGCGAGTACAGAGGGTTACTGGAGCCGCCCTGCGCCCCTCATGTTCCGGGAGCAGTGGCCCTCATATTCCAGTTTATTTTTCTCCTTCTTGGGGGGTGGCCTGGTTGAATCCCCAACTGCGCGCGTCCAGCTCGGGCCGTCTGATTTTTACTACCTCTCTTAAAGGGAGTGGCCGAGGCTGCCCTTTACTGCGCGCATCGAACGAGCACATTCCTATCGTGCGCGTTCTGCGAGCAAGAAGGGCACCTGGCCACTCCCTCTTTATTCCATTTTTCCTGGTTCTTTCTCCCTCTCAGCAGGGCGGCCTGTTTGGTCTCCCATTGCGCGCGTCCAACGAGGGCCTTCTCAGGCCGCGCGTTGCGCGAGCACAGGAGACCAACAGGCTGCCCTGCCCATCCCTTGACTGCCCTTTCCCCCCGCTCCTATAATCTCTTCACGTTTCCTCCTGTAACCGTCTGAATCCTTTCGTATAATGGCAGAATTTACGCACTTCAACGAGTCGGGACGGGCACGGATGGTCGATGTCAGCGCCAAGGATTCGACCGAGCGGGCCGCGACGGCTCAGGCCACAGTCTTTCTGCAGCCGGAAACACTTGAAAAAATTCAACGGGGCAAGATTGCCAAGGGCGATGTCTTGTCCGTCGCGCAGGTCGCTGGCGTGATGGGAGCCAAGAAGACCCCGGATCTCATTCCCATGTGCCATCCGATTCTCCTCTCCAGCGTCGACATCTCATTTAAAGAAGACCCTCAGCCGGATGGCGAAGGCCGCTGTTCGATTACTATCACTGCCACAGCCAAGACGACTGGGCCGACCGGGGTGGAGATGGAAGCGATGACAGCGGCCTCGGTGGCGGCGCTCACGATCTACGATATGTGCAAAGCGGTTGATCGCGGGATGAGCTTCAGCGACATCTGTTTGCTTTCAAAGTCTGGTGGAAAATCAGGCGTATTTACAAGGCGTTAAGATAGTCATATTCAAGTGGCTGATGAGGGCACTACATGATCACGGTTCGCCTCTTTGGGGTGACGAAAATGTTGGCAGGGAATCAGGGAACTTTGTCCCTGAACCTCGCCAATGGAAGACGGGTGAAAGACCTCGTCGGTGTGTTAGAAACTGGATATCCCGATATCGGGGAACTGATTCAGAAGAAAAAAGTCCTCGTTTCAGTCAATCAAGAAATCGCGCACGAAGATACGACGATTCAGGATGGCGACGAAGTAGCCTTGCTGCCGCCCTTCGCAGGGGGATGCCCAATGGATCAGGCCGGTGACGATGCCCAGTTTGTCCACGTGCAACGGGAAGATTTTTCCGTCGATGCGGAGATCAATCGGGTGCGAGGTCGGTCGAAGCGCATCGGCGGCATTGCGACATTTCTGGGCATTGCCCGTGATCGCTCCAAAGGGCGCGAAGTCGACAGCATCACCTTCGAGCACTACGAAGGGATGGCACAAGAAAAGCTGTGCGAAATCCGCGAGCGGGCGTTGAAGGATTTTGACATCATCGAGGTCGCGATCCTTCACCGGTATGGCGAAATCGGCATCGGCGAAAACATTGTGCTGATTGTCGTGGGGGCTGAGCATCGGGCCGAGGCGTTTCGTGCCTGCAAGTGGGCGATCGATGAATTGAAACGCATCACGCCGATCTGGAAACTCGAACATACGCAGGAAGGCGAAGTCTGGGTGGAAGAGCATCCCTAGAAGCGTCAGACGTGAAGCGTGAAACGTTCAGAAGAAATCGAGAAAGCCTTGGCTGACCAGCTATCAACAAGTACCGCCCTACTTC
>SPAX01000135.1 GCA_005239475.1 Nitrospira sp. | reverse complement strand
ATTTGCGTGGCAATGGTCTGAATTTTCTTCTTGATCGGCCAGGTGACGTCATATAAATGCCTGAACGTAGACCTTTCCTCTGTGGCTCTGACCACCACCTTCGCTAACGCTTCAGCCCCTTTGCCGCCATCGGCCCAATGGGTTGAGACCGCGGCATCCACCGCACCAACCTCTCGGGACCGCTCTCGAACCCATTCCAGCTCAGCCACTGGATCATCAACGAACGCATTGACCGCTACCACCACAGGCACCCCATGGGCTTTCACGTTCGCAATGTGCTGTTCCAAGTTCGCAAAGCCTTTTACCAATGCCTCCTGATTAGGCCCGATAAGCCCTGCCGGAAGCGGGGCTCCAACCTTGACCACACCCCCACCACCGTGGACTTTGAGTGCGCGAAGCGTAGCCACCACCACAGCCGCCGCAGGCTTGAATCCTGAGAGGCGGCACTTGATGTTGAAAAATTTCTCCGCTCCAAGATCACTCCCGAATCCAGCCTCCGTGACGACATAGTCCGCACAACGCAATGCGATGGCATCCGAAATAATTGAACAATTCCCGTGGGCAATATTACCGAACGGACCCGTATGCACGAACGCCGCAGTTCCCTCCAGCGTCTGAACCAAGTTCGGTAACAACGCTTCTCTAAGCAAGACTGCCATGGATCCGGCACATCCAAACTCTTCTGCCCGCACTGGCTTACCATCCGTTGTAAACCCAACGATGATCTGTCCGAGCCTGTGTCGCAGATCGGCTTGACTCGATGCCAAAGCGAGCATCGCCATGACTTCGGAAGCTTCCGTGATCACAAACTGGCCCGTGCGACCCGCAGTCCCCTCTCCCAGCGAGATCTTCCGTAACGCCCGATCGCTGACTCCCAACGTCCGTGGCCAGGTGATCCGATTCTGATCCACCTGAAGCGTATTCCCATGAAACAGGTGATTATCAACAAATGCTGACAAGAGATTGTGACTAGCAGATACAGCATGAGCGTCGCCTGTCAGATGGAGATTGATCTCTTCCATCGGAAGGACTTGCGCCCGTCCTCCCCCTGTTCCGCCGCCTTTGATCCCAAACACCGGCCCCAACGAAGGCTGCCGAAGTGTGACAGCCGTTCGATGGCCGAGACGGGAAAGGCCCATGGCAAGCCCGATGGAAGTTGTTGTCTTGCCTTCCCCGAGCGGGGTCGGATTAATGGCGGTCACGAGTACGTACCTGCCGAGGGGGGCAGCATGAAGCCGCTCAAGTACGTCAAGCGAAACCTTCGCCTTCAGCTTTCCGTAGGGAAGCAACTCGCTGGCCTGAATGCCAAGCTGATCAGCGACATCCTGAATTGGACGCGCCTTCACTGATCGGTTGATCTCAATATCTGTCATGGGTAAGTACCGACATGATCTCTACCGCCGAACTGGCGTGGCAGTATAGCATAGAAATTTGAGCGGATTCGGTGGGCGCTGTTGGATGGGAGAGGTGAGTTGGGTGTGGCCCGTCATGAACCGAGTCGGTTGATGAAGAAGCCGGTGAGCGAAGAGGGAAGCCTAACGAGCTATTCGAGGATGTATTTTACCGGGTCAAGCGCCTGGCCATGAACCTTGACCATGTAGTGCAAGTGGGGTCCGGTGGCTAATCCGGTGCTACCGACTAAGCCAACGACTTCTCCACGCTTCACGCGCTGCCCCTCTTTGACTAATGCCTTGGCTAGATGGCCATAGAGAGTTTCAATACCGAATCCATGGTCAATTTTCACGAGATTTCCCAACTTAGAGTCGAACCCGACTGTTGTGACTCGTCCTTGAGCCGGAGCCTGCACTGGCGCATTGGCAGCAGATCCAATATCCAGGCCGTCATGCCAAGCGGGCTTTTCTGTGAATGGGGAAACCCTTGGCCCGAACCCAGAGGTCACCCACCCTTTCACCGGCCAAATGGATGGGGTTGCTGCCCATCGAGAAGATTTCTGTTCGGCAGCCAAGGACAACTCTTGAAGCGATTGTTCCTGGATCGCAGCTTCTTTCGACAGCCAATCTATATCATCCTTGATTGAGGCAATCATCTCCTGCTCGGTGAGATCGCTCGAACCGACAGATGGGTTCGTTTGGCCCCCCAGAGCACTCTGACTAGTTTCCACTGAACCAACATACTGAGTCCCAGCGTCACTCTTGGAGATCTTCTCAGAAGCAGGAAGAGTATGGCCATCTGGAAGGGGAGCATCCACACCACCTCGACCATTAGCCGTATCCCCTATTTTCGGGGTCTCGATCCCCAACATGACACGAAGTCGCTGATTGACCTCCTTCATGCTCGTTAAACGCTTCTTCAGATCGTCGACAGCGCTAGAAAAGGCTCCTGTCTGTTCTCGTGCACTCATGGCTTCTGCACGGAACGATGAGAGTTCCCAGACTTCGCCGGTTCGAATCACGTAGTGCGAGATGACAAGAATGTCGACTAGGACAAAAATAGCTCCTACAATCAATAGTTTACTGACAAGTTTTCGAGGGAAGCTAAACCGAAGCGGCTTGGCTGTTGAGCCCCGAAAGATTACGACGGTATAGGCATCGCTGTTTTCTGCGCCGTTCATTTGTCCCATGACCCTTCACCCCCTGCTGAATGAGCTGCTCTGCTTCCTAAGGATAGTCCTCTGCAAGTTTACCTAGTCTAGGTCGCTTCAGTCAACCCCTCACGTTGGTGATGAAAAAACACCCCTCACAACTATTAGCGGTGGGTCTCACTACGCACCCACCCAATATATCGATCAAGGCCTTCCTTAACCGGCAACGCGATGATTTCAGGAGTCTCATATGTATGCATCGCCTTAATCGCTTTTTCGAGTGCTCGATACCGAGGTTTGGTGGATTTCAATATGAGGAGAACTTCCTGTGCTTTGACAACTTTTCCCTTCCAACGATATATCGATTGAATTTCCGGGATGATATTCGCACAGGCAGCCAGCTTCGCATTCACCATTCCTTCGCCAATCATTACCGCTTCTTCCTGATTTTTCGCCGTAACCAAGATAACAAGGACCTGCTCCGCTGATTTCTTCATAAGGGGCGCGACCAAATTATATGATAATCTCTCTGCCCTGCAATGGTCCCTGCCATTTTCTTTTAATAGAGCAATCAAGCAATTTCTGGGCCTACTACGTATGTAAAGCCATTATTATCACAATTTATCAATATATTATGATCTTGCGCTTATCAATCTAACCCTTGCCAGTTCTCTTCCATGCCTAAGACTGAGTTGCTATAAACACATCGAGACAAGGTCTTGACAAAAATGTACAATTTTTGCCCATCTTCCCTCAACACAGAAACTGATGCGACCTCATCAGTTGACTACTCTCTATCTCCGAAAAGGCCAGGCCGGGGGGCCATCAGGCTCATTGACAGGCTTTTCTCCCCTCACATAGTATTATGATGTTCGAAAGCAAGGAGGTCACTCAATGAACTATGCCATTTCCCCGAAAGAACTGAAAACAAGCCTTGATAAAGGTGACAAATTAGTACTGGTTGATGTGAGGGAGGAATGGGAGTATTCCCTTGCGAAACTGGATGGCTCAATCCTAATTCCCCTCGGAACACTCCCTCAATCGCTCGCTCGGTTGAACCGCGACTCGGAGATCATTGCCATCTGCCACCATGGCATGAGAAGCGCCGATGCAACGAATTTCCTGCTTCAACAAGGATTCACGAATGTGAAGAATTTGGTGGGGGGAATCGACGCCTGGTCAACCCAGGTGGATGGAACCGTCCCCCGATATTAACCCAGCCCCACCAAGGCCCGTGGCACGTGCGCTCTACCCCCGCTGCCCTGAACGGCACAGTCGATTCTAGCTCATGCGCTCGCGGAAATAATCGACGGTGCGCTTGAGCCCTTCGCTGAGTTCTGTTTTTGGCTCCCAGGACAATTCTTGACGGAGCTTGCTCGAATCAATCACGCTCCGTGCCTGTTCGCCATTTTTGGCTGGCCCATGAACTTCCTTGCATGTCGAATTCGTGTGGGTTAATAAAATCCTGAGCAAATCGTTGATTGAGGTTTCTTCCCCTGTTCCAACATTATACGTCCCTTGCGTTTCCTGACCCATCACCGCAAGGTTTGCATCAACGACATCTTCGACATAGACGAAGTCTCGTGTTTGTCGCCCATTCCCGTTGACGATCGCTTGCTCGTTATTCAGCAGCTTCTGAATAAAGATCGCGACCACGCCGGCCTCTCCATCAGGATCCTGACGTGGACCATAGACATTGGCATAACGCAGGCTCACCATTTGAAGCCCGCTCACTCGCTGATAGTAGGATAGATACTGCTCCCCGCACAGCTTGCTGATGCCATAAGGCGACAGAGGCCGCGTGACATGGGACTCGGGAGCAGGGTAGCTCTCCTGCTCGCCGTAGATGGCTCCCCCGGAAGAAGAGAACACCACCTTCCGTACACCGTGCCTGACCGCTTGCTGCAGCACGTTCAGCATTCCAAGGACATTCACCTGGGCATCGAAGATTGGATCTTCCACAGATTTACGGACATCCATCTGTGCAGCAAGATGCATGACAATATTGGGGCGTTCGTTTCGAAACACCCGTTCAAGCCGCCAACTCTGAATATCTAACTTGCAGAAACGAGCGGCGCGATTGAGGTTTCTCCGCTTCCCCGTAGACAGATTGTCCACAACAACAACCTCATGCCCTTCCTGGACAAGACGATCGACCAAATGCGACCCGATAAAACCGGCCCCTCCGGTCACGAGTACCTTCATGCATGCCCCCATCGCCTATGAGTCCGTGCCATCATCTGTCCACCGCCTACCCGATCAGGTTGTTATCTCGCGTGCAAAACCAACAAGAATCTCCCGATTCCCTTTTCGCCCTATCACGGGAGAATCGAGCACGCCTTTCAGTTGAAGTCCCAAATGAGCGGCGCAGGCAATGACCTTTTGAGTCACCGCCTCGCGCTGCGCATCATCTCGCACGATTCCGCCTCGTCCCACCTGCCCCTTACCGACTTCAAACTGTGGCTTCACTAACGCCACGACCGTTGCACAGCTATTGAGTAGGTGGACGACTGCGGGCAATACCAACGTCAGAGAAATAAAAGAAACGTCGATCACCGCCAGGTCGATCTGCTCAGGAACCGCTGCACGGTCAACATACCGAATGTTAGTCCGTTCGAGCAAGACAACACGCGAATCTTTACGAAGCCTCCACTCAAACTGTCCATACCCCACGTCGATGGCATAGATGCGGGTGGCTCCTCGCTGCAACAAACAGTCGGTGAACCCGCCGGTCGAACACCCGACATCCAGACCGATTGCCCCTCTTGGGTCAATATGAAAGGCATCAAGGGCCGCAGCCAATTTGTCACCCGATCGACTCACAAAAGACGCAGGCCGCACAATTTCGATCCGCACATCCGGCAACACCAACTTCGCGGGCTTATCCACCATGATCCCGTCAACTGAAACTCCGCCCGCCAAGACCGTTCTGGCCGCGGCCTCCCGACTGGGCACCAAGCCCTGAGCCACAAGCACACGGTCTAACCGTTCTTTGTGTACACGAGGGAGGGAGGCCATAAGAGACTAGGAAAACCACTCATCGGAGCATGGACGAAGATAGAAGCCAGCGCTCGGGAACCTAGGAGGACGGTTCATCGGCTTCGTCGTCTGGGGAATAGGCGTGGATTCGTTTCTTGCCGTTTTTGTCTTGCACGAGCACTTCTACTTTATGTTCGGCTTCTTCTAAAATCTTGAGACAGTTCTTTGAGAGGCGAATGCCCTCCTCGAAAATCTTGAGCGATTCATCTAGAGGAAGATCGCTTTTTTCAAGCGCACCAACAATGGCTTCCAATCGCGCCATCGCCTGTTCAAATTTCACCGCTGCCACAACACGCCTCGTTATTATTATATGGGTGGAGGCCCATTATACTCGACCACACCGAGATTTCAAACTGAGGAATCGTCAAACACACGCG
The DNA here is from genome assembly GCA_005239475.1 of Nitrospira sp. Taxonomy (GTDB): domain Bacteria; phylum Nitrospirota; class Nitrospiria; order Nitrospirales; family Nitrospiraceae; genus Palsa-1315. The sequence continues at coordinate 22,851 of SPAX01000135.1, read as the reverse complement.
TGACCATGCAACTCAATCGCCCGCTTGCCAATTGAGCTAACATCTCCTGCCCAACCTCCACGTCGTTCGCTCGATGCAGAACCTGACCAGCGGGGACCGTTTGAAGGATGCTGTAGCCGCGTCCAAGAATCGCCAATGGACTCAGGGTATTGAGCTGCGCCAGCGTCGCGTTGATCCGGTGACGATGCTGCGCCAATACAGCCTCCATCTGCCCTTCAAGGCGCTTCGAAAATTGCGGGACTGTCGCCAGGCCTTGCTTGACCGCGAGAATAGGATTGAGACCGGATAGATCACGCTGCACCTCGTGAACCCGTTCACGCCCGACCGTGAGCAGTTGTTGGACCATCTCGCGCAATCGATCCACCATATCATCTGCCCGTTGCGCCGCTTCCTGGAGGCGGAAGCGTACATCCGTCACCCCTCGAATGCCGGCATCGAGCCGCTGCCGCTCGAAGGCACAATGCCGGAGCATCACCTGTCCCAAACGGACCTTCAGCTCCCGCAATCGTTCCACGATCTCAGCCAACACCGGAACTACAGCCTCCGCTGCCGCCGACGGCGTCGGCGCTCGAAGATCGGCGACGAAATCGGCAAGCGTCACATCGATTTCATGTCCGACAGCCGACACCACTGGGACATGGGAAGCCGCAATGGCGCGCACCACGATCTCCTCGTTGAAGCTCCAGAGGTCTTCCAATGATCCTCCGCCTCGCCCGACAATGATGACATCCACAAAACTCAGGTCGTTCAAGGCATTCAGCGCCTCAACAATTTGACGCCCGGCACTCTCCCCCTGAACGTGAACCGGGGCGATAAGAATATGGAGCGTCGGCCAGCGTCGCCGAAGAACAGCCAGGATATCCCGAATGGCTGCGCCGGTCAGGGATGTGACGACACCCACCGTCCGAGGAAATTCAGGAATTGACTTCTTTCTGTCCTGATCGAACAGCCCCTCCGCTGCCAATCGTTCTTTCAACTGTTCAAATGCCAGCTGCAGCGCGCCGATTCCCTTCGGCTCTACCGTATCGAGTACGATCTGATATTCTCCGCGTGGTTCGTAGACCGTGAGCCGCCCCCGCACGATAACTTGCATCCCTTCCTGCAAGGCAAAGCGCAGCCGCACCGCGCTGGATCTGAACAACACCGCGCGAATTTGGCTCGTCTTGTCCTTGAGCGTGCAATAGACGTGTCCCGATCCTGGAGCACGGAGGTTGGAGAGCTCTCCTTCCAGCCAGATGTCGGAGAATTGTTCTTCGATTGAGCTGCGAAGCAGCCCCGTCAACTCCGAAACCGTTAATATTCGTTTCGGGGGGACGACAGCAGAGAAGAGGTCAGGAAAACCTGGAGGGCTCGTGGCGAGTCTCCTTTAATCGATAATACGAATTCGTTCGATCGACAGCGCCTTGCCAAGACGCGCATCAAGTTCGAGCAGCACCGCGCAAAAGACGGAGGGACCCGAGGCCACTTCAAAGCGCCGTGGCATCCCGGTCAGAAATTTTTCAATCGCCAGCTCTTTCTTCACCCCAATCACGGAATGGAGCGGACCGGTCATTCCAATATCCGTCATGTACGCGGTCCCTTTCGGGAATATCTGGTCATCGGCCGTTTGCACATGCGTATGGGTCCCGACCACAGCAACGACCTCTCCGTCCAGATAGTGCCCCATCGCCATTTTTTCCGACGTCGCTTCCGCATGCATATCGACAATCACGGCCGCAACTCGCTTCTTCAGCACAGCCAATTCTTTTTTGGCGACCTGGAACGGACAGTCTAACGTCGGCATGTATGCCCGCCCCATCAGTTGAAGAACGCCGAGCTTCTCCCCGCCGGCCGACTCGACCACCACACTCCCATGACCCGGTACACCATCCGGATAGTTAGCCGGCCGAAGTAGGCGTGGTTCTCGGGGAAAGTAGTCGAGAATTTCCTTTTTATCCCAGGCATGATTCCCGGTCGTAATAACCGCGAGGCCGAGGTCAAACAACTCTTCAGCCAACTCCGGTGTGATGCCAAACCCGCCGGCTGCGTTCTCTCCATTCCCGATAACGATGTCGATTTGTCGCTGAGCCACCAGCCTGGGAACAGCCCTGGACAACGCTCGGCGCCCAGGCTCTCCAAAGATATCGCCAATGAAGAGGACTTTCACTTAGCATACTCCACATACCGGCTCTCTCGAATCACGGTCACTCTGATCGTGCCGGGATAGGTCAGTTCCTGTTCAATCTTCTTCGCCAAGTCCCGGGACAGTTGGAATGACTCGGCATCGGTAATGTCTTCCTGTCGAACAATGACACGAATTTCTCGGCCCGCTTGGATGGCATAGGCCTTCTGCACCCCTTTGATCGTCGTGGCAAGCGACTCCAGTTTCTCCAGCCGTTTCACATAGGTCTCCAAGGCTTCCCGTCTAGCCCCAGGCCTGGCGGCGGACAACGCTTCAGCCGCAGCAACCAAAACCGATTCGGGACAGATCGGCTCTACTTGTTCGTGGTGCCCCGCAATGGCATTCACAATTTTCTCGCTCTCGCCGTACTTCTTGGCAATCTCAGCGCCCAGCATGGCATGCGGGCCTTCTTCTTCGTGACTGACGGCTTTCCCGATGTCGTGCAGCAGCGCCCCCCGTCTCGCCAACTTCACATCGAGACCAAGCTCCGAAGCCATGATGCCGCAAATGTACGCGGCTTCACGCGAATGATAGAGATTGTTTTGTCCGTAGCTGGTTCGGTATTTGAGCCGACCGAGCACCTTGATCAACTCCGGGTGAAAATCCGAGAGTCCCAACTCGAAGATGATTTTCTCGGCCTCGTCGTACATGAGCTTATCGATATCGACTTTGACTTTCTCGACGATCTCCTCGATCCGCGTCGGATGGATGCGCCCGTCATGCATCAATCGTTCGAGCGAGACCTTGGCGATCTCACGACGCAGCGGATCGAAGCCCGACACGATGACGGCTTCAGGCGTCTCATCGATAATCAGATCTATCCCGGTTGCGGCTTCGATCGCACGAATGTTACGCCCTTCCCGCCCGATGATTCGCCCCTTCATCGCATCGTTCGGAATCGGCACGACAGAAATCGTGGACTCGGAAACGTAATCACGCACCACCCGTTGAATCGAGCAGGTAATGATCTCGCGCGCTTCCCGTTCCGCATTCTCACGCGCCTCTTCTAACGTCCGCTTGGCATGCCCAACGGCCTCGAGCCGCGCCTGGCTTTCCATTTCTTGAATGAGCTGCTTCTTCGCCTCGTCGGCTGTCATCCCCGCGACGCGTTCCAACGCCTCATGATGCTCCTTTTCCACGCGAGTACATGCCGCCTCCTTGGCCGCCAGCTTCTCCTCCCGCTTCGCCAGCTCCAGATCTCGCTTCTGAACCTCACTTTCCCGCTTGTCTACCGCACTGATCCGTTTCTCGAGGGCCTCATCTCGCTGGACCAAACGTTTTTCTACAACGGCGAGCTCGGCCATTTTGGCCTTCTGCTCCTTTTCAATCTCCCCTTTCGACTGCAGCACAAGGTCTTTCGCTTCCAGCTTGGCTTCTTTGACAATATTGTCCGCCTCACGCTGGGCGTTCTGCACAGCCTGGCGTGCCTGCTCCCCTTCCTGAGCCTTCTGCGTTGCCCTCAATGAGTGACGGATCAGCTCAAAGAGCCCGATTCCAATCAACCCTCCAATGAGTCCTGTCAACAGATAGGCAATAATTGAGGTCGACATTTGGAGTCACCCCCTTACAGTCGCGAGACGAAAAGAATCCTGCTTCTCAGCCTCGTCTTGATACAAGGTTATCCGACGGTCTTGAATAAGAAGGGAGCGCAGTGGGAGGAAAAGGGAATAGAGGAGGACGGCCAGAAACGCGGTCTACAGACTTACTCCGAGAACGGACTCCACGGAAATGGATGCCTTGCTGGATTGAGATGACGAGTACGTCCTGTACGCGACAGATCCCACGAGGTCCATCTACGTCGGTACCCTCTCATCCGCATGAGAGGATTCAGCGCGCGAACCGGAAGCAGCCGCTGGCCGTTTCCGCAGACCGCACTCCCTGACGGCAGCATGAACTCCATGACATTGTCCAACATTTCTAGGAGGTTATACATGAGGTGGACGAACCCTTGCGCACATTCTAACTGTCTCAATTTCGCCTGCATCAAGAACCCACATCCATTCCAGGGTGACCGCATCGTATCCTCGGGTCACTGAACCGGTTCGAGCATGACCTAATCATATCCCTATCGTAGAATCCACTACGTCCCGACACATATGAATTACGATAACAAAGGAGGCCGCCCTTTGCAAGTTGAATCTAACGAAAGAGCGAGGTCGGTACCTGCTCTTCGATCGATTCCATAAGCGACTTCATCCGCCGCTCGACATCCGCCTCACCTTGAGCACGCTTCCGTTCGAGTTCAAACAACTGATGGGCTAAATTGAGGGCGGTCAGCACGGCGAGTTTGGAGGGGGTCGTCGTATTCATCCCTTCCGCGAGATGGCGCATCTGGCCATCTACAAAGCTCGCGAGACGCCGGATATCGCCCTCGTCCGCCTCGCCACGAATCGCGTATCGCTGGCCATAGATTTCCACATCAATGGTCTTAGTCAAGGGCCACCTCCTTGCGTTCTTCAAAGCACTCCAACAACTCGATGTCGCCGAGGACTTTCTCTATACGAGACTTGATATCGACACGCTCTTGCTCCCACCGTCGATTCGAATCATCCTTCTCCGCAAGTCGTTGTCGAACAACCTTTAACTCCTCTTCAGTCGCTGCATTCTTTTTCTTCAGCTCTTGAACGAGCGTAACCAAATCTCTAATACGACTTTCGAGCGCATCCAATCGATCGGGTGCCATCCCCTCACTCTCTTCCTTAAGAAGCCCCTACAGGTTGTGGCGCACTATAGAAACTTGTCTAGATCTTGTCAAGAAATGCCTATCAGGAGGCCTTATCCAGCCGTAGGTATTCTCGGTAGCTTCGGAGTACGCGCTTCACATACTGACGCGTCTCCTGATACGGGATCAATTCGACGAACTCATCCTGACTTCGACCGCTGTACAGCACAATCCAGCTTCCGACAGCCATTGGCCCTGCATTGTATGAGGCTATTGTGTGCGCGACATTTCCGGAAAATTGCTCGAGTAACTGTTCGACGTAGTGGACGCCGATCCGAATATTGGTCTCTTGATCGAAAAGGTCATCCCGTCCGACCGCGGGAATCCCGAGTCGCAGCGCTACATTATTCGCGGTTCCCGGCATCAACTGCATCAGGCCAATCGCACCGACCCGCGACACGGCTCGCCAATCGTACTGACTCTCCTCTCGAATGATCGCCGCCACCAGATAGGGATCGACACCGCTCGCACCCTGGCCCTTGATCGTGGGAAGGAGACCTGTCGGATAGGCCACCTTCCACAGCGACGAGTCGACGATGCCACCGGTTCGCTCCAATTTGTCGCGGAACCTGGCCCTCGCGAGTCGGAGCGCGTGGTGGTAGGCACCTACCTCGTTCAACATCGTCGCAAGCGCCATGAGAACATCTGGGTCTCGGCTATAGCGATCGCTCAACCCCGCCAACTCACGCGCAGCATCCGAGTCCAACCCCAGCGTCTTGAGCTCAATGGCTCGACGGTACGCCGACTGCTGCTCGATTTCTGCCCGGGTGGACAGCAAGCGAATGGCCTCACCATTCTCAGGCGTGCCACCGTTCACCGAGACGGTCGCCGAAATCGGTTCTGATGCAGGGGGCTCCGACAACGGGAGATCGATTCGTTCGCGCGCCAGCTGGCAATAATAGGTATAAACGTATCGTTGGCAGAGTTCCACATACACATCTCGAGCGTGAGGCTGCTGGCTCAACTCGGCAGCGCGCGCCATCCAATAAAGCGCCTGTGGCTCAAAATCGCTGTCGTGCTGATCGGCGAGCAGACGCAACTCGTCACCCGCCTGACGATAGCGCGCCATACGGTAATACACCCAACCCACGCGCCATCGTGCCTCGGCTCGCTGAGACGCCGGCTCTCCAACCGTTGCCACGTGTAGATACCGCACAATCGCGTCGTCGAAACGGCTCTGATCTTCCAACCAAATCCCGGCGAACAATGTGATCTGGCCCTTCTGCTCCGCAGAGAGCGAAGATGTCCGCACTGTACGGGCGAGATCTAACAGCTTGTCCCCCTGTCCTTGTCGAAGATAGATGCGGGCGAGCCAGACCGACGCTTCGCGGGACTCCGTCCCCCCGTCTTTCACCAGCGAGCGGAACGTCTCTTGGGCTTGGTCATACTGTTTCAGCCGGACCTGTGCGATGCCGAGCTTCAGTTTTGCCTCGGCGCGCCGAGGCGACTGTGGATCAGCCGCAAAAAACTTTCGGAGCTCCTCGATCGCCTCGGCATGGAAGGATTGTCCAAGATACACCTGAGCCCGGGCAAGCCGCTCGCTCGACTGCACCACCCAAGGCTCGCCACCAAGATTCGAGGCCAGTAGCGCTTCCGCTTCTTTTGCTTCTGCGCTGTAGGCAAACCGAACCCAGAGCTGCATCAGGGTCTCGCGACCTTCCGGTATGTTGTTGTCTCGCAATTGGCAAGCACCTCGACGAAGAAGCGCCTGGGGAGTCCCTGGTTCCTTATCATTCAGTTCCACCGCTTTTGCAAACCACGCCGTCGCTTCGGGACAACTCGACGCTTGATACCATGCTTCCCCTGCTCGATACGCAGCCTTAGTCAGCAGATAAGAATCAGGCACCGCCTGCGGAATGCTTTCGAACATGTCCGCCGACTGTTTGGCGTCTCCGAGGTTCAACAACGCCTCCCCTGTCCATAATCGGATATAGTCATCCAAGACCGGAAAGTCTCGCTGTGCCGCGCGGAGAAATTGAATCGCCACGGCAGGATTCCGTTCAAGGAGCAACACTCCCGATAGCAATCCTGCGCGCTTGGCCCAGAGTGTGGCGGGAAATCGCTCCATCAGCCGTTGTAGCCGATCGAGCTTGAGCAACAGGACTTGCTCTTTATTGAGAACCTTGCCAAGTCGTTCCTTGGGCAATGCGGTGGCCTGAAAACAAGCTTCCGCGCTCTCACAAGCGTCACTGTCACTCAACATCGACGGAGAAGAAGGACCGGCGGACGACTGGTCGGAAAGCAAAGCGAACCCACAGAGGCCAATAGACGCGGTGAGGATCAGATTTCGTATGGCCAGTTGATGTCGATAGTCGCGCACCCGTTGTCTCCTTCTCAATCTGTCACATATATAGCAGTGTCCCTCCCCTGTTGCCAGCAGAGCCGCGTGAGTCCTGTACCTTGTTCCACTTTTCGAGGCTGTGATAGGCTGCCCTCATGGGTCACGAAAAAGACGCTTTCCCCTCGCGCACAGCTCCCACGAACCTCCTGGCCCTTGATGAAGAAGGGATGCGCCGGCTCGTACAGCAATTGGGATGGCCTCGCTACCGAACCGGTCAGATTCTACGCTGGCTCTATCAACGTCGAGCCAAAGACATCAATCAGATGACGGACCTCGGCCAAGCGGAGCGAACGGCGCTGGCTTTACTGGCAACGATTCCTCGCGCCGCCGGCTGCACGGTCCTCTGTTCGATCGATCACACCAGAAAATTAGTACTCACGCTCAATGATGGACTCACCGTCGAAACGGTGCTGATTCCCGATGAAGACCGCTTAACCCTCTGTGTGTCGACGCAGGTCGGCTGTACCCTAGATTGTGGATTCTGCCTAACCGGTACGATGGGATTGAAACGCAACTTGAAGCCACATGAAATCATGGAGCAAGTGCTGACCGCCCAAGATCGCCTCGACCCCGGTGAACGGATTACCAACCTCGTCTTTATGGGGATGGGCGAGCCCTTGGCCAACATGGAGGCCTTGTCAGAGGCCATCCGGCGACTCACCAACAAACCATGGGGGCTCGGATGGTCGCCGAGACGCATCACGGTCTCAACTGCCGGCCTGGCGGCGCGATTGAAAGATATCGCGCCGCTCGGCGTCAATCTGGCCATCTCGCTGAATGCCACGACGGACGACCAGCGCGCCCGCCTGATGCCGGCCGTCAATGGTATCGCCTCGCTCAAAACATTGCTCGCCGCCTGCCGCCGTTACCCCTTGCCGCCGACCCGACGACTCACCTTCGAGTACGTGCTGCTGGCCGGAGTGAATGATCAAGCTGACGATGCTCGCCGGCTCACCAAGCTCGTCCACGGGATCGCGTGCAAAATCAATCTGATTCCGTTCAATGAATTTCCCGGGAGTCCCTTTCGCCGTCCATCGGATGGCGCCATTTCAGCCTTTAAGGCCATCGTGCGACAGGCAGGCCTCGATGTGTTCGTCCGTAAGAGCCGGGGGCGCGACGTCCTCGGCGCCTGCGGCCAATTGGGCAATCTCTCACCCGGATACGCAGAACGTGCCTTGACACAAATCGAATCCCGTTGCTAGCATGCACGGTGCGCGCCGCCCAAACATGACCTGGCTGTATTCTCGACACATCATGCAACTATCCTGGTTGATTGCCGCGAGCAGTCTCGTCTTCGCCTTCACATCGCCCGCCGTCGCAACGGAACCTCGTGAGTTCATCCTCTCTAATGGGATGAAAGTCCTGTTAGTCGAAGTCCCCAAAGCTCCGGTTGCCACCGTCCAAGTCTGGTACAAAGTCGGCTCACGCAACGAAGTCATGGGCCGTGCGGGCTTATCCCATATGCTTGAACATATGATGTTTAAGGGCACCGCGAAATATCCCAAAGGCACCTTCTCCCGTCTCATTCGCAAAAACGGCGGGATGGATAACGCCTTCACAAGCCAGGACTTCACCGCCTACTTCGAGAATCTCGCAGCTGATCGCGTCGAGCTGGCCCTGGAGCTCGAGGCCGATCGCATGCAAGGGCTCGTGCTCGACATGAGTGAGTTGACGACGGAGCGAGAGGTCGTGAAGGAAGAACGACGCCTTCGTTCAGAGGACGATCCACAAGGTGCGCTCGTCGAGACGCTCTTCGCCCAGGTCTATCTCAGCCATCCGTACCACTGGCCGGTGATCGGCTGGTTCAGCGACCTGGATGCGATGACTCTGGATGACTTGCAACGACATTACGACACGTATTATTCACCCAACAATGCGACCCTCGTCGTGGTGGGAGACATCAAAGCCGACAGCCTGCTCCCCACGATCAAACAACTGTTCGAACCGATTCCACGAGGACCGGAACCCAAACCGATCGCCACCATGGAGCCGGAACAAAAAGGTGAACGCCGCTTCCTTCTCAAGCGAGATGCGCAAGTCCCTTTCGTCATGATGGGTTATCGCGTCCCAAATTTTACGAGCGAGGACTCGTACGCCCTCGACATATTGGATACGATTCTGTCGCATGGGAAAAGTTCACGCCTGTACCAGAGCCTCGTGTATGAGCAAAAATCGTCGCTTGCAGTCGGAGCAGAATACAGCTTGCTGCAAACCGATCCTGGCCTTTTCTACTTCTATGCCCTCGTGAGCCCCGGCCAGAAACCGGAGATGGTCGAGGAAGCCCTTCAACGAGAGATCAAACGCCTCCAGACCGATCCGCCGACAGAGCTAGAACTCCAACGGGCGAAGAACCAGGTCGAAGCCTCCCATGTCTTTGAACAGGACTCCAACTTCCGACGTGCCATGTTGCTCGGACAGGCTGAATCCGTCGGCGCTGGGTGGCAGAAAATAGACCAGTTTGTCGAACGGATCCTGGCGGTATCGACCAAAGACATTCAGCGTGTTGCCCGCCAATACTTGACGGAAGACAATCGGACCGTCGGCACGTTGATTCCCGTGCCTCCCAAACAACCAGAGACGCCTTCCGCCGCCGCGCAACAGGGAAGGCCCTAATTATGTCGACCAAGAGACGACGGGCTAGCGCGCCTCGACGACAGGCGATCCTGACCCTCGTGATGGGATTCTGTGCTTTCCTCTTGACTAGCGGTCCCAGTATAGCGGCAGAGATCGCCCCGACAAAATTTATGACTGCAAACGGCATCACGGTGCTCGTCCTTGAGCAACATTTCCTCCCCATCGTAGAGATCCACACGCTGATCAAAACCGGCTCTGCGCAAGACCCTCCCGACAAAGCAGGACTCGCGAACCTCGTCGCCAGTCTCCTGGACGAAGGAACGACCACGCGTACGTCAAAACAGCAGGCGGAGCAAATCGATTTCGTCGGCGGGGCCCTGGAAGCCAAAGCTTCAGAGGATTTCACCACCGCCTCCGCCCGCGTACTCAAGAAAGACATCGACCTCGGCTTTACCCTGCTCGCAGACATGCTGCAACGCCCCGCGTTTCATAAGCAGGAATTCGAACGGATTCGCACCCAACTCCTGGGCGAGATGGCGAGCGACAACGACGACCCGGGCCATATCGCCATGAGGGCGTTCAATCAGCTCGTCTTCCACGGACACTCCTACCGTTGGCCCGTCAATGGAATGGAGGACACGCTCAACAAGATCACTCTGACCGACGTGCAGGCCTTCTATGGTCGGGAATATTCCCCTTCCCAGGTGATCCTGACCATCGTCGGAGACGTCACGCTTGAGCAAGCCACTGCACTGGTACAGACCCATTTTGGAGCCTGGAAAAAAGGGACAGCACCTGCACGAAGTACGAAAAAGCCCTCACCGGTCGAACGGAAAACGGTCCAACTCATCGAGAAAGATCTCACCCAATCCACCATTGTGCTTGGTCATGGGGGCCTTCCGCGCGCTCATCCTGATTTTTATTCAGTCACGGTGATGAATTACATCCTGGGAGCCGGTGGATTTTCCTCTCGCTTGATGGATTCGATTCGCGACAAGCAGGGATTGGCCTACGGGATCATGAGCCACTTCGACGCCCGGCTGATGCCCGGTTCATTCTGGGTCAACCTCCAAACCAAGACGGAGACGACGAATCAAGCCATCACCGGCGTCCTGTCTGAAATCAAGTCCATTCGTGACGCGCCGGTGTCCGACCAGGAGTTGGCCGAGGCCAAATCATTCTTGATCGGCAGCTTCCCGCTACGATTTGATTCCACCGCGAAGCTCGCGCACGTGCTCGCCCAAGTGGAGTTCTACAGTCTGGGGTTTGAATATTTTTCGGATTACCCAAAATGGATAGACCGAGTCACGAAGGAAGATGTGCAGCGCGTCGCTAAACAGTACCTGGACCCCAAACGGTACGCCTTAGTGGTGGTGGGCAACGTTGCCAAAGCGAAGGTCAAGCACTAGCAGGATGCTGAAAAAGTCCGCCAGCGTTAATGGAAGGTTAAGGCTTAGGCTTAGGTTGAGGCTGAGTACAAAAAGTCTGGACTTTGCTCAACCTCAACCTTGACTTCAGCCTATCTCATCTCGCTCGCTGCGGCCTTGCTTGGGAAAAGGCGCGTCCTTGGGCGAAGAGGCTGTCTTGGCAGACTCGGGGCGGGCGGGTGAGAAGTCTGGCCTTTTTGAGCATTCTGCGTGGTATTCTCCTGTTGTTCCAGACGTGCAGATCGGTGACGTGCTCACGTGCATACAGAGTTTTTCCACAGCCTGCTAGGCGCGACGCTAAGGGCAGAAATCTATGATGACCGAATCTCTCCACGGTAAACTCAATATACTCCGCCAGGTCATCTCGGACATGCAGTCCGTCCTGATCGCCTTCTCCGGCGGGATCGACAGCACCGTCGTCCTGAAAATCGCCCATGAACAGCTTGGCGAACAGGCGCTGGCCATCACCGCTGTCTCACCGACGTTTCCCACGATCGAACTCGACGGCGCGAAGCAGGTCGCCTCAGAGATCGGTGCGCGGCACGAACTCGTCCACACCGATCAACTTGATATTCCAGCCTTCGTGCAGAACGATGCAGCCCGCTGCTTCCATTGCAAGACCGATCTCTATCAATTGCTGGACGGACTGCGCGAACCGCGCGCAAGCCGGTGGATTGTGGACGGGACGAATCTTGACGATCTGGGGGACGATCGACCAGGAATCAAAGCGGCCCGCGAGTGGGGAGTGCGCAGCCCGCTGGTCGAAGCCTCTCTCTCGAAGTCCGATGTGCGGGCACTCGCCCAGGTCTTGGGACTCTCAAATTGGGATAAGCCGGCTGCCGCCTGCCTTTCCTCCAGAATTCCTCGCGGCATACCGATCACGATCGAAAGTCTCCGTCGCGTGGAGCAGGCTGAAGAGATTCTACAGGCTGAGGGATTTCGCCATGTGCGTGTACGGGAGCACGGAGAGGTGGCGCGAATCGAGGTTGCGGCAGAGGAGTTTTCTCGGCTGAATCAGCCGGACCTGCGCGCGCACATCAGCGCCCGTCTCCGCAAGGCCGGGTTTCGCTTCATCTGTGTGGATTTGGAAGGATACAGACCGGGCGGGATCAGCCTGGGCTGATCCCGCCCGGTCCAAGAATTATCGTTGGTAGGATTTTGACAGCGCCTCGAGCGCCTCGTCTGCAAATTTCCGGTGGTCCGCATCAGTCAGGCTTCGCTGCACGACTTTCTCCGCCACCATCAATACCAAGTCGGTCGTTTGGGCACGAATATCCTGAATCGCCTTACGACGCTCATGATCAATTTCACGCGTCGCATCGCCCTTGATCCGCTCGGCCTCGGTCGTCAGCCGCTGCTCATTTTCCTCCATGAGCCGCTGCGCCCGTTCCTTTGCGGCAGCCAGAATGCCTTCCGCCTCTTTCGCGGCGGTGTTCAGCTTGGCCTCGTACTCCTTGAGTTTCCGCTCGGCCTCTGACCGGTGACGCTCGGCTTGATCAAGACTGTCCTTAATTTTCTTTTCCCGTTCTTCCAACGCGCTCAAGATGCCGGGAAAGGCAAACTTATAGAGCACGAAGAAAAGAATCGCGAACGACAGGACTTCCCAGAAAATCAGGGACGAAAAAAAGTGAGATTCAAACTGCGGCATGTCAACTCCCCGGGGTAGAAGGGTAAGGGTGTATGGGGGTACCCGTTTCCCCTGCTATCCCAATTATCCCATTACCCCTGTAGCCAGTTTATTTCCGGAGGCCCATAATGATGAAGGCAATGACCAGGCCGTATAGCGCGATAGCTTCCACCAGCGCGAACCCGATCCACATATACTTTCCGACACGGGCTTCTGCTTCCGGCTGGCGCGCCACAGCTTCAATCATCTTCCCAAAAATGTAGCCGATCCCCACACCGGCGCCGGCAAACCCTGCCGCGGCTAACCCCATGCCCAACAATGCTGCTGCTGCTGAATCCATTGTGTCCTACTCCTCCCTTGTCTGAACTCGCACGCGCTAGTGCGCGTGCTCATCATGGCCGTGCAAATGGAATGCGTCCCCCAAATAGACGCAGGTCAACACGGTAAAAATATAGGCTTGAATGAACGCGATACCGACTTCCAATCCGTTCATCGCGATCGTGAACGCAAAGGGCAACCACCCGATCAACAATCCGCCGCTGATCGCCAGGCCGAACAGAACCCCGAGAATGACGTGGCCCGCCGTCATGTTCGCAAACAACCGAACGGCCAGTGAAATGGGCCGTGCCAATTGACTGATCAACTCGATCGGTACCATCAATGGCAGCAGCCACCCTGGCGTACCGGGCGGAACAAGAATGCCCAGGAACTTCACCCCATGTAAGAAAAAACCCATGACCAAGCTGAGCCCATACACCAGGCAGGCGAACACGGCCGTCACAACAATCTGACTCGTCACGGTGTAGCTGCCGGGGATCAACCCGATAAGATTACAGAAGAGAATAAAGAGAAACAGGGTGGCGATGAGGGGGAAAAATCGCATCCCCTCTTTGCCCATCGTATCCATGATGATGGTGCGAATGAAATCCACCATGATCTCCGCCATGCTCTGCAACTTGCCAGGCACCAGCTTGCGTGCCGATCCCGCCATTACCATGAGCACCGCCACCAGCGCGACCACCACCCACATGATGACGACAGCTTTGTTGATGGAAATATCCAACCCGCCAAGCGAAATCGGTATCCAGTTGTGAAGCTCGAACGGATGAAGCGGACTTTCTTCCATGGCGCTTTCGTACTTTCTGTTGAAACGCGTTATGTCTTCGGCCACCGCTGTGCCGACCGGTACGCATTCCTGATCCCGGTCACGACGCCCAACACAAGACCTCCGACCATCCCCCAGGGTGTGGAGCCGAAGAGGTATGTGTCACATACCCAACCCAACCCTCCTCCGACAATCAGCGCAGCGAGCAGGTCGGTTCCGATCCGAACCGCTTGGCCGAGCCCCGCGTACAATGGATCTTGTGAAGAGGGCATGTCATACCCACGGAGGAGAGTACAATGCGGCTCATAACGCAAGGACTCTGCCGATGGCGGGCGCGCAATTCAAGCAGAATCATCCTAAATTTGTCAAGCCGGCTAGGCGCTGTGACACAGCTGGAACAGTCGGGTATAGTGGGGGGCGCGTGATTTGTAAAGCAATGTACGTTCACCCATGACTCGTTTCTCCCAACCATCATTCCTAATCGGTCCCCCGCAGCCACTAATCTTCACGATGGACGGCCATGGGAAGACACCCTTTGAGTTGTACCGCCTGATTGCGGCTCCCTCGCAGCCGTCATTCCTACTCGACAGCGGGAAGGGGACAGACGGCGGGAACCACTACTCATTTCTGGGGAGCAGCCCCTTCTCGGTGCTAACCGGGCGACAAGGGCAGGCCTCACTTCGAACCCGCGAAGGACGCGAATGCTCGTCGAACGATCCCTTCGGAAGTCTCTGCCGACTGTTCGCCAGCCCCCAGATCGAGCCTCCGCCAGGCCTGCCCACTTTTTGGGGCGGAGCCGTCGGCTACCTCAGCTACGATCTCGTGCGCGAATTTGAAACGCTTCCGTCTATTGCCAAGGACGATCTGTTGCTCCCCCATCTGCAATTCGGTCTGTATGACATCATCACCGCCGTTGATCATCAAACCGATCGTCTACAGATTATCTTTTGTCCGCCCATGGAACGATTTTTGGGAGAGACTCGTGAGAATCTCTATCGCGAGGGCTTAATCCGGCTAGCCGAGTGGGAGGCCAAGTTGAGCGAACAGTCCTCCCCCCTCGATGAGCTCCCCTCCCTCGATCTGATGGTTTTTCATCCGGACCAAACCAGGGATGACTACCTCGATCGAGTCCGGCGCTGCCAGGAATACATTGCGGCGGGAGACATCTACCAGGCCAACCTGTCACATCGATTCACCCTGCAATCTCCCAGCACCTATAACGATGGTACGGATCGACAACTCTACGAGCAGGCACTCTATCGACGTCTGCAAACCGTTAACCCCTCGCCTTTCTCAGGGCTCATGCACTTCGACGACGTCACGTTGATCAGCTCTTCGCCCGAACGGCTCGTCCGCCTCCACGACCGGCGAGCGGACACGCGCCCGATTGCAGGAACCAGACCTCGCGGGCTCGACGCCCGTGATGATCAACGCCTGATCGGCGAATTACTCGCGAATGAAAAGGAGCGGGCGGAACACCTCATGCTCGTCGATCTCGAACGAAACGACCTGGGCCGCGTCTGCCGATTCGGCAGCGTGCAGGTCGATGAATTCATGGCGATTGAGCAGTACTCCCACGTCAGCCACATCGTGTCCAATATCAGCGGCGCCTTGAAGCCGGATACCACGCCCTTCGATCTGATTCAGGCGCTATTCCCCGGGGGCACCATCACGGGCGTGCCAAAGATCCGCTGCATGGAGATTATTGAGGAGTTGGAGCCGGTACGCCGTGGCCCCTATACTGGATCGTTTGGTTATATCGGCTGGAACGGCGATCTCGATCTCAATATCGTGATTCGAACTTTGGTATGGTGCGGGGGGAAGGGATACTTGCAAGTCGGTGCCGGGATTGTCGCCGATTCCGATCCGGCCAAGGAATACGAGGAAACGCTCCAGAAGGCCCAGGCTTTCTTCAGCGCACTGCAACAGACGTAACGATGTGGATTTATCTCAATGATCGGTTCGTGAGAGAAGAGGAGGCCGTCGTCTCCGTCTTCGATCATGGGTTTCTCTACGGCGATGGCGTCTATGAAACGATTCGCTCCTACGGGAGCCGGATCTTCATGCGGGACCAACATCTTGCCCGGCTTCGCCGGTCTGCGGACGCGATCGGCCTGACCATCCCGATTCCCGACCACAGGTGGCCGGCGCTCCTCCACGAAGCGATGACACGGAATGACGTCGGGCACGAACGCACCGACGCGTACCTTCGCATCACCATCTCCCGAGGAACCGGCGACATCGGCCTCGATCCGGCCCTATGCCCAACCCCCACCGTAGTGATCATGACCAAACCGCTTCATCCTCCCCCGCTCGAACAATATCGTATCGGCGTGAACCTGATCGTCGCCCGAACGAGACGGAACCTGCCCAGCGCGCTCTCGCCCCAAATCAAGGCCACAAACTTTTTGAACAATATCCTGGCCAAACGGGAAGCGATCGCGGCCGGCGCCTTCGACAGCATTCTGCTCAATTGGGAATCGCGTCTGACGGAATGCACCGTCAGCAATCTCTTTTTCGTTCGAGCAGGCCGGCTCTGCACCCCGGCACTTGCATGCGGCCTGCTGGACGGTATCACGCGCAATATCGTGCTCAGCCTCGCTCGAGAAGCACAGATCCCGGTTGACGAAGGATCTTTCGGGATCGAGTCGATCCATAAGGCGGACGAGTGTTTTCTCACCAACACAAGCATGGAAGTGATGCCGGTCACCATAGTGGACGGGCATCCAGTTGGGGATGAGACGCCAGGACCTCTCACCCAACAGATCCACAGACTGTTTATTGCTAACCGAGTGCGTTTTTTAGAACCTTAGCTGCTTCACCCCCTCACAGACCCTGTTGTTTTCCTGCACTATTTATAACTGGCCTCCAGGCACAAGATCTGCAGTTTCTTGACACCCAGTGGCAGGCTGATATCGTTGCAACCATGCACAACACCTTTTCTCTAGTAATGACATCCCTCAAGCGACACGCGGCCATTGGGCTCACCACGACGGCGATCGCAGGAATCGGCTCGCTGGCCTTCTCCGTGCCAACCACCACGGCAGAAATTTATCAGTTTATCGGACGCGACGGCTCGATCTCTCTCACCAATGTCCCGTCAGACTCGCGCTATCGAAAGGTTGAGATCGAATCCCACCGACTCCACGACACCTTGTCCGAGCGAGAACTCGAACCAGTCATTCGTCGGCACTCTTCGAAAAACCAGCTCCATCCCGCCCTGATCCGAGCCGTCATCAAAGCCGAATCGGACTTTGACCCACGGGCGGTTTCTCGCGCTGGCGCTATCGGCTTGATGCAACTGATGCCGCAGACCGCCGTGCGTCTGGATGTGCGGGATATGTATGATCCGGACGATAATGTGGGCGGAGGGACAAAATACTTACGCCAACTGCTCGACCGCTTCCATGGGAATTTACCACTGGCCCTGGCGGCCTACAATGCTGGAGAGAATGCGGTCGACCGCTACCAGGCACTTCCCCCGTTCGATGAAACCAGGCAATACGTCCGGAAGGTTCTCCGATACTACCGCACGTTCCTGGTCCGCGATGGCGTCATCATGGCACGTCCGGTCAGCCGATACGCCCCCGCAGAGACAACAGCAACCCCCGCGATTTCTGCGCTGTCTTCCCACTAACGACTTCCCCGTTCGAGAGGCGACTATGTTGGTGCCAACCGGCCCGCTTGGCCTCCGGAAAATCTGACCGGTAATGAGCCCCGACGCTATTCTCTCGCCACAGCGCCGCTTCCGCGACGCATTGCGCCACCTGCACCATGTTTTTTACTTCCAGCGCTGCTCGGCTGGCAAACGGCTGGGTCACGAGTTGAGCCCACCGTGACAGTTGAGCACAGGCCCGGATAAGCGACTCGCCCGAGCGAATGACGCCGACCTGTCCCCACATCGTTCGCCTGAGTGAGCTTCGCAACTTTTCCGCATCCTCCAGTGTTCCAAATTGGCCCGCACGGAGCGTGGCCTCCTGAGACGACAGAATGGGAGGCTCCTGTCGGCCGGCAGACGCCACGGCTGCCGATGCCGCACGCGCACCGAATACCAATCCTTCGAGCAAGGAATTACTCGCCAGACGATTCGCTCCATGCACACCGCTACAGGCCACCTCCCCGGCGGCAAAGAGCCCTGGAACCGTCGTCGCACCGTTCAGATCAGTCCAGACCCCGCCCATCATGTAATGGGCGCTTGGCGACACCGGGATCCATTCCTCCGTGATATCGATGTCGTAGCGAAGACAGGTCGCATAAATCGTCGGGAAGCGCCGCTTCACAAACTCTGCACCCAAGTGGGTGACGTCAAGATAGACATGACGGGCTTTGGTCGCCGCCATCTCCGCCAAAATCGCCCGTGACACGATGTCTCTCGGCGCTAACGCCCCCATGGGGTGGTACCGCTGCATGAACAGGGCTCCCTTATTGTTGCGCAGCTGCGCACCCTCGCCTCGCATCGCTTCCGACAGCAAGAACGGCGGACTCGACGGCAAATACAGTGCAGTTGGATGGAATTGCACGAACTCCATATCTTGAAGCACCGCGCCCGCGCGCAGTGCCATAGCCATTCCATCACCGGTGGCGTTCGGGGGATTGGTTGTCCGCGCATAGATCTGCCCGGCCCCGCCGGTGGTCAACACAACCGCGCGAGCCGGCAGCACGAACTGGCGACCAGACCCTTCATCCAGCACAACGGCCCCGCAGCAACGTCCGGCGTCAACGACAAGATCTACGGTAAAGTGATGATCCAACCGCTGAATACGTTTCTGCCGATTTACCTCGGCAATCAACACTCGCACCATCTCGTTCCCCGTCGCATCCCCCCGCGCGCGCAGAATACGGCTTCGGCTGTGGGCAGCCTCGCGAGCGAACGCGAACTTGCCGTCGACTTTGTCGAACTTGGCTCCCCACCCGATCAATTCTTGAATCCGATCAGGTCCTTCTTCCACGAGGACCCGCACGGCTTCCTTCCGGCAGAGTCCGTGCCCTGCTTTGAGCGTGTCGGTTAAATGGATGGACACGTCGTCTTCTTCGCTCATCGCCACCGCCACCCCGCCCTGTGCATGGATCGAACTGCTCTGAAGCGGATGCCCTTTCGTCAGCACCATGACACGGCCGGCACGACTCAACTCCAACGCCGCGCGTAGGCCAGCGACACCGCTCCCGATGACCAGGAAATCGGCCTGTACCGGAGTACGAGAACGACGAGACAGCATGGATTATTTCTTCGTGGGAGAACGTGTGGGATCGATTGTGGCCTGCCGAGCTTTCATACCGAAGGGAGCATCGCCCTGAACCCCGCGCAAGAGAATCGCCTGTGTACCGACCCACTGCAATTTCGTATGGCCTCGTTGACGAAGCCCCGGATCGTCCGGATCTTTTTTCCACAGCCCTTGCCAATGCACGAACACATCGATATTGTCCCCTTCGATCATAATGCGTTCGATCGCGAAGTCCAACATGATGGCACTAAATGTCTCGAAATCGCCCTGGGCCTCCTCCCGCAGTCTGTCAAGCTGGTCAACCGGCATCATGAGCGAGGCCAGATCCGACGAATCTTTCCTCACATAAGCTTGACGAAGCGATTCCACCGCCCGATCGATACGGAGATACCGTTCATGATCTTCGGGATATTGAATCGTCTTGCCACCGCAGCCGGCGCCGATCAAGAATATCGAGCCGAGCAGGACCAAGACGGAAAACAGTCGAAATTTATACGGGAGCATAATCGTGGCAGTATAGGAACGAGTATCATGTAGGTCAAGCGGCCTGTGAGTTGTCCCTCACCACATCGCAGGTCCCCCGGCGTTCGGCCCCGGCCCAATTATGATCAATTAATTCCGCCGATGAGCTTGCAATTTACCGAGAAAACTTCTACACTTTGCCCCTTGCAGGAGAGATAACGCATGTCCAGTGTGCTGAAAAAACGCCGAAAGAAAATGCGCAAGCATAAGTACAAAAAGCTGCGCCGGCGTCAAAAGTTTGAACGTCGTAAAAGCTAGGCTCACCCGAGAAGGGGGAGGAGGGGTCCGTGCCAGAAGGCAAGAAGGTTCGCATCCGCGTCCGGACTGTGAACTGCGTCTACGTTGGCGACTTTCTCATTCCTCCCATGCGGAATCGTGTGTCCGATGCAATTAATGAAGAGCAACGTCTCTTCATCAGCCTCACTGACGTGGTGATCGATGAGAAGGATCGCTCAGACTTCGTGGCCGTCAACAAGAACCTGATCGAGTCCATCGCAGAGCTGTAGCTGCCTGCAACGCTCCAGCTTGAGTCTCCCCCTCCGCCGTTCTCACGTGGTTTTCCATAACCATCTCCTCTAACAGGATGCTGAAAAAATCCTCCGACAACGTTCTAGTATCGTTCAGACCCTCAACGTACCAAGGGAGATTCTCGGAGATCAGGATCACTGGGAGAGATGTTCCGTTCTCCAAGACCCATTGCAAAGGCAAACGACCCGCGCGAAGTGCGGTCTATATCCTCGGCCATTCACTCACCTGCGGCCTTGCTTGGGGCCAGGCACGTCTCAGGGCGACGAATCTGTCTTGGCAGACTCGTGGCGGGCGGGTGCAATAACCGCTAGGGTTGAGCGGGTGAGAAGTCTGGCCTTTTTGAGCGCCTGTATCCGGTTCTTCTATTGTGCTACCCGTGCGGACCATCGAAATGCTAGCGTACCAAAATAGTTTTTCCGCAGTCGGCTAAGATCGCTCCTCATCATGTCCACCTTCTCACGATTTCTTCCATTCCTGAAGCCCTACCTGTCCCGCATGGCGCTGGCAGGCCTGCTGGTCATGGGTGTCGCCGCCATCAATCTGGCCCTGCTGCGGTTGGCCGGTACCCTGTGGGACATCATTACCGTGCAGCACGACCAGTCACGGATGACGGACTTGATCACCGTCTTTCTCGGGCTCGTCGTCCTGCAGGGGCTCTGCTCGATGGGCCATAGCTATCTGACTGCATGGATTTCGCAGCGCATCGTCGCCGACTTTCGCCGACATCTCTTTGCGCATCTGCATACCTTATCGGTGAGTTTCTTTGCCCGCCGGCGAACGGGCGAACTTCTCTCACGGCTCATGAACGATGTGACGGTCATCCAATCAGTCGTCACCGAAACGCCGATCGACAGTGCGAAACAGCTCGTGACCTTCGTCGGAGGGATCACGTTCTTGCTGACGATGAATTGGCGGCTCTGCCTCTTGATCCTGGTTCTGCTCCCTTTGCTCGTCCTCGGAGCCAAATTATTCGGGCGAAAGCTGAAATCCCTCTCGACCTCGATTCAAGATCACACCGCTGCATTGAGTACCCTGATCGAGGAAGTCATCTCCGGCATCCGGATCGTGAAATCCTTCGTCCAAACACAGCGCGAAGAGACCAGGTTTGCCGCGCAAGTCGAACAGACCTTGGCGTTGACCATGCAACGGGCCGGAGTCATGGCGGTGTTTATTCCCGTCATCAGCATCCTCACCTTCTCCGCCGCGGCGGCGGTGTTGTGGTATGGGGGACGCCAGGTCATCGACGGGAGCGTGTCGCCGGGCGATCTCTTTGCGTTCGTCCTCTTTGCCGGAATTCTGATCGGCCCCTTCAGTTCCGCTGCCCGCGTGTTCGCGCAGATCAGGGAGGCGCAGGGCGCCACCCAACGGGTGTTCGAAATTCTGGACACACACTCCGAGGTGAGCGACTCCCCCACCGCCACGTCTCTGGCCACCGTCTCGGGACACATCCGGGCTGAGCACATCAGCTTTGCCTACGATCCACGCCAACCGGTCTTAACGGATGTGTCGTTCGAAGCCAAGCCAGGCGAACTGGTCGCCATCGTCGGTCCCACCGGCGCCGGGAAAACAACCGTGATGAACTTGCTCCACCGCTTCTACGATCCAACTGAGGGACACATCACCATCGACGGGCACGATCTCCGTCAGGTCACAATGGACAGTTGGTATCGGCAGATCGCGCTGGTCCCGCAAGAGACGATCTTGTTTGGCGGGACGATTCTCGACAATATCCGCTACGGAGACAGGGAGGCCACTGAAGAAGAGGTGGTGGCGGCAAGCCGTGCGGGCCATGCCCACGACTTCATCATGAGCTTCCCGGACCAGTATCAGACCATCGTGGGGGAAAAGGGGATCAATATGTCGGGCGGACAGCGGCAGCGCATCGCCATCGCCAGGGCCATTGTAAAAAATCCGCGAATCTTGTTGTTGGATGAAGCCACCTCTGCCCTCGACAGTGAGTCGGAACGACTCGTCCAGGAGGCGTTGGAACAACTCATGAAAGGCCGAACAACCTTTGTGATCGCCCACCGCTTGACGACCATCCAACGAGCTGACCGCATCCTCGTCCTCAACAAAGGGCGCCTTGTGGAAACCGGCAGCCATGCTGAACTGATAGACCGTAAAGGGCTCTACCAGTACCTCTATACCCTTCGGCTCACCGAACTTCCCTCCTAACCTGCATGATTCATGAAGCTTCTGCTGCAAGAGCGGGTACATGGCTGTGACGGACAGGCTCGCTGTTCAGCCCTGCGACATACTGCACGAGTATGCCTCAGAGCGTCACGTTTCCGAGCGCCCGTCTCGCTTCGTGTCTACACCATTTTGCAACAAACCTTCCTGAATAATGCGGGCTAAGACTCGAAGACTTGCCGCAATCGTTCCGCGACTCGACTCAGGTTCCTCATCCAACGTGACCGATAACGGAAGAGCCTGCAGGATCTCCAAACAGGCCGGTCGCCTCGTATGTCGTTGTCTGATCCATCGAATTTCTCTGGTTTATCTGGTTAGTCTGGTTCAACCAAATAGACGAGACAGACCAAACAGACCAGAGCAACCAGGAGGTTCTCACGCTTCACAGATCTCGAGAACGCCTCTGGCGTACTGAGTCATTCTCCTGCTAGG
>SPAX01000134.1 GCA_005239475.1 Nitrospira sp. | reverse complement strand
ACTCAGAACTTGGCGAAGCCGTTGACCCAAAACTCAGAACTCAGAACTTCTTCACCCGTCCCGCTTTTCTCGCAAGTCTCGCGAGTCTCGCGCGAATAACGAGACACGCTTCACGAGGAACGCGTTCTGGGTTATCGAGCGGGGGCTTGGATGGAACGAAGATCCCACTCCGCCACGCCGGAAAGACCGATTTGATTCAGCAAGGCAGCGCGTTGTCTGCGAAGCGCTTGGTCCGAAGGATTCGAGTCGATCAACTCACAGAGGCAGGCCATGGCGTCGTACCAAAAACCGCGCCCGGCATTCCGCAGCACGCTGTGCGTGGTGCAGCTCAAATCGACTTCCATTTCCACGAGGCATGTACTGAACTCACAGCGCTCGATCACGCCGCCGGCCACGATATCCTGCGACGGTGAGTCTGGATTGCGAATCGCGGAGATGTACCAGCGATATTGCACGTCTGGTTCAAGGGCAAGGTCCCAATCTTTGAGATTGATGGATTGGACGCCTGCATGAACCGGTGTGGGAATCAGGCCTTCATGGATGGGCCTGACCGATCGGATGTCGGTGAGCGTAAATTTCAGCGGATATGTCGTCGGTTTTGAGAGAAACCAGTTCAGGACGGGGGTCTTCTTGACGGTGAGCCCGACATGATCCGGCACCAGGGCCACGAGCACGGGATCGTTGCCGTCTGTCCCGCGCAATCCGCCACCCACCCGAGCACGCGGGGTCAGTTTCTTGGGGGGCGTATAGAGGGGAAGCGGCACATCTGTTGGCTCAGACTGAGCGACGGCGGGCTGATCTGATACCGCCAGCGTCGTGGCCGGATCCCACAGCCCCATGCTCAGGATCAGTCCCGATAATAGCAGAATAGCCGAGCGGGACTGGCGGGACAGGCGAGACGAGCGACGGTTCGAGGTCCGAGGTTCAAGGCTTTCTGAACGTCGAACCCCAATCGTCACACGTTGGTTTCTGTCTGTCACGATGCTCACACCCATCTCGCCCGTCCCGCCTTTCTTGTCTGCTTCTAACTCAGAACTCAGCACTCAAAACTCAGAACTTCCTCACCCGCCCGTCCCACCCCACGGTCTGTGGCACTGGCCCACTGTAGCACAGGGCCAGCTCATGTCATAGCCAGGCTAGAGCCAGTTGTTCAGCAACAGAAACGGCGACCAGTATGCCGGATGTTCATAGACTCGATCTGCCAAGAGCTTCTGCTGTGCTTGTTGCAAAGCCTGTGCCTTCGACAGCGCGGGATTCCGTAGTTGCCGGTAGAATTCGGAGACTAAGGTCGCTGAGGCTTCATCGTTGATGAACCAGAGTGTCGCGAGGGCACTCCGGGCCCCGGCTTTGATGGCCACACCAGCCAGGCCGAGTGCCGAACGGTCGTCGCCGATGCCGGTCTGGCAGGCGCTGAGGGTCAAGAGCTCCAATGGATCTTTTCGATACCGAAACAGTCCAATCAAACGGTCCAGCTCATTGATGGTGAGTTTTCCGTTATAGGTCAACAGATAGGACTGCGTGGTGTCTGAAGCAAACCAGCCATGGGTGGCCAGGTGCAAGATGCCATAGGGGTGGTCTCGTAATTCTTGTTCAAGCCGCGGAGTCGAAAACTCGGCATTCAAGAGTTGATCGCCCTGGTAGAGCGTGCGAATGGCATTGATTTCTTCTTCGACGAAGGGGAGGGAGGGAAACCCTTGAACCGCTTTCGTGAGCCCGCTCGACAACAGCCGGACCTTGTCGCGATCGATCGGCTTTGGGTCGGTGAGATTCAGGCCGGGCGTGGAGGCCACCGCGAATTTCTCGATGAGGAATTGCCTGCCGTCATGGAGCGCCGCCATCGGCACCGTGCGGAGCGGGCCATCGGGGATAAAGACCAGGGTATCGATTCGGAAGGAGGCCAAATCTGGCTCCAGCGGGCGGATCAACCAATCGTACAGCTGTTGGGCGTGAGGGAGATACTCGCGTGTCGTTCGTTTTTCGACCGTTTTGCGAAAGGCACGCACTTCCTGGGTGAGCGTGGCTGATGAGACAGGGATCGAGAGCCGTTTCAGTCCATTGGAGAGGCTGACCAGCAGTTCCAATCGATCCGCAAAGACGATGGGATACACCACGGCCGTTCCTGCGGCCAGTGTGTCCAGCTTCGTGATACGCGCTTGCAGGGCGTCCACACAATCATCCTGGAAATAGTCGCGCAGCTCTGCCGCTTTAAAGGCCTCAATCGCGTCGCGGGCGGCAAATAGGTATTGCGTGACAGCCGGCTGTTCTTCCGTCAGCGAAGCCCGTTGAAGGAGCAGATCTGCCAGCTCAAAAAACAGGGGACGTATCGGGTCTTCATCAGACCAGGAGGAGCTTGCAGCTGCCACGGCGACCGTCTGGCGAATCGGTTGCA
Source organism: Nitrospira sp. (assembly GCA_005239475.1). Lineage (GTDB taxonomy): Bacteria > Nitrospirota > Nitrospiria > Nitrospirales > Nitrospiraceae > Palsa-1315. The sequence continues at coordinate 3,633 of SPAX01000134.1, read as the reverse complement.
ACGTGCCGGTGGCTTGACGATAGGAGGCGATGGCGTCATCAAGTTTCCCCGTGGCAGCCAGCTGTCTTCCGAGCTGCCATTGCCAGCGGTACAACGACTCCGGTGCATCGACCGATTGGGCGGAAAAGATCGCGCGCCTTGTGAATGACAGGGCTTCATCCAACCGGTGCTCCAGCTCATAGAGATGGCCGAGATAACCGAGGGCGAACGACAGGGTGCGGGCATCGCCCAGCTGTTCGGCTAAGCCCACCGCTTCCTGCAACGCTCCTGCCGCTCGAAGGACAAGCGGGGCATGGAAGTCTGGGAGGGAGGGGAGCAGGCGACGATAGAGCAGACCGATGTTCATCAATCCCACGGCCTTCTCACGAGTAGGCGGCAGTGTGGTGACTTGTTCCAGGGCCTGGTCGATCCATATGCGGCTGTTCGTCGGCTGATTGAGCTGTAAGTCGGTTCGTGCCGCATTCAACCGCGCATGCAGCGCGACAAGGGGGAGCCCTGCCTGCTGCGCCAAATGGACGGTATCCGTAAAGGCGGTGAGGGCCTCCTCAGGATGATTCTGGAGGGCATACAGAATGCCGAGATCGTTCAAGAGAGACGCGGTGAGTGCCGGGGAGGAAGAGCCTGTGATCAGCTCACGGGCCTGCGTCAAATGCGTCGAGGCGGCATCGAGTTGCCGTGCCGTCAGGTAGGTGTGGCCCAGTTGCGCCAGAACCGTCGCCCGCCATAGGGCATCCGGTTCGTTCTGCGCAAGTGCCGAGGCGAGCTCAAGGAGTTGAAGCGCGTGCCTGGTTTGGCCGAGCGAGTCAGCCGCTCGGGCCGCGGCCACCAGGGCCTGACTCTGTTGATGGGACTGGCCCTGTGTTGCGTACTGCCGCGCGGCCTCTTTCCATTTTCCCAGCGCGTCTTCGTGTGAGCCACGCTGAAAGGCCTCTGTCCCATGTGTCATCGTTTCATCAGCGACGGAAGGTGGGGAGGAGGCTGAAGTGGTCACAGCAGAGATCAGGACGGTCGCACTGAGAAGCAGGTATGCAAGGGCAAGGGGTTCAGGCTGAAGGCTGAAGGCTGAAGGCTTCAGCCTAGCTATCAGGTGTTCATGCTGAAGGCCGAAGGCCGAACACCGAAAACCGAACACTGAATACTGAATCCTGAACCCCTTCAGCCTATTCATCTGAGCTCCTTAACCTCTGAATGCCTTCAGTCTATCTACCTGAGTTATCTTGCCCCCCTGAACCCCTTCAGCCTATCCACACGAGTCACTACAGAACCTGAACGACAAACTGGAAATGAATCCCGTGGTCTTGCAAGTTGCCGGGTGGATGAGGAACGTGATTCAGCGGCAGTCCCCAGTAGAGTTCAAAGCGCGCCCGATCGTGCGGCAGAATGTTCCAGCGAAGGCCTAGCCCGACCGCCGCCAGGGTTTGAGGATCCGGCGTCACACCCTTCGCATTCCATGCTCGTCCGAGATCCACAAATTGGGCAAACTGTAAGAGTGGTTCTCCGGTGATGTAACTCAGCAAGGGAAATCGCGATTCGATCGAGGCAAGAAAGGCGTTGTCGCGAATAAGCGTATTCTCGCGATACCCGCGGACGCTGAACCGTCCCCCGACAGGAATCTGCTCAAGCGGAAAGAGTCGATCGTTCGCGACTTGGAGGTTCATCTGCCCAAGGAGCTGCAGGCCCCACCAGTCGTCAAATCGCTGGACCGCCTGGACTTGTCCCAACCAGGAGAAGAACTGACCGTCCGGCAACGGGCCGGAGTTGTTGGTGGCGCTCAGGACGTCCAGCCCGACGGAAAAGCGGGAACGTGCCGCGATCACCGCTGTCGATGTGCGATGCACGTACTCCTGAATGAAGCGCAAGGCGCTCACGGTGCTGACCCCGGTGTCAGATGAGCCGGGAATGAAGAGCGACGAGATACCTGGCAGATCGAACGCCGATGTCACCTTGTTGGACAGATGTTCGCCGGTGATCGCGACGGCCAACTCTTCGGTCAGCGTTCGGTAGATCGGCTGGCGAAGCGTGAAGCCAATGATTTCTGTTTTCGCGTTCAAATCGAGAGAGCGAAAGGCATCGTCCACCACCAGGAAGTCGTTTCGGCGGTAGGAAGCAATGAAGGTCGTGTCGTACCGATTCAAGGGGAGTGAATAGGAGGTATCGATGATCGGATTTACGCCATGTGAACGGCCGTAGGTAAAGCTGAACATATCGCCATTACCGGTCACATTCTGGTGGGCGATGGTCGCGAGTCCTCGCTCGGCGCCGACCACGGGTGTTTGATAATTGCTAAAGTCCAGCCACGCTTTCCATGGACTGGCCTCTTTCACGTTCAACTGCATGATGCTGTCGCCGCGCTTCTCGCCGGGGCGCAGTTCGGCATTGATCTGTTCGATGCGCCGATCCTGTTGGAGCAACTGCAACCGTTCTTGAAGCGGCTCCAGCCGCAGCGGCGTCTGTGCGCCTCGTTCGATGCGATCGCGCAAATATCCTGCGCGGAACCAGTCATGCCCTTCGACTTCGATCTTGGCCAAACTGCCTTCGATGATCTGAACCGTGATCACGCCACCGACTACGTCTTGGTCTGGAATGATCGCTCCTGATGTGATGTAACCGTTATTCACATATAAGAGCGTAAGGGCCAGCCGGAGCCGTTCCAAGTCTTCGGTGGTCAGCGTGCGGTTCTTAAAGGGCGCGGTGACTTCGGCCAGTTCCGCATCGGAGAAGACCGTACTGCCGGTTACATGAATGTCGCTGGCGAAGACCTGGATCTGGCCCAGCGGCTTCTTCACCTCTCCCTCCGGCGGGACCGGGACCACGGGGAGGGTGGGCAGAGGGACAGGGGTCGGAGGCTTGAATTCTTTCTTCAGCGGAGCAGGAGGCTCGCCCGATCGTCCGGTCGGATCAAAGACCGGGGGCAGAGCCTGTTGTGCGTAGGCGGAGGTTCCTGCCAGCATGGTCAGCATGGCACCTCCAAACAGCGTGCACCAGCGTGCCGTCCGATACAACGCCTGTCTGGCGGTGCATCGAGAGACGTGCGGGCTTATGAGTGGCACCCGGTTGCCTCGCTGTCGGCAAAGTTCGCAATCAAGAATCCGGCCTGAGTCAATCGGCGGAGCGAGACCCTGTCATTGGCCAAGAGGCCAGAGGTGCGAGGTGCGAGGTGCGAGGTGCCTTCGGCGGCGGTTCCTTCTCTGAATGAATCAGCATCGATTCCGTCGAGTGCAAGCGGGCTGGTCAGCCAGCCTCCTGGGTCCGCCGGCAACTGCTCACGCCCGGCAACGACAAAGCTGCTGGCCTGTCCGTTGGCCAGAGCCGCGCAGCGCTGCGTCACGAGACTTTGTGCCTGACTGGGCTTCGAGGCCAAGGTTCCCAGGCTCCCGCTCAAATTAGACGTGGGGCTCTGGATCGTGACCGTTCCATTCAAGCCAAATTGCGACGAGGCACTCACCAGACTGCTGGAATCGGCTAAGAAGAGGGGAGTAAAGATTGTAATATTTCCCCCGGCGCCTTGGATCGCCCGCGCAAGAATCTGGCTATTCTGCAAGACCACGACATTCGGGTCGATCGTGATATTTCCGCCACTGCCACTGCCACCGAGAACGGAGGTGCTGATGATACTATTGACGAGGCGAACCT
>SPAX01000133.1 GCA_005239475.1 Nitrospira sp. | reverse complement strand
AGGGGAACAGGAAGCAGCTGAAGATGGTGGGGGCTGGGTGAGGACATGGCCAACCGCTCTTGTGCCTTCGCGGTCACCCTTTCGGAGTTTGCCAGGTGGAAGCCTTCTGGAATTCCTTCCGCCACGGTCCAGTTGGACCGTGGAGCGTCAGTCAGTTCCAGCTTTCCCTCCTGGCTCACTCTCGATGGGTCCCGACCGCTCTCGGCAAAGTCGCTCTGGCCATGCCCTCACCCACGAGGATGAAGGTGTATGTGGCCGGATATTCTAACGCGGCGAGAAGCTGAGTATTGTGAAAGAGTGATAGGTGAGCTTCGTGATGTTCAATGGGTACGTCCCTTATTGGATCGGATACGAGAACGGGGTGGTGTCAAGTATGAGACCAAGCCGCTACTTTTTGAACTCCGATTCGCATATGAGCTCCAGTTGTTGGGACTAAAGGCGAAATATGAATATGAAACAGGGGTTGGATCTTCAACGGTTGATTTCTATATTCCCATTGGTGGGATCGAATGGTTAGTTGAGCTAGTTAGTCTTCAAGTCAGTGATGCTGTGAAAGACGCGACACGTTACGACGGTCTCGTGTCTAGCGTTGAGCTTTCAAGTGATGCTGCTGATCTAAGGCAGACACCAGAGGCCGGAATGATAAGAGCTCAAGAAAAAATAGCTGACAAGGTTTTTTCTAAGGTGGATGGTCCTGTGAAATTCCCTCCTGTTAAGCTACGCCGATACCATGTCATCCTGTGCGATATGCGCGGATACCTTCTGAATGGCGGAGATAAGTGGGATTACAGACAAATGGCATACGGTCATGCAGGAATTCCTGTATCTCATCCGCAACGAGAGATGCTTATCCAATATTGGGCTAAGAGGGCGGATGGTCTCAGCGAACCGATAAAGGGATTGTTTGAAGAGTCAAATCCCACTCGAGGCGTTAAGTACATACAGGAACGTGTCCATTTCTTGGGGTTTGTGAATGAACGGAAATATGGGAAAGGTTGTGTTCAGGAGAGCTCGCAGTACCTGGCTAACTGGCACTTGTTTTCTGAGGACGCGATGGCCAAAGACGTCTTCCGTGCTCACTATCCAATGAAGATAGTGAAAAAAGGTTCAGCATGCAGCCAGTAATCACCAAAGACCTCATTGCGCAGCATAATCTGACGGACAAGGAGTACGATTTGGTTTCTTTTTGGGGGCGAAGGGACGGAGAGAGGCCGTTGAAGACGCCGCTGTGATCCATATCATTCGTACTCGGGCTACCACGAAGCAGATGGAAGAGATGTTTCAGGTGCTTGGAACATACGTGAAGTTGGCTGTTGATCTGGAGCGAGGAATTCTTGCCGGTGGTGGGGCATTGCATGCAGATTGTGAGGCGGTCTTGCTTGAGGATGGGAGTCGTCAGGAGGATGTGTGGGGTGCGGACTGGATTCCTAGTGCGCAGCAAGTCACATTTGAGTCCTTGATCAATATTCGACCCCGCCAGAACAATCCCTCGCTGGAAATATTGGATTCTGGTATCAGAGAGCGTGTGGTTGAAGTCGTTAAGCCCTTATTGGGTGGAGTGTGAGGGATAGATCTGCCATTCAAGTACGTTATCTTCGCGACACCCTTCCCGTTCGCCTAGGTGGATTGGCGGCTAATTTGAGCCGGATTAAATCGTTTGCTGCACATGATGCCAGCCGTGATGCGGTGGAAAGCCTGATCGATGAGAGTAAGTACTTTATCGAGTGGACGGCGGCTGATGCTGAGACACAGACGGCAGCCGAACTTGTCGTTTTGCAAATCCAACTTGCACGATGGGAGTACAACTGGAGCCGTATTTGGGCAGACCCTGAACAGCGGCGACGTCTTGCTGAGGAATCGAGTGTCTGGTCAAAGCGAGTACTGGAACTGTCCGGTCTTTTGAGCACGAGCGCCGCATCTGTCTAGTGTTGGAGTGATTGATTCATGCAAGCTCAAGTGATTACCAAAGACCTCATCGCGCAGCATATGAAACAATCAAAAGAGGCCTAGGGAGGTCCTAGCTATGGAAATCTTTCCTGGTATCTCGATGGACCCCGGGATCAGGTTTGGGAAGCCCTGTCTCACGGGGACACGTATCGATGTGGCGACGGTGGTGGGAGCGTTGGCTGCAGGGGACAGTATCGAAGCGGTACAGGACGCCTATGCCATCACGCGGGAGCAGATTTTGGCAGCGCTTGGATATGCGAGAGGGGAGGTCTTATGAGTAAGGCCACGGTCAAAGAGGAAATGAAAAAGATGCTGGAATCTCTTCCTGAGGATTGTACGTGGGAGGACATCCAGTACCACATCTACGTCAGGGAAAAAATTGAACGAGGAGTGGCCGCTGCGGACGCTGGTGACATCATTTCTCAGGAGGAAGCGGAAAAGAGGGTGGACCAGTGGCTAAAGTCGTCTGGACAGGGCCAGCGCTGAAGGACTTAGAAGTTATCGTCAGATACATTGCCATGGATTCTCCGCGGTATGCGGAGCGATTCTCGAAGCGATTGGTTCAGGCGCCACAGGCACTGAAGGACTACCCCTCTCTTGGGAGAGTAGTTCCCGAATACGAGTTGCCAAACTTCCGAGAACTGATTCATGGAGCGTACAGGATTATCTACGAAATTCGTCAAGACACCTGTTACATCGAAGCGGTGATTCACTCCAGCCGAGATCTGATGATGCACTATGAGCCAGGCCAGTGGGATGTGACTGAATGATTTTCACCAAAGATCTCATCGCGCAGCATAATCTGACGGATGAGGAGTATCAGAAGATCGTCGAGATACTCGGGCGGGAACCGAATATCACTGAATTGGGCATGTTCTCGGTGATGTGGTCGGAGCATTGCTCCTATAAGAGTTCGCGCGTGCATTTGAAGAAGCTGCCGACGACGGGACATCGAGTAGTTCAGGGGCCGGGGGAAAATGCCGGCGCCGTGGATATCGGCGATGGGCTCTGCGCGGTCTTCAAGATGGAGTCGCACAACCATCCCTCGTTCATCGAGCCTTATCAGGGTGCAGCGACGGGGGTGGGTGGGATTCTGCGCGACATCTTTACGATGGGGGCGCGCCCGATTGCCTTGCTCGATGCGCTGCGGTTCGGTGGGCTCGACCATGCGAAGAACCGGCATCTGGTTAAGGGCGTCGTTGCCGGCATTGCGGCCTATGGCAACTGCATGGGGGTGCCGACGGTCGGAGGCGAAATCGTCTTCAACGATATTTATTCGCAGAATCCGCTCGTGAACGTGTTTTGTCTCGGTATTGCACACAAGGACAAGATCTTCCTTGGAACAGCGGCCGGGGTCGGCAATCCGGTGATCTATTTCGGTTCGAAGACGGGCCGCGACGGAATTCATGGCGCCACAATGGCCTCCGATTCCTTCGACGACCAGTCGGAACAGAAGCGCCCTACGGTGCAGGTGGGCGATCCCTTTACTGAGAAGCTGTTGCTGGAAGCCTGTCTCGAACTGATGGCGGGCGATCTGCTGGTGGGTATCCAGGACATGGGGGCAGCCGGGTTGACCAGTTCATCCTGTGAAATGGCGTCGCGTGCCGGTAACGGAATCGATCTGGACCTGACCGATGTGCCGCGGCGTGAGACGGGCATGACACCCTATGAATTGATGCTGTCGGAATCGCAAGAACGCATGTTGATGGTGGCGCAGGCGGGCAAGGAAGACGAATGCATCCGGATCTGCAAGAAGTGGGATCTCGACGTGGCGGTGGTGGGACGGGTCACGGGTGACGGGATTCTCCGTGTGAGGGATCAGGGCAAGGTGGTGGCAGAGATTCCGGCGAAGTCGCTCGCCGATGACGGCCCACGCTACGAACGGCCTTATTCGCCGCCGGGCTATCAGGACATGTTGACCAACCTGAATTACGATGCGCTTCCCGATGTGAAGGATGCAAGTGCGGCGCTGATGTCGTTGCTGGAGTCGCCGACGATTGCGAGCAAACGCTGGGTCTATGAACAGTATGACCACATGGTGCGGACGAACACGATGGTTCGGCCAGGTTCCGATGCGGCGGTGGTTCGGATCAAGGGGACGAATAAAGCCATCGCGATGACGGTGGACTGTAATAGCCGCTACTGCCTGCTGCATCCCTACGAAGGGGCTCGCATTGCGGTGGCCGAAGCGGCGAGGAATCTGGTCTGTTCCGGCGCGGAGCCGATCGGGCTCACGGACTGCTTGAATTTCGGTAACCCCGAGCGGCCCGAGATTATGTGGCAGTTTGTGTTGGCGATCGAGGGGATGAAAGATGCCTGCGAGTATTTCAAAGTTCCCATCGTCAGCGGCAATGTGAGCTTCTACAACGAAACCAACGGTCTCTCGATTTATCCCACCCCGATGTTGGGGATGGTGGGTCTGATCGATTCGGCCGATCAGACGATGACGCAGTGGTTCAAGCAGGACGGCGATGCGATTCTCCTCCTGGGCAAGACGAAGGAGGATCTGGGCGGGAGTGAATATCTGAAAGTGCTCCATCACCGGGAGCAGGGATCGCCACCGTTCCTCAGTCTAGAGACGGAAAAGGCACTCCATGATTTCATCCTGAACGTGATCCATGAGGGAGCCGTGCAATCTGCCCATGATTGCTCAGATGGGGGGTTGTCTGTCGCATTGGCTGAATGTTGTGTCTCTGCCCCGGACACCAGGCGAGGAGCTGTGGTAAGATTGCCTCTCGATGCATTGCGGCTGGATGCGCTCTTGTTCGGTGAGAGTCAATCACGGGTGGTCCTTTCGGTGAAGCCCGAGATGGCCGACCAAGTATTGAACCGCGCCTGGGACTCCGGTATTCCCGCGATGAAGATCGGGAGGGTGGGAGGCGACCGTTTCGTCATCGATGTAGACAAGGGGCAATGGAGCGAGGGGTGCCGCATCGACCTCCCGGTCGATCAACTTCACGACCGATGGGCCTTTTCGATTGAACGAACACTCAATGAAACGTGAAGGGTTAGTCGTAAGGGGCGAGGGGTCATGAGTCAGAACCAAGGATTTCCTCCTCACACCTCACGCCGTACGCCTCGCGCCTTACCCATTATCACCCCTGATAAGTTCCACGACGAATGTGCCGTCTTCGGCATCTACGGCCACAAGGAAGCGGCAAATCTCACCTATCTTGGGTTGTATGCCCTGCAGCATCGCGGACAGGAAGCCTCCGGCATTGTCTCGGGCGATGGCGAGCAGTTTCATGTCCATAAGGGCCAGGGGCTTGTTGCGGATATCTATAATACCCACGCGCTCGATCAATTAACCGGTTCGATGGCGATCGGTCACAATCGCTACTCCACGGCGGGGGGGAACGATCTCAAGAACGTCCAGCCACTCTCGGTCAACTTTGCGTTTGGGAATCTGGCGCTCGCCCACAACGGCAACCTCATCAATGCCCAAGTGCTGCGTCACGAGCTTGAAGCGTACGGCGCTATCTTTCAATCCACCTCGGACAGCGAAGTCATCATCCATCTGATCGCCCATTCGCGGGCCAATACGTTGCTGGCCCGCATCATCGATGCGTTGAGCCAAGTTCGCGGGGCATTTTCGCTCGTCTTGCAGACGGACGACGGGATCATTGCGGTACGCGACCCGCATGGGTTCCGGCCGCTCTGTCTCGGTCGGCTGGGCGATACCTACCTCGTGGCCTCGGAAACCTGCGCGTTCGATCTGCTTGGAGCTGATATTGTCCGTGAGATCGAGCCCGGCGAGTTGGTCGTACTGAACGACAAGGGTGTGACGAGTCATAAGCCGTTTGTGCCGGTCAGTCCGGCCATGTGTGTTTTTGAGTATGTGTACTTCGCTCGGCCGGACAGCAAGATCTTCGGCGCGAACGCGGTCTATGCCACACGTAAAGCCTTGGGTAGACAGCTGGCGCTCGAATCGCCGGTGCCGGCGGATATCGTCGTTCCCGTACCGGACTCCGGGGTGCCTGCCGCGCTCGGCTATGCCGAGGGGGCGGGGATTCAGTTCGAACTCGGGTTGATTCGGAATCACTATGTCGGCCGCACCTTCATTGAACCGGAGCAATCGATCCGCCACTTCGGCGTAAAGGTGAAGCTCAATGCCGTGCCGGAGGTGCTGGAGGGAAAACGAGTCGTCGTGGTCGATGATTCGCTGGTGCGGGGCACGACGAGCCGTAAAATTGTGAAGATGCTTCGCAATGCCGGGGCCAAAGAAGTGCATGTGCGCATCAGTTCGCCGCCGATCGTCTCTCCCTGCTTCTACGGCATTGACACGCCCACCAGGAAGGAACTCATCGCCTCCAGCCACTCTATCGAAGAGATTCGGAAGTACATCACGGCCGATAGCCTCGCCTATTTGAGTCTCGATGGCATGCTGAACGCCGCCCCCGGCACACCGGACCAGTATTGCAACGCCTGCTTTACCGAACGCTACCCCATTCCCCTGACCCGTGCTGAGGAATGGCAGCTTGGCCTCTTCGACCCATCCCTCTAGCAGGCTACTGAAAACGCCCGCCAACGTCGTTCTCACCTCAGAAAAATCCTCAACGTACCCCAGAGGGTACGCTTCCGGTGTTTTCTTCGGCTGCGGCCTTGTTGGTCAGACGTTTTGAGCAGCCTGCGGGATCTGACACTGTGGCTGCTGTTTGTGTATCTCTGCGCCGTTGCCCCTGAAAAAATCTGCATGGTAGGATAGCGCGATAGGAAGTGCTGAGTGCTAAGTTATGAGTGCTGAGCTCGGATTGATTGTTTCTTCGCTCAGCACTTCGTAAGAAATGGAGCTTCCCATGAAACGAACGGTCTCCGTACTCGGTGCGCTACTACTTCCGATTCTTGCGGTCCACCTGGTCCTTGCCGCGGGATTGTTCAAGGTGGGTGAGAAGGCGCCTTCGTTTGCGCTGACGGCCATCACCGGTGAGACTGTGGGGCTGGATACCTACAAGGGGAAGGTCGTGGTACTCGGACTGTTTCATATCTGTGACCCCTGTATGATGCAGGGGTCGACGCTCCAGAAAGTTTCTGAGAGGACGAAGGGCAAAGATGTGGCTGTGCTCGGCGTTAATTCTTCCGGCAACTCGAAGAAAGAAGTCGGCGAGTTCTTGTCCGCCTTTCCAGTGAACGTCACCTATCCCTATCTGCTCGATCCGAACAAGGTGACGGACAAATTGTACGGTGGAGGGAAGTTTATTCCCAACGTGTATGTAATCGATCAGCAGGGCGTGATCCGCTGGCAGCGTGTCGGCAATATGGATCTGGCAGGTGAAGAGGCGATTGTGG
>SPAX01000132.1 GCA_005239475.1 Nitrospira sp. | reverse complement strand
GATCCTGGGCCTGCCGAGACTCATAGACCGAGGCGAGCGCAAGATAGGCTGGTTCAAACGAGGCATTGACTGCAATCGCCCGCTCCAAACTCGCCGCCGCCTCGTCCCCATTCCCCGCATCGAGGAGCATACGCCCCAGGTGATAATGGCCGACGGCAGACTCGGGAGCCAACGCCAAGCCGGCTCGAATGGCCTGCTCCGCCTCGGACTTCCGCTTCAGATTCATGAGCAACAGACCCTTTGTAAAGTAGGGATCGCCGGAGGTCGGATCAAGATCGATTGCACGATCCAACAGTGTCACCGCACGCTCCCCTTGTCCCGCACTGGCTAAAATACCTGCCATCTGCGTGAGCAACTGACCATCTTGGCTCGATCCCTCTGCCGCTTGGTCCGCATAGCGGACGGCATTGGGCATATCGCCCAGCGAAAAATAGAGACCGGCCAGCCTAGCTTTCACAGACTGGGATGCCGGATCTGCCTTCAGCGCGGCTTGATATTCCTGAATCGCACGTTCCACGTCCTGCGCAAGCTCGGCTTGGTACCCCAGCATGAAATGATAGGACGCGGAGGCATCGGGGGGATGAATCGACGGCGTAGCCTTCGGCGTGCCGGCAGGAGCAGCCATCTTGTCAGGCGTCTTCGGCGCGGCGGCGCAGGCCACCACCATCAGAGAGATCAGCACACACGTCACACCAGAGAGCACGGTGAGACCTCGGCGGTCCGCCGTTCGGCTCGGAATGACTCGTGTCGTGAACAATCGCACGATCCTCTCGGTGGATTTAGAGTAACGGCTCAGGTGTTCAGGCTGAAGGCTAAAGACTAAAATCCTTCAGTCTTCAGCCTATCTACCTGCGTAGCTCAGAAAGATTATACGAGTGGGGTGACACAGGGTCAAACGACTTCTCGATTGTCGAGGCTCTCGAACTTCGCGAAACGGTCGTGGAAGAAGAGTTCCTTTCGACCGATCGGGCCGTTCCGATGTTTACTCACAAGAATATCGGCAATGCCTTTCCGTTCGGAATTCTGGTCATACACGTCCTCCCGGTAGATAAACATGACGACGTCGGCATCCTGCTCAATCGCGCCGGAGTTATGACTGACAATTCCATCGGCGAGCCACGATGCCGGTCCTGGAACCGTCAGATCGAACACCTCTTCTACTCCATCTTGTTCGATACTCACGATGCGGTCCCAGAAGAGGTCGTTCGTGGCCCGCGCGGCAAGGACACCGTCATCTAAAATTGCAGCATATTCAGCCAGCATGCTGCGTGAGGGGGCAAATCGGAAGTGCGATGTGCCACCGTAAGATGTCCCTCTCATGACCGCCATCTGACGCTGCGAAATGCCGTGCGCATGCATCGCATGCTTCACCTGCGAGAACACCTCGATGGGCACCGTATCGACGTTGGTATTGTGGATCCTTCCCTTGAGCGCAGCAGCCAGCTTGCCGGCGCCCGCCTTCTTAGGCCCGAATGCACCGACACGGTCGAGGAAGCGCTGCTGATCCATGCCGCCGGAGACACGCACCACGTGCATGGGGCGATACGTCCCTTGCTTCACCTGCTGGAGCCGAGCCACAATGCCGAGTCTGAGCAACAACGCGGCCACGTCTTGGGCTAGACCTACGCTGTTCGTGCTGAACCACACCGCATGGTCTCCTCGTCCCTTCGCTCTCGGCGTGATCGTGCCGTCCGTGGCCCACAGGTGCCGAAGCAGAAGGCCGATTTGCACGTTGTCCAGTCGGAATGCAGGCTCAGGAATCCGTTTTTCGTACGACCGCTGTCCGAAAATGCCGAACTCACGGAGCCACTGGTTGACGCCCGCAGGGTGCCAGCGATTGCCGTTGCCGCTGATGAGCAGTTGATGCCAGGTGCCCCGGCCCGCGTAGCGCGTCACTCGGGCCCCGAACTCTTTTTGCGCGGCCTCGCCTACGATCGCGCTGTTCTCCTCGGAACTAGTCGTATACCGCATGGGTTGATGACTGAGATAACTGCCGTCACCGATGAGCTGCCCCAACAGAGCCACGCGAAGATCAGGCCATGTCTCCGTAGCCGACGGTTCCGGAAGCTCACGGGCTATCGCAAGCCTGTCGCCAACACCCAGTTCGCCAACGCGTTTCCATCCATTGGCTCCAAGGAGACGATGATTCCCTGTGGCGCGTATCACCCTACCGCTAGCCAGACGAACCCGGAAAACAGGCCGATTTCCAACCAGCCAGACTTTGTCGCTCTGGGCAGTCATGACGCGCCCTTCTTCGGACAGGGCAAGCACCTCGGGAGTGGCGCCGACTAGATCCCGCACCGGCACCCGCCGCCCGTCACTCAGAATGACCAGGGTTTCTCCTGTCACGCACTCCCTCAGATCGGCCAGCATGGGAATCGGTGGCTTCCTGGCTTCCACCGCACGGCTGAGCTGCGACAGCGCGACGACCGGCACGTTGAGCTCCTTGGCCAAGGCTTTCAGCGAGCGAGAGATATCGGAGATTTCCTGCTGACGGGATTCCGAATCGCTCCGCCCCTGCATCAGCTGGAGATAGTCGACAATCAATAAATCCAGCCCCCGTTCGGCCTTCAACCGACGAGCTTTACCCCGCATCTGCTGCACAGAGATACCGCCGGTGTCATCGATATAGATCGGCGCTTGTTCCAGCCGGCCTGCCGCCTCCGCAAGACGCCACCAATCCTCTTTCTGAAGCTTGCCGGTTCGGAGGGCATGCGAATCGACTCGCGCCTCTGAACTCAACATGCGCAGTACGATCTGCGGCTTTGACATTTCCAGGCTAAAAATTCCGACCACGGTGCCCGCGTGAATGGCGGCATGTGTCGCCATCCCCAGCGCCAGGCTCGTCTTCCCCATGCTGGGCCGCCCCGCGATCACCACGAGATCGGAGGGTTGGAGCCCCGCCGTGATGTCGTCGAGGTCGTAAAAACCGGTGGGAACGCCCGTGATATGTTCTTTTCGCTTTGACAGCTTGTCGACGAGGTCGAGACTTTCCTTAATGATGGCATTAAGGGGGGTGAACGACCGATCCAGTTTCCCTTGGACGATGCCGAACACCGACCGCTCCGCGAAATCAAGCAGGTCGTCGACTGAAGAGGTGCCTTCGTACCCGCGCGTGAGGACTTCCGTGGAGGTATGGATCAGCTCTCGCAACAGCGCCTTGTCGCGCACGATCTTGCAATGGTAGCGAATATTGGCGGAGCTGGCCACGCTCTGCACAAGCTCTGCTAAATAGGCTGCGCCCCCGATGGCCTCAATTTCTCCCTGCGCCTTCAACCGTTCCGTCAACGTAATCTGATCGATCACTTCTCCGACTTCCGACAATTCCAGCATCGCACGATAGATCTTCCGATGCGACGTGCGGTAGAAATTCTCTTCGACCAGCAATTCCATCGCCTTGGCCATCGCGCTATTGTCGAGAAGGACTGCGCCGAGAACCGATTGCTCAGCCTCCACATTCTGAGGGGGCAGTTTGGGCTGGGACAGATCGACGGCCGACATGGATTTCATGACCGTTCCTTTACCTGCCGCCGAGACCGACGAGCCGCGGCCACCAAGTCGGCAAGCCCCATCTTCTTCGAAAGACGACTCAGGTTGCCGGATCGGCGGCCATGCATGTGAGCAGCGAGGGGCTCGAGCACCAGCACATCATCATGATCCATTCCTGGCGCACCGACCACCACCACGGCCGCTGCCTGCTGGGCCAACCCCGCTGTCACTGCGGCAGACACGAGCGCCGCGTCGCTCCCCTTCATCGTCTGCTGCACCACTCGGGAGCGAGTCCGACGCAACTGCGCTGCGACCGCCGTCAACAAACGAGTGGCCCGGCGTGGCGCAGCCACAAGATAGTCGACTCGCGACGATTCCGATCCTTCCTCAGGGAACTGCACTGTGCGGAAGAGCCGATCGACGTCCAACCCAAACCCGGTTGAGGGCAGTGGCCGGCCAAATCGACCGATCAAGTGATCGTACCGTCCGCCGCCGCCTAACTCCGCCCCCATCCCTTCGGCAAACACGTCGAAGACGACCCCATCATAATAGTCGAACCCGCGGAATTCCCCGAGATCCAGAAGCAGCGATTCCCGGTGGCCTGCCGCACACAGCAGCTGATACACCTGGGCAAGCCGTTCGAGCGGAGCGGCCAATGCCGGATCGCCGGCCGCGAGGATCCGTCCGCGTGCCAGCACTTCCTCTTGACCGTACAGCTCAGGTGCTTCCCGAATGGCACGCGCCGCCGTTTTGGATATACGCTCGTTCGCAAGAATCTCCTCGAGTCTCGGCAGATCTTTTCGCGCAACCGCCTGCTCTGCCAACTTCTGCCCCTGCGCCGACAGTCCGGACCGTATCAGGAGCCCCTTAATAAATCCCACATGTCCAAGAGACACTTTAAAAGACTGAAGACCGATCGAACGGAGACACTCGATCATCAAATCGATGACTTCGCTGTCGCTCGTGACATCGTCGAGGCCAATGAGTTCGGCTCCGACCTGAAAAATTTCTCGACCACGCCCAGCATGTTCCTGCTCGTAGCGGAAGACGGACGTTCGATAGGAGAGACGCAACGGCAGCGCCGTGCCCGTAAGCCCCATTGCGACCGTCCTGGCTATCTGCGCCGTGGCATCCGGACGGAGCAGTAACGTCCGCCCCGTCGTACGATCGACGAATTGATAGCAGTGCTCGATCAGTTCCGGCTCAAGCCCCGGAGCCAAGACGTCGAGATACTCGAACGTGGGAAGAATGATTTCATCGTAGCCCCAACGGTTGACTTGAGCGAGCAACTGTTCTTCAAGGCGACGGACCTGCTTCGCCGCGTGAGGAAGTATCGTCGCCATGCCCACGGGGACGAGCGAGCGCTCGCGGGACGACGGGACTTGTCCCGAAGAAAGGCGGGGCTTCGGAGGAGCAGAGACCATTGCTGACCTGATTGATGGCGCGCGGGGTTAGGACAGAGCCGCGACTTTGACTGAGAGAATGTCCTTGCTGGATTTGATCGCCTCAAGCACCGTGTTCGGGAAGACCGCATCGGATCCAATGATGAGCAGCGCGTTCCCACCCCGCTTCTCGAGCGCGCATTGCATCCTGACGATGTTGATCTGATTGTCGCCGAGCACCTTCCCCACCATCCCGATTACCCCTGGGCGATCGATGTTGAGGATCAAAAGCACGTGTCCCTCCGGCACAACCTCAACTTTGAACTGATCAATCTCAACGACGCGCGGATCTTTCTTGTGATACAGCGTGCCGGCCACCTGGTACGATTTCTTGCCGGCCTCCACTCGCACACGAATCAAGCTGGTGAAATCTCCCGCATCGGAGCTCTTCACTTCCCTTACTTCAATCCCACGTTCCTTCGCGACGATCGGCGCGTTCACGTAGTTTACAGGCGCTTGCATAATCGGGTTCAACAATCCCTTCAACACGGCGATCGTGAGCGGTGCAATGGAGAGGGTCGCCACCTCTCCGCTATATTCGACCGTCACGCGCTCAAGCCCCCCTTCGCAGAGCTGCGTCTGCAACTTTCCCAGCTGCTCCGCGAGCGAGAGATACGGCTGCAGCCGCGGCAACAATTCAGGGGAAACGGACGGAACATTCACCGCTCCACGGGCTATCCCATTTTTGAAGTAATCAACAACCTGTTCAGCGATCCCAACCGCCACGTTTTCCTGCGCCTCCATGGTCTGCGCGCCAATGTGAGGTGTGCACAGAAAATTGTCCAAGGTTAACAGCGGATGGTCGGGCTTCACCGGCTCTTCTTCAAATACGTCGAAGGCCGCCGCCGCCACTCGCTTGCTCTTCAAGGCTTCGAATAGATCGCCCTCGTGAATAATTCCACCGCGGGCACAATTCACGATCATCACGCCGGGTTTCATCGTCCCAATCACTTGTGCATTGATGAGGCCCTTGGTCTCAGGCGTCAATGGTGTATGCACGGAAATAATGTCGGCGCGCCGGAACAACTCGGCCAGTTCCACCATCTCGACGCCCATGCTCTGAGCCCGATCCGCCGCCAAATACGGGTCGTACGCGATGATGCTCATGCCCATGCCCTGGGCGAGCTTCGCCAGATACCCACCGATCTGTCCGATACCGACGATGCCGAGAATCTTGTTATAGAGCTCAACGCCCATGAACTTTTCTTTTTCCCACTTGCCGGCCTTGATCGACGCCGTCGCTTGGGGAATACGCCGGCTCATGGCGCAAATCATCGCCATGGCGTGCTCAGCAGTGGTGACCGTATTGCCGCCCGGCGTATTCATGACCACGATGCCGCGACGGGTGGCCGCAGGGGTATCGACATTGTCCAACCCAGACCCGGCCCGCCCGACGACTTTCAGGCGCTCGGCTGCTGCGATCAACTCCGCCGTGACTTTCGTTCCGGACCGCACGATCAAGCCATCGGCGTCTTTGATCTCTTTGAACAACTCCTCTTTCGACATTTTGGATTTCACCACCACGGTGAAACCAGCCTTCTCGAGGAGTTCGACGCCTTGCTTCGACAAACTATCGCTGATCAGAATTTTCATAGGGGCCCGCCTATTTCACCATCAAGATTTCTTGCGCCTTCGCGACACCGCTTCCAAGCTTCACGGGATGCCCCAGTCCTTTGAGCACCATTTCGATAGCGGCCACCCCCATGATGATATCGAAGCGGTCCATGTAACCCATGTGGGAGACCCGGAAGATCTTCCCCTTCAAATGGTCTTGTCCACCGGCCGCCGTCATGCCGTATTGAACACGCAGGTTCTTATAGATAGCCTGCCCGTCCACGCCTTCCGGCGCTAAAATGGCGGTGAGCGCATCGCTGGGCGAGTCTTTCGGAAGCAGCGCCAACCCGGCGCCCTGCACCCCTTCACGCATGGCTTTCGCAAGCATAGCTTGGCGGGCGAACATCCCCTCAAGCCCCTCCGCCTTCATCATCTTCAGTACTTCCTGCAAGCCGACGATGAGGGACACGGCCGGCGTCCAGGCCGTCTGATTCTTCTGCTGATTTTCATGCTCTTTCTTGAAATTGAAATAAAACGCCGTGTTTTTCGCTTTCTCCGCCACCTGCCAAGCTTTATCGCTCACGCTCACAAATGCAAGGCCCGGCGGGAGCATTAGCGCCTTTTGCGACCCCGTAATGACAACATCGATTCCCCACTCATCGGTCTTGATGTCGAACACTCCGAGGGCAGTGATGGCATCGACCACAAGAATGGTTTCGCCATAGGGCTTCACGATCTCCGCAAGAGCCTTGACGTCGTGCGCCACACCGGTGGAGGTTTCACTCGCCTGCACATACACCGCTTTGATTCCGGGATCTTTTTTCAGCGCATCGGCTACCATTTGGGGATCGACGGCTCGCCCCCATTCCACCTTGATTTCGGTCACCTCGGCGCCGAACGTCTTGCAGAGCTTGGTCCATCGTTCCCCAAACTTCCCCCCGTTAATGGTGAGGGCCTTATCGCCGGGGGAGAGAAAGTTAGACACTGAACCTTCCATGCCTCCGGTTCCGGAAGCCGCCAGCAGGAGCACGTTGTTTTTTGTTTGGAACAGCCACTTGAGTCCATCACGGACCTCCGCGAACACCTTATCGAACTCGGGAGCACGATGATGGAACATGGGCCGCGCCATGGCCAACAGCACTTCAGGGGGCACAGGCGTCGGACCGGGAGCCAGCAAATACCGCTTCAGCATCGACTGATCCTCCTAATTCCGGATGAAGCGTGAAAAATCTTACGTGGGAAGGAGGGACGATACCATTGCCTCCCAAAAGCTGTCAAGGCGAGGAACCGTGTAGACACGCGTGTTTTCAGACTGTTGCGGCCTGCTGATGCCGGCGTGACTTCCGCTCACAATTATGTTTGCGCAAACGTAAGATAGTCTGGCCTCTGGGCTACCACAGGAGGGGCGTCATACCCCTTGCAAATCCTTGACAAGAGCGCAGTCCGTCGATAGTCTAGCCTCACAGAACATGACAAACCTCACACACGATACTGATTGCCATCGCGTTCCGATGACGCCACTCAGGCCCGGGCATGCCATCCTCCCGATGGCTCTCTTCCTCGGAATGTGGCTCAGCTTCTCCACTCCTCTTATAATGGTAGTGGAGGCGGCAACTCCCTCCGAACCAGCTATGGCTGACTCGTCTACGCTTGTGGACGAGAACGCAGCGACGGAAGACGACCCAGACGCAAATCTGGTCCCGCTCGATACCGAGGACCCGCCACCGGAGGCCACCACCCCTCCCACAGCAACGATTAGCAGCGTTCCGAGAGCTGAAGACCTCTTGCAGCTGAACCCAGCGGACAATTCACCGTCGACCATGCGGTTTTCAGAAGCCTTGAATCCTCCGGCTGAACTTGCCCAGACACAAGACCCCTCCCGAAATGCCACAGATCACGCGGAATATGCGAGCTACAATGTTCCGATTGTCATGGACTCCTCGGTCCAGGCCCACATTCGCTACTTCAATACGGCCATCCACGGTCGCTTCGAAGAGTGGCTCCTCCGACTCAGCCGCTATCAGCCCCTTGTCGAGACAATCTTCACGGAGTTTCACCTCCCCAGCGATCTGGTCTACCTCTCACTGGTGGAAAGCGGATTCAACCCTTACGCGTACTCACGAGCCAAAGCCACGGGCCCCTGGCAGTTCATGAAGGGCACGGCCAAGGCCTATGGCCTCCGCGTCGACAATTATGTTGATGAACGTCGGGATCCCATCAAGTCAACGGTGGCTGCGGCACGCTACCTCCGCGATCTCTACGACCTCTTCGGTACCTGGCCGCTCGCGATGGCCGCCTACAATGCCGGAGAAGGTAAGGTGATGCGAGCCCTCCACAAGGCCCGGGCCGAAAGCTTTTCCGAGATTTCCAAAACACGATTGATTCGACGAGAGACGAAGGAGTACGTGCCGCGGTTTATGGCCGCGACGATCATTGCGAGGAACCCCGACCGATACGGCTTCACTCAGGAATCTGCCGCACCGCATCAATTCGACGAAGCGATCATCGCACGAACCGTCCATTTCCGGGCGATTGCCAATGCCACCGGCATTCCCTATGAAGAGCTCCGGCTCTTAAATCCTGAGCTGCGGCGAGACGCGACACCCCCCGGCGACGAGGCCTATCACCTGAAGGTTCCGGTGGGAATGAAAGCGAAAGTGGAACAGCTGATTGACCACATCCCGACTTATAAGTTCCCGCGGCTTCCGGCAAAGGCTCAGTTTGCGTCAGCCGGACCTTCTCGCTGGTATAAAGTCCGCTTGGGAGACACCCTGGGAAAACTATCGAAACGGTTTCGCATCCCGCTCAAGACGCTCAAGACGAAGAATAATCTCTCCGACCCGACGATTCGACCTGGTGACTTTCTCGTTATCAGCCGCTAAATTCGACGCCCCTTTCCGCCGATCCACAGAACGGACCAAGCCGAGAGCCGGGATACCGGCAAACCTGAGCGCCTGGCAGGATGCCAACAAACTATGTTGGCACGCAAGACCTTCGATAGTCCGCACGTGTGGAACACCGGAAGAACACTCCTGCAGGATGCTCAAAATGACCAGACTTCTCACCCGCCCAACCCTGGCGGCTACGTCACCCGCCCGCCCTGAGTCTGCCAAGACAGTCTCTTCGCCCAGGGACGCGCCTTTCCACGGGCAAGGCCGCAGCAAGCAACCAAAGATGGTTCTTCCAAGCTTGCTTGTGTATGTTGAGCTGTGGTGGCTCGAACGAGTCCCCCGCTGCGCGCTGGGTATGGCCCTTTCATTCTCTCCACCTCTCTTTAGGGGAGTGGCCGAGGCTGCCCTTTACTGCGCGCATCGAACGAGCACAGTTTCATCGTGCGCGTTCTGCGAGCAAGAAGGACACCTGGCCGCTCCCTCCCCTGCTGGCGGGCTTTTTCAGTATCCTGCTAGGATTTTTTCTTGCCTGCTGAGGAAGGAGGAGACGGAGAACTCTTCTGTGGCGCAGCAATGGCCGGGGCCATCGACGTCGAGGCAGGCGTTGATTCCTGCGATTTCATGGCATCCATGATCTTGGTCCGAATCGTCGCCTCACTGGTGAAGGGAGAGTTCGGATAGGTCTTTATCAGTTCCTGATAGCGAGCCAAAGCCCCCTCAGGCCGCGATTGGGATTCTTCCAGCCGGGCCAACTCAAATAACGCCTGATCCCGGTTCAACGTACCGGGAGTCTCCAAGATGGCGGTGAGTGCCTTCACTGCTTGGTCCCGGTCTCCCTTGAGCAAGTACACATAGGCCAGACGTTGTTGCACCAACCCTGCCATTGAGGGATTCGAACTATACAATGCAAGAAATCGCTGAAAAGCCTCAATGGCCGGGCTCAGTTCAT
The DNA here is from genome assembly GCA_005239475.1 of Nitrospira sp. Classification (GTDB taxonomy): domain Bacteria; phylum Nitrospirota; class Nitrospiria; order Nitrospirales; family Nitrospiraceae; genus Palsa-1315. The sequence goes on along the minus strand of SPAX01000132.1, from coordinate 9,679 downwards.
TGGCCTGGACCAACGTATTCCCCAAATGATACAAGGCGAGTGGTGCCGTGGGGGTCCGTGGATATTGATCGACGATTTGCCGATACCTCGCGATCGCTTCCTTGAGCGTGTGATCGGCCTTTTGAGGATCGTTGGCAGAAGGAGCAGTCAAGAAGCGCATCGCCTCACGTTCAAGGTCTTGTGCCTGCTGCACAGCCTGGCGGTCCACATAAAAAACCCCTCCGACCACGGCAGCCGCAAGCACCAACACTCCCAGGCCGACCAGTAAGGGGCGTCGATAATCCTGTGACCTATGCAGCACATGGTCAAGCCAGCTCAACATGTGGGCTTCATCAACCGGAAGAGTTTTGGCTGGGACCTTGATACGGTAGCTCATGGACGGATTCGTCGGAGAGGGCGGGGCCCGTTTCCTCAAATTGTGTGCGCGCCTTATACTAAGGATGTCACGATTTTGTCAATGAGGCAGCAGCGGCTGGTCGGTTCTCAGAAGGCACACCATCTCCCATCTTTAACGACGGGCCACGTCACATGTTTGAAAAACAACTCAACGAATTGGCTGCGAGACATCTGACCAGGCGCCTCACTCCGCTCCATTCGGGCGTCGGTCCGATAGTTGAGATGGCAGGACGCCAGATCCTCCTGCTCGCCTCGAACGACTATTTGGGGCTGGCCATGCACCCGGAAGTGATTCAGTCCGCCATCGAGGCGACACAACGGTTTGGCGCCGGATCCGGAGCCGCTCGGTTGATTTCAGGCTCGTTGTTACCTCATCAAGAACTGGAATCTGCTCTGGCACAGTTCAAGGGAACCGAAGCCGCACTGACATTTAGCTCCGGCTACCTTGCCAACATCGGGACCATCCCTGCACTGATCGGACAAGGCGGATTGATCCTGGCCGATCGCTTGTGCCATGCCAGCCTAATCGACGGCTGCCGTCTGAGCGCAGCCGACTTTCGAATCTATCGCCACAACGATACCAATCACCTACAGTCCCTTCTGGCCAAAAGACGCCGGGCGCGACGCACTCTGATTGTGACCGACGGCCTGTTCAGCATGGACGGCGACCTCGCGCCGTTACCCGAACTCAGTCGGTTAGCCCAGGACTATGAGGCCGACCTCTATATCGATGATGCCCATGGCACGGGCGTGATGGGACCGTATGGACGAGGAACAGCTGAACATTTCGGCCTTGATACACAGATCCCGTTTCAGATGGGGACCTTGGGCAAAGCCTTCGGCAGCAGTGGCGCCTACCTCGCTGGGCCCTCGACATTGATCCGCTATCTCATGAACACGAGCCGGTCCTTCATCTTTACCACGGCACCTCCACCGAGTTCAGCAGCTGCCGTCACGGCAGCGTTACGAGTCATGCAACGCGAGCCGGAACGACGTGCGCGCTTGTGGGCCAACCGTGAACGGTTGTTCTCTGGATTGACACGCTTGGGATTCAGCCTGTCCCCCAGCGTCAGTCCGATCATGCCGATCCTCGTCGGCAATGCCGCAACCGCACTCTCGTTTGCCGAGCACCTGTTCACAGAAGGCGTGTATGCTCCGGCGATTCGTCCTCCTACCGTTCCGGATGCCACCAGCCGCATCCGCGTCACGGTGACATCCGAGCACACCTCCAGCCACATCGATCACGCCCTCACCGCATTTCAGCGCGCAGGGCAATCGGCGGGACTGATCTGATCGAACGCCGCGCTTGCTTACTGAACCATCGAAGAATTCATGCAGCCGCTTCCGGCTATTTCCTTGCTTTCTCATCACCCTGTGGCATGATGCTCCCAAGTAGCCTTGAGGTTCGTCAGGCCATCATCTCACTACCATTTCTTATCGAGGAGTCCTCTTCATGGATATTTCGAAGCTCCTGACCTTCACGGCAAAGGAAGGCGCATCGGATTGTCACATCAGCGCCGGCGAGCCACCGATGATCCGTGTGAACGGGGACCTCAAGAAACTCGATCATCCCGCGCTGACCACGGAAGAGACGCACTCGCTGGTCTACGACATGATGAGCGATACCCAGCGGAAAAACTTCGAGGAAAAGCGCGAGTGTGATTTCTCCTTTGAACTGGGCGACATCGCCCGATTCCGCGTCAATGTCTTCGTCCAAAGCCGTGGGCTTGGCGCCGTCTTCCGAAACATTCCCACCGAAATCATTCCGTTGGAGAAGCTCGGCATGCCTCCGATCGTGCGACAGCTCTGCGATCGGGAAAAGGGGCTGGTCCTTGTGACCGGCCCAACCGGATCTGGTAAATCGACGACGCTGGCCGCTATGGTCGATTACTTGAACAACACATTCGAAGGCCACATCCTCACAATTGAAGATCCGATCGAATTCGTCCACAAGACGAAGAAGTGTCTGGTCAACCAGCGGGAGTTGGGCGTGCATACCCTGTCGTTCGCGAATGCGCTGAGGGCCGCTCTACGCGAAGACCCGGACATCATCCTCGTGGGTGAAATGCGCGACCTGGAAACCATCCAGCTCGCGTTGACTGCGGCGGAAACGGGCCACTTGGTCTTTGGCACGCTCCACACCTCCAGCGCGCCGAAAACCATCGACCGCATCATCGACGCCTTTCCCCCCAACCAACAGTCCCAGATTCGCACACAGCTCGCAGAAGCCTTGGAAGCGGTCATCACGCAGACCCTGCTGAAGAAAAAATCTAGCGGGCGTGTCGCCGCTCTCGAGATCATGGTCGCCACAACCGCGGTCCGGAATCTTATCCGAGAGGGCAAGTTACACCAGATTCCCGGGATCATGCAGGCCAGTCAGAAAGACGGTATGCAAACGATGGACATGGCGCTGTTCGATTTAGCGTCCCGTGGACTCGTCACCAAAGGCGAAGCCCAATCGCGCAGCATGAATCCCAATCTGTTTGGATCTTCAATGGGCGGCGCGGCCTAAGATACCTGGCAGGAAACACGGGGGTAGAGATGGATGTTCGCAGTCTCTTGAAAGTCATGGTGGATCAAGAAGCGTCGGACCTGTACCTGACCGTCGACTCGGCTCCCGCCTATCGCGTCCACGGCTCGACACAACGAACCGACGCGCCCCCGTTTACCAATGAACAACTCGAAGCCCTCGCGCTGGCGCTGATGCGCGGTCAGCAGCGTGGGGAATTCGAGGAAAAGATGGAAATGAACCTGGCCCTCTACTACAAGGAGCTGGGCCGTTTTCGTGTCAATATTTTTCGGCAGCGAGGGAACGTCGGTTTGGTCTTTCGGCATATCAAAGCCGAGATCCAAACCGTCGAGCAGCTGGGCTTGCCTCCGATTGTAAAAGACATCGCCATGACGAAGCGCGGGTTGGTGCTGGTAGTCGGAGCCACCGGTTCAGGAAAATCCACCACCCTCGCAGCCATGATCGACCACCGAAATACCATCCATCCAGGCCATATCGTGACCGTGGAAGACCCAATCGAGTTCGTCCACAATCATAAGCGATCGCTGATCACGCAGCGAGAAGTGGGCTTCGACACGCTCTCATTTCAAAATGCGCTTAAGAATACACTGCGGCAGGCACCGGATGTGATTCTGATCGGCGAAGTCCGGGACACGGAAACCATGGAAGCCGCGATCACCTTCGCGGAGACCGGGCACCTCTGCATCGGCACCCTCCACTCAAACAATGCGAACCAGGCCATCGAGCGCATCATGAATTTTTTCCCGGTGGAGCGGCATGCACAGATCTATCTCCAGTTGTCGCTCAATCTTCGCGCCATCATCTCTCAGCGGCTTGTGCCATCCGTAGACGGGAAGCGGGCTCCGGCACTGGAAATCATGCTCGACACCCCCCGCATTAAGGATCTCATCAAGAAGTCCGAGGTCGATTCGCTCAAAGAAGCGATGGAACAAGGGGTGGAGGAAGGCTGTCAGACGTTCGACCACGTCCTGTTCCAGCTATATAAAGAGGAGCGGATCTCCCTCGAGCAGGCCTTGATCAACGCCGATAGCGCCAACAATCTCCGGCTTAAGATCAAGATCGAAGGTCTGAGAGGGGACGATGCGATCAACGCGCTCCTCGATAAAAAACCAGGTGCCTCCTCGACCGGCGCCTTTAAGATCCAGGGAGGGGCCTCAGGAAACGTGACCCCTCTGCGTAAACGATAGCCCTCCTCACCACCCACGCGCCTCTATTCGGGCGAGAGGCGCGTGTCCAGAGGCTAGGGGCGAAGACTTCCCCTCGAAAGCACGGCTCTTCCCTCTAGCCACTAGCCTCTGGCCCCTGGCCTGGCCGGTTGGCATGCTTTCGCGACGAACCATCAAGAGTAATGTGGGTTACTGAGCCGCAGTCACCCCTTGCCGCTCAAGATACGACGCAATCTTCTCCAGCGCGAGGGCGCTGAGCTTCGCGCCATACCAGGTCGGCATCGTGCCAGCCGGATATCCCGGCACGACAAACACGCCCGGTTCGATGACCGATTCGATCACATAATCATGCACTGTTTTCGCGTGGCCCCGGTAAGCCGGATCGGCCAATCGCGCAGGCCCCGTAGTGCCTAATAGGAGGGGCGGCCCTACGCGCCCATCGGCCCCGGGAATACCCGGAACGCTGTGGCACACCGCGCAACCGGCTCTCGTAAAGATCTCTGCGATCGGTTCGTCTCCGGTGACCAGCGGAACCCTGTCAGGGACAAGCGCTGCCACCGATGAGACAGGCACCGGCGTCACCGAAGAGGAATTGGTGGAACGGAGGGCCAACAACGACCCCAGTATCAGTACAATCACGATGAGGGGTGTGATCAATCGTTCAGGCATGGAAATGGTCGCAGGAAAAGTCCGGCATGGTCGAGGTGCGAGGAACCAACATTGCTGGCTGAGCCAGGCTATCTAGGCGCTGCTAACAGGGTGCTGAAACAGTCCGCCAGCCTGACTTGTTCATTTGGTCTGTCTGGTCTGTCTCGTCTAATGGTTGAACCAGACTAACCAGATAGACTAGATCAACCAGATGAACCAGAAAGACCAGACAGACCGGACTTGTACCGCACGTGTGGACCATCGACGATCTGGCGTGCCTACATAATTTTCCCGCAGCCTGCTAGAAGAAGCGACCCCAGCCGCCGCTAACCAGTGTATCCAGCTCACGCGACAAACTCAACGGAATGAGAAGACTAAAACAGCAAGTCGGCTACCGAGAGGAAGAGAGGCAGGATTGGTATCCCCAACGGGATTTTCTAAAGGGGGAACAGACGCACTGGGCTTCCGGATTGATGTGAGAGTCTTGGCAGCTTAGCGATTCCAAATCGAAACTTTCCAGGAAGGTCGAACCTACGGCCCGCTGATTAAGAGTGGCAGAAGGCCAATTATTCGAACAGCTCGATGTTGCGAGGGTTTCCCCGTTTATCGTTGAAAATCATGAGCTTGCTGGCTTTCTACTGATTCCATTGCTTCTACCTAATTCGGTCGCTTGTGAGGATTTTTAGCACAAATTTAGCACAGCAAGAAAAGCCCTCGGATGGCCGGAGGCTTCCCAATAATACTCTTAACGTTTGAGTGCGTGAACAGATATCCACTCCTTGCCCGCCCGCGCCATGCTGACAAGGGCCTCAAGGTCATTGAGACCGAATGATGTCCCATTGCCAATCGGCTAATGCTCACCGACAATTCCACGTCCTCTGATGAGCCATTGATTTCATTTTGTAGATTGCCTCAGCGGCTCCTCTTTCTCCACTCCCACGGAGGCACCGGGTGAGGATCAGCCCACAAGCCTTTCCGCCCCGCTCGTGCTTCGTTCTCTAACCCTTCCAGCACCGTATCTTCCGGAGCATACTTCCGATACCACCAGCACCAGCCCTGCTTGACGAGTTCCTGATTGAGGTTCATGCCATCGGGCAGAATCACGTCTCCAATGGTGCGCTTGTACTTGTCGTGACCGTGGGTCCGGAGCGTGACTTCTTTGCCGAAGGCTAGGTCAGAAGCGGCGTGCTTGGCTTTCTGGCCGTAGGCTTGGCCTTTCTCAGAACAATCGATCCCGCTGAGGCGGATACGTTCCGAGCGTTGGTTGTGCAGGACTTCGATGGTGTCGCCGTCGAGGATGGAGGCGACTGGCCTTGATTCTCAGAGACAGCGACAGCAGGAGAGGGTGTCAGAAAAGCAAGGAACACAATGAGGGCCCATAGTCGCGTCATCAGACGCAACCACACGAATGGAGGGAATACAAAGAGACGCATGTCCGATGAGATTGAGCCATCAGTGCATCGATGAGGCATCGCTCCACAGTTTCTGTGGATAACTCTGTGAATAGTTCTCGTTTGCTGCCAACATTTGCATACTCAATGCAACACATGGACACTTTGCCTATTATTTAGGCATTGTGAACACTCGGCACACTCCCACTATATCTTGTGGCTTGACATCAGAAATTTCTGTTTTTGTTACAAGGGAATGGGTAACACACGTTCTCAAGGGGGCGATCCCCGCAGGACTACCTAGAGTGGGCTCAGTAAGAACCCCTCAGCCGCCTTTATCCACAGGCGTGAGCCGCTGTTGTGGATACCCGGACCTTCCCCCATCTTGTTACCTCTGATACGTGCTCACCTTGCGAGGCCCCTTGTGACCTCTTGCGTTGGACGAGGTGAAGCGACTTCCCAATTGAGCTGGTTACTTCTGCTTCGGCTCAATCTTGTACCTGATCTGCCCATACGTGCTTCGCGGAAGATTCTTCTTCTGCACCAGCTCATTGTTCCGCTGGTATGGTTGGCCATTGCGGATCTTCTCTGGGTAGGCCTCGCCAATACCAAGGACAATGGCCCAACCAAGCGGGACGGAAACAACGACTCCCATGACGGCAAGCAGAAAGCATGCACCGACGAACACACGCAGATAGGTTATGATGATGCCTCCTTGCGTTGAGTTGGAACACGGTGCGGTTTGGTCGATGTTTTCCTGGCTCACGCCGTCGCAAAAGCTGACCCAATATAAGAATCGTGGTTGCTGGGAAGTCGGCCGTGCCCCCATCGGCTACTCGCGATCCGACACCGTGGCCTTCGAAACCTCCTCGCCTGCCGACTGCAGCCGATTCTTCAGATCCTGATTGTGTTGTTCCAGGTCGGCCCTTTCCTTTGAGAGCCTTTCATTCCCCACTATGAGACTGTGGATTTCGGCCTCCAGATCTTCCTGCTCACGTTGCGTAATGCTCATGACTGCGCGTGTCATGCGAGCGGCGTCACGACCCATGCCCTTCCGCCGTTGCTTCAGTTCCTGCTTCACGGTCAACACGCTGGCGGCGACCGTCTCTTGCGTGGAAGACAGCTTGGCCATCGTCCGCTGGAGTTGAGCCATCCCCTGTTGTTGCGTGTGAATGGTTTCCACGGTCTTCGCCTGCATCCGCGAGAGCTCGACCAGTTGCTGCTCGAGCTTCGTGACTTCGCCAATCGGAGCCGCCCAAGGAACTTCTGCCTGTGTCACTGAAAGCGACGGACGGACCGGGGTCATCCAGCCGGTGATCCGGTCGGCTACCAGCCCGACCAACGCGACCGCCAGCAAGACTTGCGTGAAGGCGACGGCCCGCATCCCCGGCCCAGCGAAGGCGACCGGACGCGGAGCCGCGCTATCGGCCACCCCGACCAACGCCCGCCGCGTGCGATGCCAGAAGCTCGGCGAAGGGATGCAGACGGCGCGGACCGATCCACCCTGTGTGGTGTTGTGGACGCGGAGTTCGACGGTAGCGCGTGTGAGGGAAATGCGGCTGCTTCTGAATCCATATTCGGCTGATTCACGAAGACCTGAATTGGGTCCGCGGCGCCGCAGGCAGAGCGGCGGATGCCCGCTCTCATGCCCGTGAGTAAGCGCTCACGATACTCTGCGAAATCCTGTTCAGGTTCCATACATCCTCCTTCCGGTCGTCGGTTCCGATCCTTTCACGCTACGGCTGTAGCTGCAGCACCACTCGTGGAACGTCAATGGCCGAGGCTCCATCGAGTCCTACCTCCCAGGCCGTGTGAAGACAGTCCCGGCAGAGGGCAAGATGCCAGATCCGGTACTCGACCCCGTACCCTTGCCGAAACATATCTTCCCACTGATACCGGGATAAACAGGGATAATGGTCCGGTTCGCTCTTCCGATAATGCGCCTGCGCAACACGAAGCATATGCTCGGCATCGCGGTTGAACCGATGCCGCTGATGTTGCTGCTGCGCAGTGAGTCCCTCTAACTCAGCCTCGGTGATGCCCATATTCTCTATGGTCCGTTTCCAACCGGAATCCCGCCAGCGTTGGACATTCTTGTAGATACGCGGGCTCTCCGATCCATTCAGTCGTAGGACCGTGATGACCTGGCCCGGCCCGAACCCGTAACAATGATGGTACAAGGCAATCAGGGCATCTCGGCTGATCGCCGCTCGCCCCACCAGGCCGTCGATCAATCGACCAAGCGGTGTGAGCAGGTCCGGGTGATAACAAAACGGCTCCGGGCGGCTGTGTTGCTTGGCGACCATCGACTCCAGAAGAAACAACGGCCGGCAAGGGACCTCGCTCCGTCCGCACACGAGAAACTGCTCGAGATATTCGGCGCCCCAGCGCAAGACGAATTTCTCATGCGCGACGTCGTCGCTCCACTGACCGGTCTCGCGCAAGAATCGCTTCGTGCTGCTGGCCGCGCGATCAAGCAGAATCGGTAGGGCGTGTGACACGACCCGATCGAACTCCTCGGTGGTTGAGACCACCTGCTCTAGGCGCCCCAGCGCTGCTGTACGGTCGGGCATCGTCTGTGTTCTGCTGCTGATCGGCTGCACTCCGGGAGTCATTGTGCCTCCATTTGGAACAGGCGTGCATTGGACAAATGCGACCGGCCGGTCGCGATTTTGTCCGTTGTGCCGACTGCCACGCAATTGGTAAAGGGTGTGTAGAGGTTGTGCATGGGGCATGGCCGACAAGTTATCCTCACATCATTTATGGAGGTTCCCATGAAACGGTTGAACGGATTGATGGCCCTGGTGGCCTTCCTGAGTTTCAGCACGATGTCCACCCTTGCGGTTGCGGGAGACGACAAGAAGGACGAGAAGAAGGACAAGGGCGGCCAGGTGGTCGTATTCGGCGACGAGAAGAAGGATGAGAAGAAGGACAGCACGAGCGGCAAGCTGGTGTTCGGGGACGACAAGAAAGACGAGAAAAAGGACGACAAGGGCGGCAAGTAAGCCGGACCAGCGGGGCGCGGCAGATAGCTGCGCCCCAGACTCTTGGGTCCATTCTGCTGCGTAATGATTCGCAATAACATCTGAACACGAATCGGTTATGGCGCGGCCCAGCAAACTGCCAGCGTTCGCCCGGCTTTGCGTTTAGGGCGTTGGGCGTTGCGCATTGGTCTTTGGCTTCCATTCCCGCGCCCGCTTTTGCGCTTCGGCAATTTGGGCAGGGGTCATTCGTTTGACGAGCGCATCACGAATTATAGCTCCCTCTTTTTCTCCGTTCGCTATCGCCAGGCTGTACCACATGTAAGCTTGGACAAAATCCTGGGACACACCCTGGCCCTTGGCATACAGCAGACCGAGGCTATGCTGCGCCTTCGCGTCCCTCTGGACGGCGGCTTTCTCGAACCACTGCCGCGCTTGGACATAGTCCTGCGGCACGCCCCACCCGTTGGCATACAGCAGGCCCAGGTTGTACTGCGCACTTTCATCCCCCTGGATGGCGGCTTTCTCATACCACTGGCGTGCTTGAACATAATCCTGCGGCACGCC
>SPAX01000131.1 GCA_005239475.1 Nitrospira sp. | reverse complement strand
GAAGCATTCATGCCTACATCGGGCAGAGCTCACCAGAGTACGCCCTGAGAATCGTTGACCGTCTCACCAGACGTTCCCAGCAAATCGGCGCCTTCCCCCAATCCGGCCGCATCGTCCCTGAAGTCGAGTTCCCACAGATACGGGAAGTTCTGGAAGGCCCTTACCGAATCATCTATCACATCAAGCCCGACCAAGTTGACATTATCGCTGTGATTCACGGATCACAACGAACACCGTGGACCGTATAGGCGACCGGAAAGCATTCCGAGTCCACCGGTTACCTATGCGTTCCGATGCAGGCCTGACGAGAGGCGGGGCAAGGACGCCGACCTCAGTTGCTCGCGCAACGCGCGGCCTCAGAAGGCCCTCGTTGGACGCGCGCAGTTGAGGTTCAACGTCCTCACCCCGCACAGAGAGGGAGAAACGAGCGAGCTTGGAGGGATCATCCGTAACCTTGCTCGACGGCCGCGGTAGAACCAGTCATGAGTGTCGTTCCGGGAGAGAGAAGCAGGCGAGCCTGTTTGCGAGCTGGAGGGAAAGCCGACTACGGGGTCGCGATCTTATCGGCCTTCTTAAGATTGCACGGTTGACAGAGAATTTGGATATTTGCTTCGACATTGCCGCCTCCCTTGGCGACAGGGATGATATGGTCAAAGTGCAATTCCTTTTTTGCCCTGCATCGCACGCAGGCCCCGCCGTCTCTCGCCCAAACAAGGAGCTTGACATCCTCGGGAATCGGATCTCTTTTTGGGCCTGATCTCGTGTATTGAATCGCGGCCTCGAGATTCGCTACGGCAGCCTTCAGGCTTGCAAGGTCAGCTTGTTCGTCGTAGACAAGCTTCTTGGTTCGCAGAATTATTTCCTCGCGTTCCGCGGCACTCTTTGGCGCGCGCTCAGGCATGAACAGTCGATCGCGATAGAAGACAAGCCGGTTATCCGCTAGGAATAGGGGACAATCCAGCGAATCATTGACGCTAAGGAGTTCAGGTAAGTCGAGCTTTATTAATCGTTCTGCGGGTCCCTTGCCGATTATCATTTCAACCTGCCAAGCGGAGTCGGGCCGGGGCTCGTTGACCGATTGGAGATTTGTAAGAATTACGAGGACATCGCCTGGCTTCCACCCTCGTGCGACGCAGAACTCGACCTCGTTGTTTACGATGTCAGCAACCTTGTAAACCTTCATACAGACCTCGCGGCGGGCACGCACATTGATGAAAAATGGTACGACGCGTCCAGCCCGTCCGCCCCAGCTAGAGTTAGGCCAGGTCATGGCCGCCCACCACTATAGTGCGTGCCGCTCCCGACTTGTTTCTAATAGGCGCCCAATAAGGTGATCGTAAGTGCTTGAGAATTGGCCGCCCAACTCGAATTGGTCTCGCGCGCGGGTTTGTTCCAGAATGATCCGGATAGATGTCGAAAGCGCCAAGGCCTGGCTTCGGGGATCGCTCCGCTGATTGGGATGGACGGTGTCAGGCTGATCTCGAAAGATGCTTAGTCCGAAGAATCCGCCATGCGCAGCGCTTGAGAGCTTGGTGTAATACCAACTGAGTTCTGCCGTCAATAGCGTGTCGGCTGCCTCCTGCGGCCGGCGATAGTAGTCGGGCGCATACCAATAAGCGGGTAAGCGATCCTTGAAGATGAAGCACCGGGCTCGTTCCTGGTCAGCGTCCGCCAAGCGCGCTATTCCGGCTTCGATCTGCCGACGGTGCCTCTGCTGCGCCTCACTGTCTCCTTCGGAAAGCATCGCCTTGAGGAAATAGTGAGTGCAACGGAATCCCCACATTTCTGCTTCATTGGCGCGTTCGACGATGATCGCCGCACTGAGGAGTAAATCAAGAAGTGTCCGTAGGAGAGGCGCCGAACACGACACCCACCCTGTGGCGCAAAGCGCAAGGACTGCCTCATGAAACGCGACGGTATCAGCGCCAAGACGGTATAGTGCCCCTCCCGCAAGTGGAAACGGGTGCTTTCCGTCCAACTGTACGGCGACCGCTGCGTTCACCGCAACGGCGTATTCGGACGCGTTACTGTGCAATCGTGCCAAGGTCGCGTCGACGGTTGCCGTTTCCGGATTCTCCATATTCCGACCTATCTATTATTCGACGTCCTAACAAATGAATACGGATTGATGGTCAGGCATGAGTATTGACTTATAACTTCGCTTTCATCGGCTCAGAGGCACTCTAAGCCGCGCGGCGTTTTGTCGTGCGGCTGCGGGAGCGAGAGGTTGGTCCATGGAAGCTGCCATGGGGTGCGTAGGCATGCAACCTCAATCCCAGTGCTCCTACTACTTTGAGGATAGTGCCGAAGTCGGGGCTCCGCTCACCGGAAAGTGCCTTGTACAGGCTTTCGCGCGATAGACCGGCATCCCGCGCAACTTAGGCCATGTCCTTGGCGCGGGCAATATCGCCCAGCGCTTTGGCGATAAACGCGGCATCCCCATCGGCCTCTTCCAGGCACGCCTCCAAATACGCCGCCATTTCCTCCGGAGTGCGAAGGTGTTCGGCGATCCGGAGTGCGAAGGTGTTCGGCGACATCGTAACGAGTGGTCGTAGTTTTGCTCATCAGGCGCTCCTACCGATTGCGTGCGAGCCGCAAGGCAGTTTTGATGTCAGTGGCCTGCGTGCGTTTATCACCGCCAGCCAGCAGAACCACCACCTCACGTCCGCGCTGTATGTAATACACACGGTAGCCTGGCCCGTAATCGATTCGCATTTCGGAGACGCCCTCGCCCACTGGCCTCACATCCCCCGGGTTTCCTTCCGCCAGGCGCTCGACCCGTACCTGCACGCGTGCCCTTGCCTGAATGTCGCGCAATCCGTCAAGCCACCGGGCATACGTCTCGGTCTTGCGAATCGCAAACCTGAAGTACCGTAGCCATGTGGATACAGCTTGTCAATGAGTGTGCAAGGCCTGGCTTGGTCACCCCTGCGCATGACCTTCTCACCCGCCCAACCCCGGTCGCGTTGGAGCGCGCCTTTCCCCAAGCGACCACCGCTCCATCGTTGGGGTTCCCTGAGCAGTTGTGACCAAGCCGGGCCGCTCTTCTCTTTCCTTCCCCTCCCAAGCCGGTGAGTGACAAGTCGAACGAGCACATTCTGATCGTGCGCGTTTCGCGAGCAGGAGAGTTCCCCAGACGCCCTTCCTAATCTTTCCGACCGATCTATTTCCCGAATGCTTTTTTCAGCAGCGGCTCTATCTCGCCTTTGGCCGCCATCGGATCGAGGATGTCGGTGTCGCCGTAAAACTGCCCGTCGATGAACACTTTGGGGAGGGTCGGCCAGTTGGTCATTTTTACGAGTGCCTCGCGCTTGGTGGGTTGAGACAGGACGTCGATGAGTTCATACGGGTACCCGTACTTGTCGAAGAACTGCATCGTCTCTTTCGTGAACCCGCACATCGGCATCAGTTTGGTGCCCTTGCCGTAAATCAATATCTTGTGCGCGGCGACTTCCTTGTTAATTTCCTCTTGAATGGGATCCGCCATGGGTCGGCCTCCTAGCAGGTTGCGGGAAAACTATGTTGGCACGCGAAAACTTCGATGGTCCGCGCATGTGACACAACAGGAGAACACGAGGCAGGATGCTCAAACAGGTCGTCCAGCAAGACCGCAACGAGCGAAGAGGTGAGGCGTACGCTTCGGTACGTTGAGCCTCTGAGCGAAGCGAGAACGAAGCTGGCGGACTGTTTCAGCATCCTGTTAGGCTTCATCTGTTGTTTTGGCTGTGAGCTCAAGAGCATGAATCCGCCTATCTTTCAATGGGACATCCAACGCTTGATAGATCAGACGATGCCGATCCAGCAGATTCTTCCCTGCGAAGGCTGCCGAGATCACCACCACTTTGAGATGATCCATCGTCCCAGTCCGGTCCGAGACCGTCACCGCGGCATCCGGCATCGTCTGGCGAAGATATTCCGTCAGAACTTCCGGCGTAATCATGGCTTCTCCAATCTCATGGTCATAAGAATACCTCAGCGCTAGCCCCAAAGGCAATTCGCGGTTTGTCTGGTTCATCTGGTTTATCTGGTTAGTCTGGTTCAACCAAATAAACTAGACAAACCAAACAAACCAGAGCAACTAGCCGGCTCTCGCACGTCACGCACCACGCTTCACGAACTCT
>SPAX01000130.1 GCA_005239475.1 Nitrospira sp. | reverse complement strand
TGAGTATAGCGCGGAACCAAAATTCGATGGGTTATCAGTCGAACTGATGTATGACCATGGAATCTTTACCCGTGGAGCAACCAGAGGCGATGGAACAATTGGAGAGGATGTGACTATTAATCTTCGCACGATTCGTTCCCTGCCGCTGCGGTTGCACGCGCAATCCGGCCTCCCTGATCATCTTGTCGTACGGGGCGAAGTGTATATGCACCTCGATAATTTCCAAGCTTTGAATCGGCGCATGACGGAACGGGGCGACGACGCCTTTGCCAATCCACGCAATGCGGCCTCTGGTTCGCTCCGACAACTGGATTCCACGATTACCGCGACCCGTCCGTTGGTCGTTACCTGTTACGAAATCATGGCCCTGTCCATGCCCGTCCCACCAACACATTGGGATGAACTGGAGACATTGGCCCGGTGGGGTCTCCCGACTCCTGTGCGTCGGCAGCTCTGTGCTTCGATCGATGAGGTGGTGTCGTTTCATCGCGAAACGGAATCGGTGCGGGATCAGCTGCCCTATGAAATCGATGGCGTGGTAGTGAAGGTGAATCGTCGAGACTGGCAGGACCGCCTCGGAATGAAGTCTCGTAGTCCCCGCTGGGCCATCGCCTACAAATTTACGCCGCGCAAGGAAGTCACCTCCGTGCAGGATATCGTTGTCTCTGTCGGAAGAACCGGGAGCCTCACGCCTGTCGCATTATTGAAACCGGTGGAGGTCGGTGGCGTCACCATCAGCCGAGCCACGTTGCACAATGCCGATGAAGTGGCGCGGAAAGACATTCGGATTGGCGATACCGTCAAAGTAGAACGGGCCGGCGATGTGATTCCCGCGATTACCGAGCGTGTCCCCGTCCCTGGTGAGCACCGCAGTACCCCCTTCCGCATGCCTGATCACTGCCCGGTTTGTGGATCGAATGTCGGTCGCGAAGGCGCCTATTTCTACTGTACCGGTCAATTGGTCTGTGGCGCTCAATTGAAGGGGGCTATCGAACATTTTGCTTCAAAACATGCACTCAACATCGAAGGTTTAGGGAAGAAGACCGTGGCACAGCTGGTCGACAAGGGATTGGTACGATCACTCGCCGACCTCTATCGCCTGACCAACAACGATCTCGTCCGACTTGAAGGATTTGCCGATCGATCCGCCACGCTCCTCGTGGAATCGATTGCAGGCAGTAAGACAGTATCCCTGGATCGCTTTCTGATGGGACTCGGGATCCGGCAAGTCGGACAACATATCGCCAAAGTTCTGGCTCGTGAGTTTGGGTCTCTCGAGGAGATCATGTCGGCGGATCAGGAACGATTTCAAGAGATTCGTGAGATTGGTCCTGAAATTTCAGAGAGCTTGGTGGTCTATTGGTCTGAACCGCGCAACCGGGAGGTCATCGCACAGATCCTGGAATCCGGCGTACAAGTTGCACCGGGCATGGCAACGGGCGACCGGAGGAAATCCCCGCTCGCAGGGAAGACGTTCGTGTTTACCGGTGGGCTGGATCATTTCACGCGAGACGGCGCACAACAGGCTGTGGAAACGGCAGGAGCGCGTATGTCCTCAAGCGTGAGTAAAAAGACGTCCTATCTGGTTGTGGGGCGAGACGCTGGCTCGAAACTTGACCAAGCCCGTGCGCTGGGGGTGCCGATACTGACGGAACAGGAGTTTGCCGCCCTGATTGGGAAGGATGAGAAAAGGACTTAACTGACGAGGTCGAGGTTCGGGGCTTCAACGTGAGCCGGTGATTTCTCTTCACGAAATATTTGGACACTGCGGATGGATCGAGGCTCGGCTTCATGGATGAGGATCCGGCAGTTGGCGATCCGCACTTCTTCTCCAACCTTGGGAATTCGACCTAGTTCCTGTTGAATAAGGCCACCGATCGTCACGGCTTCATCGCCGAGGTCGACTTTCAGGAAATCATTGACCTTGCGCACTTCGGTTCTACTGTGAACAAGGATATGGTTCTTCCCTAACCGTTTGATCAGTTCTTCTGTGATATCGGTTTCGTCCATGATCTCCCCGACCACTTCTTCGAGAAGATCTTCAAGCGTGACAATCCCCATCACGCCGCCGAACTCGTTGACCACGACGGCCATATGCCGTTTCTCCTGCTGAAACTGCTTCATGAGGTCGTCCGCCGTCTTGCCTGAGGGAACGAACAGTGGGGGATAGGCAATGTCTTTAAGTTTTGCCTCATTCTGCCCCTTGGCGAGTTCGGTCAATGCCCTCGTCTTGTAAAGAATGCCCGTGATGTTATCGAGCGTCTCGTCATACACGGGGATCCGCGAGTATTTCGAGTTATAGAGAAGTTCCTGAGCCTCTTTCAGGCGCAGGTTACCATTCAATGAAAAGACATAGAGCCGAGGAGTCATCGCGTCTTCAGCTGTGATGTCTTTGAGCTGGAAAACGTTTTTGATCATCTTCACCTTCTCGACCTCAATGGCCCCAGTCTTCCCCCCCTCATCCAGCATGATCTTCAGCTCTTCCTCGGTCACGAGGGGAAGCGTCAGACCTTTCCCGCCGGTCAATTTGTAGATTAACGGCACCATCACAAACAAGAATGGTTTGAGAAGTAACTGAACCACGTAGACGGGGTAGGCCATGTTCAGAGTGACCGGAACCGCGAACTTGGCAGCTAATGTTTTAGGGATCACGTCGACGGCCACCAAGAGCACAAAGGTCAGCAGGCCGACCATGACGGCAATCGCCTCATCAAAAGATGTCTGGCCTCCATAGATATTCAGGGTCAGAAAGGTGGCATACATCGGCGTCGCCACACCGACCAGGCGGTCGCCGACCAAAATAGTCGACAGGAGCCTTTGGGGGTCACTACGGAGATGGAGGGCCAACTTTGCTCGAGTATTACCAGTTTGGGCGAGCGCCAGCAGCTTCGTTGAGTTGACCGAAAAAAAACCGATTTCAGCCGTGGATATCACGGCTGAAAGAACAATAAGACCCAAGAGGATTAGAACATCCATGGCTTAGAGGTAACCGACCATGCCGATCGGCCTGGAATGCCGGAGAGTCCAGGGGGTGTCCCCTATCGCCTTGGACCGGCAAGGTGAGATTTGGTAGAACAACGTGACTTGATAGGGGCCTATCGGACCTGTATCCATTGGACTGTACATGTACCATAAGGACGGGGTAACGAGCAAGCATATGCTGAAAACATGCCACAATATCAAATAGTTGCATTGCATGTCCGCAGGAAAACTGAAGAATTTGAAAGGCAGGCTGGATGAAGCGGGCACTGTTATTATGAGTCATCTCGAAATACAAAGGCCTGGAGCCCCAGGAAGGATTCGAGGTGGGAGGCGGCGGCTTCTGCCTGGGCTTCCCTGGAAAACTGACCAATCTGAACTCGATATCGCATTCCTTCTGGCAGATCGACAACCTGGACTCTGCCGCCTGAGTAGAGATGTTTCGCTCGCTCCAAAAGATTAAGGGCATTCTGCTGATCGGAAAAGGACCCGACTTGCACTCGTAAGACCCCCATATCAGCAGTCCGCCCTTGATACCCAACCACTCGTAATTCAATCTGGTCGGTTCCAGTCCCGGTCATCCCCAACGCGTGTGCCCCAGCGAGCGAGAGATCGAGCACCCGCCCCCTGGCGAAGGGGCCACGATCGTTAATGCGGACGGTCACCTGTCGACCAGTACTCATTGATCGAACCACAGCAATTGAACCGAGTGGCAAGGTCCGATGTGCAGCCGTCAGCTGATGCATGTCATACCGCTCGCCATTTGCCGTCTTGTTCCCATGAAATCCTGGGCCATACCATGAGGCGACACCTCGCTCGACGAAGCCAACAGGATAGCCAGGGAAATAGATAGGTTTGGGGGCGCCGCCACAAGCGGCCAGGAAGGTCACGAGAAGAAAGACCAGCCAGCGGGACCAGCAGGATTGAGGTCCGCTAGGCATGCCTAGAACTCGTCGAGCGATTGATCTCGCAGGATAGTGAGCGCTTTAGCTGTGTTTGAGACTGTCAGGACCACGATCGCGCGTTTCCCCTCGCGGGATGGGGTGCAATAGCCGCATTTAATATTGATGCGAGCCTTGGTCAGCAGATCCGCCACTTCTTTCAAGGCGCCTGGCTTGTTTTCAAGGCTCAACAGTAAGGCGGTTTCCTCCGTAAACTTGATCTTCGCTGCTTTCAGCGCCGCACGGGCCCCTTCCAGATCCGCGACTAACAGCCTCAACTTTCCCGGTCCAGTGACTTCTGGAGCAGAAAATGCCTTGATGTTGACCTTCGCCTCACCGAGGACCTGGGCTACTTGAGCCAGGACGCCGGGCCTGCTCAATCCGCTAATGACCAATTGCGTCGTTGTGGGCATGGAAGTTACTCCGTTGCGTGGGAGCACATGACGATGACGATCTCCTTACCGGGTTTCAAAGGTTACCACCCTCCTTTGTGAGCCGGAGGGAATCGATTCTACCGAGACCAAGACCTGTATCGATGATTGATGAGCCAGCAACGTACAGGCCCTCCCGGCCCCCCTGTTCTCTGCCGCCAAGTGTAACGAGTGCTGGATTCGCATAGCCCACGACTTCCACGGAAATGGCTTGACCGGAAGGGAGAAACGTAACCACGTCCAGTTGTTCATGCTCTGCCCGGGCACGCTGCATCTCTATGAGGCGTGCTTTGAGCCGATCGACAAACTGTTCGGCCAGGAACGACTCGTCAAGGCCCCTGGGCTCGATCGAGGGAACGCTAATTTGGGGAAGAAGTCTCAGAAAGCTCATCTCATCACCATCGCTGAGAACGTCGGACAAAGAAGCACTTCGAATCGTTGTAGAAACTATCAGCTAGAGCACCTGACATAGATCGTTCACAAACGTGTATTCGTAAATACCGCTAAAGGACACACAGGCGTCCCCTGCCAGCTCCTGTGCCGACTCCTTGAGGCCGCGCGGAACAAATAGATAGAATGGAATTCCTCGCACGACCGCCTTCTTCCATCCAGAAACGGTTTCGGCATCCCTGATCGATTCATCGGTTTCCACCTCAGCCATCCATTCCATCGTATTACCGGCGGAACTCACCTGCCACCCGACGATATCGCACTGTTGCTGAGGATCAGCCCAGGGGTTTTGCTCAAGACTGGTATGGATCGTGACCTTACAATGAAAGGCCTTCGCCCAGCGCTGCGCGACCAAACTGACGACCTGATCGTGGACTGTGACGATCCCTTGCTCGCGAAGCACGGTACTCATTGAGTCCTCGCTCTTACGAACAGCCGCTCGTGGTGCCGCAGGTTTCACACTTGAGGCAGGTCCCATTTCGTACCATGGTGAACTGTTTACACTCGGAGCAGGGATCTCCCTCATAGCCTTTTTGGCGCGCCATTTGGATGGCGGTCAAGGTCAGCGTTTCGCGCTTCAGTTCGACGGTGTGGGCTACGCTAACGTTTCCATTTCCGTGGCCATTGCCCTTATGACGCGGTATCGCCCCGCGTCGTGCTGGAAACATCTCTGTGCTGATTGAGGCCGAAGCCAGCGTTTCGGGAGTGGCTTCCTCCGCGACACATTCAGGATCTTGCTGGTCCATCTTGACCGAGTCCATTCGAAGATCTTCTTCCTGGACTTGTGCCAAGTCATAGCGGTCGAGATAGGTCACCGCAAGCTCTCGGAAGATGTAATCGATGATCGACGTGGACATTTTGATACGGTCGTTCAATTTGACCGGCCCGTTCGGCTCGAAGCGGGTAAACACGAATGCTTCGACGAACTCCTCCAGCGGGACGCCATGTTGGAGGCCCAGTGAAATCGCAATGGCGAAACAGTTCATGAGGCTGCGGAATGCGGCCCCTTCTTTGTGCATATCGAGGAAGATTTCTCCACACGTGCCGTCCTCATACTCACCCGTCCGTAGATAAAGCTTGTGTCCCCCGACGACGGCTTTCTGCGTGTACCCATTGCGTCTAGCCGGGAGCGGTCGGCGTTTTGCTAGGTACCGTACCAACACTCGCTCTGTGATCTTTTCCGCAATCGACAATATTTCGGACGAGGCTTCGACGGTCTTGCCGCTGTCCGTTGAGGCCGATAACGGCTGGCTCAATTTCGAACCATCGCGATACAGAGCTACGGCTTTGACCATGCTCTTCCAGGCAAATAAATAGGCCGATTTCACTTCTTCCAGCGTCGCATCGGCCGGCATGTTGATCGTTTTGCTGATGGCGCCACTGATGAATGGCTGTGCCGCCGCCATCATACGGATGTGCGCATCGACGGCGATATACCGCTGACCGATCCGGCCACAGCGGTTGGCACAATCGAAGATCGGAAGGTGCTCGGCTTTGAGATGTGGGGCCCCTTCCACCGTCATGGTACCGCAGCAATAATCATTGGCAGCGGCGATTTCTTCCTGTGTAAATCCCAGCACTTTCAGCATGTTGAAGTTGGACTCATTCAATTGCGCGTCGGTCAATCCCAACTTCTCCCGGCAGAAGTCCTCACCCAACGCATACTTATTAAACGTAAATTGAATCTCAAAAGCTTGGGCCAAACCGCCTTCCATTCGCGCGAGTGCGGCGTCGTCGAACCCCTTCTGTCGCAGGGTATCATGGTTAATGAATGGTGCGGTCTGCAAGGTTTGCCGGCCAACACAATAGTTCACGATGTCCTGAATCTGAGCCTCGGTATACCCTAAGGATCTGAGGGCAGCGGGTATACTTTGATTGATGATCTTAAAATAACCTCCGCCGGCCAATTTCTTGAATTTCACCAGCGCGAAATCCGGTTCGATGCCCGTCGTATCACAGTCCATCACGAGTCCGATCGTGCCCGTAGGAGCAATCACCGTGACCTGCGCATTGCGATACCCGTAGGCCGTTCCCAATTCGAGGGCACGGTCCCAGGCCCGACGTGCGGCCACGAGCAGTTCGGGCGAGCAATGCTCCGGCTGGATCCCCATCGGTGTAATCGTCAAATCTTCATATTCTTCTGGAGCGGCATTGTACGCGGCTCGTCGGTGATTACGGATGACACGCAACATGGCCTCGCGATTTTTGGCATAGCCCGGGAAGGGCCACAGCTCTGCGGCCATTTCAGCCGATGTGCCGTAGGCCTCGCCGGTCATGATGGCGGTCAGCGCGCCGCTGATGGCCAGTGCTTTGGGAGAATCGTAAGGAATGCCTTGCCGCATCAGCACAGTACCTAAGTTGGCATAGCCGAGCCCCAGCGTTCGGAACTCAAAACTCCTCTCGGCAATAGAGCGGCTGGGAAACGAAGCCATGAGTACGCTGATCTCCAGTACGATCGTCCAGAGGCGCACGGCGTGGCGGAAATTCTCCAGCTCGAATTGGGCGTCGGCCGAGAAGAATTGGGCGAGGTTGAGCGAAGCCAAATTGCATGCCGTATCGTCGAGGAACATGTATTCGGAGCAAGGATTGGAGGCATTGATACGCCCATCCTCCGGACACGTATGCCATTCGTTGATGGTGGTGTCGTATTGCGTACCGGGATCCGCGCAAATCCAGGCGGCCCAAGCAATCTGATCCCAAAGGTCCCGCGCCTTGATGGTCTTGGAGACTTTGCCATCGATCCGTCGCTTGAGTTGCCAATCGCCGTCCGCCTCCAACGTAGCAAAGAAATTATTGGGAATGCGCACGCTATTATTTGAGTTCTGGCCGGACACCGTTTGGTAGGCCTTGCCATCCCAATTCGTGTCGTACTCATGAAATACAAAATGCGTGAACCCTTGCTGCGCATAGGAAAACATCCGCTGGATGTAGGACTCTGGAACCGCATCCCGCCGAGCGGCGGCCAGGGACTCCTTGAGGATCAGATTCTGCTTAGCATCGATCTCGATTTTCATCTGACCGGCGCCATCGACAACGTGGCAGGCCTTGAGGACGGCGTTGAGGCGCTGTGCGCAGATTTTCGAGCCGGTCACCATGGCGGCGACTTTTTGCTCTTCTACCACCTTCCAGTTGATAAATTCTTCGATGTCGGGGTGATCCAAATCGAGGCAGACCATTTTGGCAGCCCGCCTGGTCGTCCCGCCGGACTTAATGGCGCCTGCCGCTCGATCGCCGATGCGCAGGAAGGACATTAATCCGGACGAACGGCCGCCGCCGGACAACGGTTCGGCATCGCCACGAAGCTTGGAAAAGTTGGTTCCGGTCCCTGATCCGTACTTGAAGAGGCGCGCCTCCCGCACCCAGAGATCCATGATGCCGCCCTCACTCACCAAGTCGTCTTCAATGGATTGAATGAAGCAAGCGTGCGGCTGCGGATGCTCAAATGCGTTGGTGGCTTTGACCACTTCACGGGTCTTGGGATCGACGTAATAATGCCCTTGAGCAGGCCCTGAGAGCCCATAGGCGTAATGAAGCCCCGTGTTAAACCACTGGGGAGAATTGGGGGCGGCCATTTGATGCGCAAGCATGTAACAGAGCTCATCGTGGAAGGTAGCCGTATCTTCCGGGGTCTTGAAATAGCCGAAGTCCTTCCCCCAGGAGGTCCAACAACCGGCGAGCCGTTCAAACACTTGTCGGGAGTCACGCTCTCCTCCCAATTGCGGCTTGCCGTCTGGTCCGATGATCGGATTCCCCTGCTCATCTCGCTGCGGCACTCCGGCTTTCCGGAAATATTTCTGGGCGAGAATATCGATTGCGAGCTGGGACCAGGGCTCGGGAATATCGATGTCTTCCAACTTAAACACGGTCGATCCGTCGGGATTGCGAATTTCCGACGAACGTTTCACGAACGGCAGACCTTCATAAGGACTTTGCCCGCGACATGTAAATCGGCGTTCTATTCTCACGGTTTTCCCTCCTCCAGCCTGCGTAGTTGGTATGGGACTGCTCTCGATCCAAAACAGGAACAATCAGGCTTCAATATCAATATGGCGAAGTACTTTGAGCGCCCTAAATTTTATGTCTCGACGATTGATCCACTACGAAGCATCTACATATAGCTATCAGGATGGATTGTCAATACCAACTGTAGTGGTTAGGCTGGGGAAACGGAGGAAAGCCTGTGGATAACTGCAAATGATTGGGAACCGCCAGCTCTCGGGAAATTAAACCGACTTATCCACAATGTTGTGATCGAAAATAGACCTCGTTTTGAGATCCAATGGATACCCACAGACAAAAAAACTAAAATACACGGCGGCCGAGGATCAAAATGGCTTCATCCACTCCCTCAACGGGAATGAACTGGTTACCGATGCCGATGACCACAACCCGAGTACCCAGAACCGTTGTTTCAAACCGGCTGAGGACTCCCCAATTTTGACGCATGGTGTGAGGACGCACCATGCTATTGAGCAACTCCTGACTATGCCTGCGAAAGATATTTCTGACCACCGTTCCTTCCCGTTCTGGTATGGACTGATCCATTCGATCCATGGCCTTGGATAATTCGGCTTGCACGAAGCCCAGATATTGATCCGTGGTGGGATTCGTCAGTGCCAGTGCGACACTCACAGCCAATACCGTCGCAACCAGGCTCAAACGCAGGAGGCTCATACAGACCCTTAGTTAGATTGATTGCTACTGAACCGATGTCGCGACAGATTCAATGGAAAAGGAGGCGCGCACTCGCCCTTTGACAAACGAATGGCGCATGATTAGCCTACGCTCGACAAGTCTGTTGCGGCAATCATGCTGCTCACATTGCTTGTATCAGGAGGATCATCATGTTTGTCTGGAGCAAACGCCTTGTCGCAACCTTGTTGGGATTATTTGTGCTCATGCTGGGAGTCTTTCTCCTCAATGCAGATCCGGACAGCACGAGCGGCCTCAAGATTCATACAACAGGCTGGATGGCCCTCAACTATCTCGGCTTGGGTGCGTGGGTCTTTGTCTGGATGATCGATCAAGCCCGCATGCGCGGGAAACAGGTCTGGGTTTGGCTTATCCCCTTCGTCCTAGCACCTCTTCCCACGTTAATGCTGTTCGTCTTGTTCCTCCAGCGCCGCATACAGTCGTCATAGATCGGCAAAGCCGGCTTTGGCAGTTGCATCGCGCGCGGCTTCTTGATGCAACTGCCCTCGGAGAGCCCACACCAGCCAGATACCGGGTAGAGCGACCAGAAATGACCAAAAGAAAAATTGTGCCCAGCCGACCATTTCGACCAACTCGGCCGACGGACGGCCGGAGAACACTCGCCCAAGCGCTTCCAGGGAAGAGAGCAACGCAAACTGGGTTGCCGTATAGCGATGGTCGCACAGCGACATAATCAGTGCGACAAACGCTGCGGTGCCCATGCCACCGGTCACATTCTCGACGAGAATCGATATCGTGAGCGCCGCGTAACTCTGACCCATCCAGGCCAGCCACATAAATCCCAAGTTTGAGACTGCTTGCAAGGCACCAAAGAGCAGTAACGACCGGACCATCCCTATCTTGGCCATGGCGACGCCCCCGACCAATGCGCCGATGAGCGTGGCCCCGAGCCCAAGCCCCTTCGCATACCCGACATCGCTGACGGAGAAGCCGATCTCTCCAATGAGAAACGCCGTTTGAAGCGAAGCCGCGATGGCGTCTCCAATTTTGTAGAGGACAATGAGGGCGAGGAGCCCGGCCACGCCTGGGCGGGCGAAGAGTTCCTTCAGCGGTCCGCCAACCGCTTCGGCCAGACTGGCCGGTATGGCACTTGGCTCCGATGGTTCCGGACTGACGAGAATCGTGACGACTCCAGCCGTCATTAACGCGGCAAGCAGCAAGTAGGTATTTTGCCATCCAATATGATCGGCCAACAAGAGGGCGCCGGCGCTCGCAAACAACAGCGCAAATCGATAGCCATTCACCCAGACAGCTGCGCCGAATCCCCGTTCCTGCCGTAAGAGCAGATCGGTCCGATAAGCGTCGAAGACAATGTCGAGTGAGGCGGAGAGAAAGGCCACCACGAGGGCCAGGATCCCGAGTATTTCCGGACGCTGGCCTGGACCAGTCACTGCCATGGCTACCAAGCCGAGAGCGACACTGAGCTGCATCACCAGCATCCATCCGCGTCGGCGTCCCAGCCAGGGAGGGACCAGGCGATCCATCAACGGGGCCCACAAGAATTTCAGTGTGTACGGGAGACCGACGAGCGTAAAGACGCCGATGGTCTTCAGGTCGAGTCCGACAACCGTCAGCCAGGCCTGGAGCGTCCCGGCCGTGAGGGCCAACGGCAACCCCGAAGCAAAACCCAAGGGCAGCATAATGCCAATGCGCCGGTTCGCAAGGATCTGAATGAACGACGCTGTTTTCATCGAGCCGTTTCAGTACGCATGAGGAAGTAGCATAGCATCGGAACGGAGGGGCGGCTCAGGACATTCTCGAAATCAATCGCTCGATAGGAAGGAGGAGCAGGTCAAAGAGGCGCCGGGGAACCACCCCGCGCAGCAGCGCATCGAACCTCAGCAGGGTTGTCCATTGAAGGTGCAGGGCTTGTAGCGTGAAATATCAAATTCCACGTTTTCTTGGTAGACCCGTTCGTTCCCGTTTACGCCATCCTGCTCCGGATCGTTATACATGGTGTGGTTCCACCAGTAGAACAAGGGATAGACCTCCGTCTGATACACCGGATTCCCATAGTTGCTGCGGGCATATTCCTGGACCAACCGGCCCGTCACGTAATCGACGTAACCGTTGCCATTGAGTGAATACAACATCAAGAAGAGCCGAGCCTCGTGATCGTAGTGTTCGTCAATTCTTGTCGCGAGGTCAGGTTCGATAGGAAGGACCTCCTTCGTCCACCCTCCAGACCCAGGAAGAAGGAGAAGAAGAGATATCGTGAAGACGGAAGCCGCCAACTGCGAAGGTGTCACAACAGACTCACGATAATGGGGCGGGCCGGTTATTAAATTCTACCATGGCCTTCCAAGGCCTTCAACCCGGGACAGCGTGCAACCTGAAGAACTCGCGGGAGGTCCTTGCTCCCATCGCAAGGACCTCCCTATAATGGCACGATTATCATGAAACGTGCCTCTCTCCATACACTCGGCTGCCGACTGAACCAAGCAGAGACAGCCGTCCTCGAAGCTCGCTTGCGGCGCGATGGCTATCGCGTCGTCGAGTTCGGTGAACCGACAGACTTGCTCATCGTGAACACCTGTTCCGTGACAGAGGATGCAGAACGGACCTGCCGATACGTCATCCGCAAGACGTTGAGACATTCCCCCGATGCCTTTGTGGCGGTTACCGGCTGTTACGCCCAGACCGGCGTTCAAGAGCTGCGTACTATTTCCGGAATCGATCTCATCGTCGGCAATCAATTCAAATGGGATTTACCCTCATTTCTTCCAGCCCCCCAAGCTCTCAAGAAGCAGCCGGACCCGGAAGTGCTCCATACTCGCACCATCGACCGGGCGGATTTCACCCTGCCGGAGTATGGCGAACCAGACTCCACCAGAGCGCTGCTCAAGATCCAGGACGGTTGTAACGTCATGTGCAGTTTCTGTCTCATCCCGTTCGCGCGCGGGCATGAGCGGAGCCGCCTCCGAGATGACGTGATCCGAGAAGCCGAAATCCTTGTGGCAGGAGGTTACCGGGAAATTGTGCTGACCGGCGTCAACATCGGGCAATACTGCCAGGGCGAGCTCGATCTGGTCGGGTTGATCGCACAATTGGAAGCGATTGAAGGACTTGAGCGAATCAGGATTTCGTCCATTGAGCCGACGACGATCACGAACGCCCTCATAGATCGGATGGCTTCCTCGGCGAAACTCTGTCCCTATCTCCATATCCCCCTGCAAAGCGGAGATGACACCATCTTGTCGGCCATGAATCGTCCGTACAATGCGGAAGAGTTTATCCAGCTGATCCACCGAGCCGTAGCGGCGATTCCTCAACTCGGGCTGGGAACGGATGTCATGGTCGGGTTCCCCGGAGAAACTGAGGAAGCATTCGAGCATACTCTGGGCATCGCGCGCGAGCTTCCCTTCTCGTACTTCCATGTCTTCACCTATTCGCAACGGCCCGGCACTGCTGCCACGAAATTGCCAGACCAGGTGCCGATCACAGTCGCTCGAGAACGTGCAAAAATACTCGCCGAGCTGTCCCGCCTTAAACGCCTGGCCTTTGCAGAGAGGTATATCGGATCCACCGTGTCCGTCCTCTTCGAGTCAGGAGAAATGGACGGCTTCAGGTTGGGAATGACAGCAAACTTCTTGAAAGTAAGTGTTCCCTCAAACATCGACCTCACCAATCACCTGAAAGAGGTGCGGATTATCGGAACGTCGGACCGTTGGGCGGTGGGTCAGCTGATAGCGGAGCGTCAGCTCATGCGAAGGGTGCCGGTTCTTCTATGAAGACCAAATCCACACCGACTCAGGTGCACCTTGAAACCTTCGGCTGTCAGATGAACGAGTACGACTCAGAACTCGTTCGCTCGCTGATGAAACAGGATGGATTTGTCTTTACCGACGAGCGAGAGCGCGCGGACGTGATTCTGATGAACACCTGCGCGATTCGCGAGAATGCCCACAATAAGGTCTATAAACACTTATCTGAGCTCAAGAAACTCAAGCGGCAACGTCCGTTGGTCGTAGGAGTCTTGGGTTGTATGGCACAAAACCTGAAAGAAGAGCTGACGGACATTCAACCGCTGGTCGATGTGCTCGCCGGCCCTGATACCTATCGCCAGTTACCGATGTTGATCCGCAACGCGCTGCTCTCGCAAGAAGAGGGGCTGGATCAGAAGGGACTCGCGGTCGACCTTTCAGAATATGAAACCTATCACGATGTCATACCGGACCGAAACGACGGGGTGAACGCCTGGATCGCCGTCATGCGAGGCTGTGACAACTTCTGCAGCTTCTGTGTGGTCCCCTACACTCGAGGGCGCGAACGTTCCCGCAATCCAGAAGGAATCGTCCAGGAAGCTCGCCGGATTGCCGAGCAAGGATTCAAGCAGATCACGCTCCTGGGGCAAAACGTCAATTCGTACCGATTCGGCGACTGGGATTTTGCACGATTGATCACGGCCGTTGCGGATGTGCCTGGTATCAAACGCGTGCGATTCACCTCCCCGCACCCCAAAGACTTTCCGCTTTCATTATTGGAAGCCGTCGTGTCCCATCCCAACATCTGCAAGCAAATTCATTTGCCCCTGCAATCCGGCAGCGACCGCATGCTCGGCTTGATGAATCGCACCTATACCAATAAAGAGTATCGTGCCTTGGTCGACCGTATCCGCACCCTGCGGTCGGACATCGTCCTCAGCACCGATATCATTTGTGGTTTCTGTGGGGAAAGCGATGCGGAGTTTGCCGAGACGTACCGGCTTGTCGAAGAGACGCGGTTTCACTCAGCGTTTATCTTTAAATATTCTGAGCGAAAGAACACCATTGCCGCACGCAAGTTTTCAGACAATATTTCCGACCCGGTAAAGACCGAACGGGTGACGCGACTTTTCGATCTCCAACGAAACATTTCCTACGAGCGCAACCGGGAATATCTTAAGACGACAGTTCTCGTTTTGGTCGAAGGGGATGCCAAACGATCCGCCGCGCAGGGCATGGGAAAATCGGATGGCAACATCACTGTCATCTGGGACAAGAGTGCGGTACCCTCTCAACCGGGAGACGTGGTCCCCCTTGCCATCTACGATGCGTCGTCCACAACGTTGTATGCGAAACGTCCGTCGGTAAGTTGAATCGTTGTTGCCCGCCCTACTTTCCCAGGAATCATTTCTGTAGAATACGCTCCAAAAACGAACACTTCCGAACAAGATCTGTTTGTGAATCCCACCGTCCTTCACAGTTCTCAAAAACGAACGTGAGTCGCCATTCACATAATGACCTGTCATGGAACGGGAGATTTCTTTCCTGGAATCAAAGAAATAGCTCGGCGCAATGTTCCTATTTTGTACAGTATTATCATGCACTTATACTCAGTACCTCCCGTGCTAATCCTTGTCCGTATTTAGCCAGTCCATTCCGTATCAATTCCTATCTTCTCCTGATATTGCCCTAGTACATCGCTGAGTCTGCTTCACCCCCTACTAGAGGCACAATCTTTGCTTTGCAATGGATTGCCTGTACGTCACCATACACCCTCGCTCCC
>SPAX01000013.1 GCA_005239475.1 Nitrospira sp. | reverse complement strand
CGCCGACTGCTCCGGCGGCGAACAATAGACGAATGATGATTGAATCCAGCGCCACAATCGAAAGGTTGGCAACCCAGCGTCCCAACTTGGCCGTTGACAACCGGCGCCGCGGGGTCAGCACTTCCCAAGACGCCATCAGACCCAGCACACCGATGAATGCCGACAAGCGGATCACAACATCAATGTTCACAACGCTACTTCTACTCGCTGTGAGTACCCCTGTCCAGTTCGTGATGCCTCGCCCCAGTTTCAATTCTCAACCTGCCCTGACTTGTTCTCGTTCTGGTCTCGACCACGGATTCCCGTTGCTACCACGCTGCTACCAGGACAGGACAAATCACCCCCATCTGCCCCCATGTCAGGAGCATCCTGGTTTGTGGTTTCTTGTGGGGTTAGGTTGTCTGAGGTTGGGCTATCTGAAATTCGTAAACCGCAGGTCGTCCGTTCAATCCGGATCGCCGGCTCCAAATTTCAATCACTTGCGTTGCTTGTTCCGACCACAAGCGTCTCAGGGTGCGGTGGGGGTGTGGCCACGATTTCGTATCAGGGTGGACTCTATCAGATTCACGAGACGATCCGGGCCCCACACGTGTTGGTGGAAGAGCACGTGGATGGGACCGAGCGAATCACGCACCAGGGTCGGTCACTCGGCTTTCACGCGATCACGTCGTGGCCCGTGAAGATCGCGGCGGTCACACCGGTCCACCCACCTCGGCGCCCGCTCACGCCGAGGCCGGATCATCCGTGGCGCCGACGCCTGCGGCCGGAGCGACGAACACAGGCGACGGTGGCAAAAACATAACCCGGACATTTCTACGTTGGGAGAAAAAGGACATTTCTAAATTGGGTTGACAGCCTCCGTAAGAGGGCTTGACTTCGAATCTGCGATGACGCCAACATCCTACCGATTTTTGCATTTACCGTTTCCCTCCCTACTCCAAAAATACTCAGGCTCTCAAAGGAGGCATCCCGATGAGTAGCACAAAAACCGCTCCGTTTGATGTCACGCAGTTCCTCTCACAAATCAATGGAGGCAAAACGTCTCTGATGTTCCGGAAGAAGCAGATTATCTTTTCGCAAGGGGATGAGGCCAATGCCGTGTTCTATGTTCAGGCGGGCAAGGTCAAGCTGGTCGTGATCTCGGAGAAGGGCAAAGAAGCCGTCATCGCGCTACTGGAGGCAGGCAGTTTTCTTGGGGAAGGCTCCCTTACCGGGCAGCAGATGTGCATGAGCACGGCGCGCGCCGAGGTCGACTCCACGCTCATCCGCATTGACAAGCAGGTGATGATCCGTGTGCTCCATGACGAACCCGCCTTTTCCGAGGTGTTCCTCGAGTATCTCCTGGCTCGCAACGTTCGCATTCAAGAGGATTTGGTGGATCAACTCTTCAATTCCAGCGAGAAGCGGCTGGCGCGGATCCTGCTGCTGCTGGCCCACTTCGGGAAAGAAGGCAAGCCGGAACCGGTGATCGCGAAGGTCAGTCAGGAACTGCTCGCCGAGATGATCGGCACCACACGCTCCCGTGTCAGTTTCTTCATGAATAAGTTCCGCAAACTGGGCTTCATTGAATACAACGGCGGACCGCACGTGCACAGTTCCCTCCTCAACATCGTCCTCCACGACTAGGCTCCCCTCTTCCAGCTGACTCTTCGCGCAGGGACTGCGTCCTGCGGGTAGCAGATTTTATTTCTCACTGTGAGCAATTGTGACCAGACCGCACGCTGTCTTCTCGCCATACTCCAGCGAACGGTTTAGATGACAGATCTGTGTGGGGAGCGGAGGGACGGAGAAAAAACGCATCGCAACTCCCGCGACAGGTGGATGCCATGCGCCGCGACGACGATTGTCCTATTTTTTCACAGGATCATCAATGAGGAGAACCACAGAAACGACTAAGACGGGAGGAGGGCGCGAGATCCCTCGCCGGGAGTGGGACGCCTTTTTCCTACAGTTCAGCCGAGATCACCAAGAATGGTTGGTCGACGTCGCGCCGCACGGCGAAAGCAGTAGCGCGTCGCAGGAGGCCCAGGGACTTCCATTTGAAGCCCTGACCCTTCATCTCGATCACACAGACGAAGTGTTGTCGATCATTGTACGAAAGAACGACGTTGCGCAGGAACACGATTACCAAAGTATTCCCCGTCCGCGCCGCGTGATGATCGAGAGAACGGGAGCAGATGTGAGATTACACATCGATTCGACCGAGGGTTCCTCAACGATCATTCGGTTCCGCCGCGTCTCGACACCGGATTACGACGCTGCAACATTAAGCGGAATACCGGAGAGAAGCCCTTGACTAATGGGAGGAGTGAGGAAAGAGCCGGTCCGCGATGGACCGCTTACCTGTTCCTCTTCCGCCACTCCCACGACGGTACCGGCTGTGGCTCCGCCCACACCATAACGGCACAAACGCCACGTCAGACGCGCCCGATTCAACGGGCTGGCTGGGTTGTGCGGATCACTACCGGTTCGCTGGATTCCGGAGAAGGGCCCTCAAAGTCGGCAAGCTCAGGGTGTCCGCTTTTATACATTCTGGACTTGATAACTACCGTAAAATGGGCGAGTAAAGGCCGCCAGTCAAACAATGGAGGGGGATACCATGCTTCGTAAGATACTTTCACTCTTCTCGCTTTTCGTGATACCCGCCGCCGTGCTGATGTTCCCTTTGGACGCGCAATCTGATCTTGCGGATCCCGAAGATATCGCTCATATGAAATCTGGCCATAAAAAGGTCGAGGGAGTCGTGATTGATATGAAGTCCGGTCTTTATACCGTTAAGACACCTGCAGGCGCTACGCTCACTCTGACCGAAGCGGCGGCCGTTCGTCACGGCCATGGCGTTCCCAAAGTTGGGGATGAAATGACGCTCTGGGTCAACGAAGGCAACATGGTCATGGATGCCCATATGAAAGGGCAGTCCGACAAGGCTCATCGTTTCATTTCCGGTACGCTCGCATCGATTGATAATGCCAAGTCTCAGATGACGCTTTCGACTTCAGGCGGTGAGAAGAATTTTAAACTCAAACCCGAGAGCCGCATGTTCAAGAATATTGCCGCCGGCGCTCAAGTGACCATAGAAGTGAATGAGACGGGGGAGGTCATCGATCTCCATGAGGACAAACAGTAAGCGTCACCCGCGTGAGCGTGGGCAGGGGTCAAGACAACACAAGGGTCCGGTTCCTTTCGGAGCCGACCCAACTTCAGATTCCGCCAAGGTCTCACTGCATCCACTCACGGAGTAGAGGGGGGGTGCGGTCACAGTTTTTCCCTGGCGGTTTCCAAAGCATCTTTACTCTACTGCACCTGCACCATGAGGAAGCATCACAGGCGGGCCGACGTCGGGCGGTCCAAGACTCCTTTGGCTGAAAATTTTTCCGTGGGTCGCTGAACACACATTTTCAGAATGTCCAGCTCGTCCTTCGTCAACGCGTCGCGCATGATGGGTCCGTTCAGGAGTCGATCACACGCGAGCGTGAATTCCGTGATAGGCGTGTCTCGCAGGGTCTTCGCGCCAGCCGCATCCGAAGTCGGTGAAGAACGATCTCACAGTGAAGGAAAAGGTCTTAGGCCTTGCGAAGCGCCTCGCTCGTTTCGGTTCGAAACGACTGAGTCAGGGCAATTGCATGCCACACATTCAATTACAAGGAGGTTCCGTCATGAAGAAGCTCATCGTTCCATTCATGTTTGCAATGATCCTCGGTGTCGCGATGGCATCCCACTCATTCGCGGCTGATGACATGGCCGCGCCAGGCACCCAGACGGTCAAAGGGGACCTGCTGAAGATCGACGGGGAGTATTACGTGGTGAAGGATACGGCCGGCAAGGAAGTCCGTCTGCATGTGGACAAGACCTCTCAATTGGACGGCACCTTCAAGGCGGGGGACAAGATCGAGGCCCAGGCCACAGATAAGGGCCATGCATCGTCCGTTAAACAAGCAAAACCCAAGATGTAGGCTCGGGAATACGAACGGGGACGTTCAGGCACAGCGATTGGGCCAGTCCTCAAGGGCTGGCCCAATTCGTACCTGGAAGGCCGTGGAAAAACCATTATGGCACAGCGGAACGTCGATGGCCTGCACGTTTGAGACAAGAAGAGAGCACTCCGCAGGACGGTCGCACGAGACTGGCGGGGCGGACGAGACGAGGTGGGGAGTCCATCCATCCACGTTGTGCCTACCGCGCGCTTGACGCGCCACGGCCTGTGCGCTGGCAGAATTTTTCAGTATCATGCTGGAAGGATTGGCCTTTTCGGAGTCAGTGGAGTAACCTGCCCGCGTTCTCTGAGACAATGACTACTGCCCCATCGAACCGGTCTTGCCTGATTCGAGAGTGGAGTCAGTCGTACGGCCGGCGTCATTTCTCGTGATCGGCATCTGTTTCGTGGAGCGAATCGCGGCCGGTTTCATTTCCGTTACCGGCATCAGTTCCTCGGGCCGAGCGAATCGATAGCGCGTGATTCTCATCGTTCACCTTCGCCTCAATACGATCACCCTGCTTAAAGCTTCCGATTTTCTGGGTGGTTTGGTCGATATGCATGCGCACTTCCTTACCGTCCTGCCCCTTGACGAAATAGTTATCCCCTTCGACGCGCAACACTTCGCCCTTGATCATCGTACCGTCTTTTGACTGGCCACCCTTCATCTCATCGCTCATTTGTTTTTCACCAGCTTCCTGACCGCCTTGCCTACGATCAGATTGGTCCGCCTTCATTTCGTCTGTAGTCGGAGCCGCATCACCTGCCTGCGCGGCATGGGACAGACCCAGGCACAGCAAGAAACCACATGACAGGACACCGACGACTTTCGGAATAGATACCATGGGAGCCTCCTCGGTTAGATGTACCACACGCATACATGTAACGGTACGCTCTCGGAGTCTTGCAATCTGAGCAATTTTGACCAGACCGCGGAAATTTCCTAGTTTTTTTGGTGACGAGTCCCTAGCCCCTAGGCCAGGAACAAGACGAGAGGGTGAGTGGGAGTTTAGTAGGCGTCTTTGGGAACGGAGGATTGTGCGCGTGAGGCCACCGGCGCCACGCTGAACCCTCGGTCTTGCGGCGTGAGTTGGGCACGAAGTTGGGCGATTCGCTGCCGAATCTTATTGAGAGTGGGCTGTTCATTGACAGCGACACTGGGGGCTTGCCCAAGATAATCCTCCCACACCTGCAGCGCATCGCGTCCGAGCCCCTGCTGCTCCAACGCGAGGCCGACGTGATAGGCCGCATCGGAAGAAGACGCCGGACAGGCCGCCGCACGCCGGAGGACCTGCTTTGCTTCCTCCACTTGATCTTGTGCCTGTAGGACCGTGTCCAGCCCTAAGGACGCGCTCACTAAACAGGCGTCTTGTCGAAGGGCCGCTCGATACAGTTCCGCCGCGCCCTGGGTGTCTCGCATGCGATACCGGAGTTCACCCATATTCTTTAAGAGCACGGGATCGCTCGGTGTATGGGCGAAGGCCCGCTCGTAAATCACTCGCGCCCGGTCCGTCTGTCCCGTCGCCGCTAACGCGAGGCCGAGATTCCGCAACACGTCAGGCCGTTCCGGTTCGAGTTGTAGGGCCGATTCATAATGTTGAACGGCGAGATCCAGGAGATTGCGATCCTGGTGAAGGACCGTCGCCATCATATGAAGGAGATGCGCGGTCGTGAGGAATGCACGAGTTGGGAGTTCCTTCTCTAGTGGGGTGAGAAGCACCTCGCGCATCTGCTTCGCCGGGAAGGGAATGCGGTTCTTCTGTAACCAGTCGCGCAGCCGAGACACAGGGATGGAATAACTGAGGCCGGCTCGCATCATGGCCGTGCCCAGCCGCTCGCCTTGAGCATTCTTTACCGGCTCCAAATAGGGCACGGTATGTACGACCAGCCCTGCGATCTCACCGGTTTCGCCGTGAACCAACGGCCCTCCGCTACTCCCGGCATTCAACATCCCCACGGTTTGCACGAAGGAAATCGGCAGC
Organism: Nitrospira sp.; assembly: GCA_005239475.1. Lineage (GTDB taxonomy): Bacteria > Nitrospirota > Nitrospiria > Nitrospirales > Nitrospiraceae > Palsa-1315. The sequence goes on along the minus strand of SPAX01000013.1, from coordinate 20,483 downwards.
CCAGCGGTTCTGGACCGTCCCATAGCCACACCGGTAATCGTCATCGGAATGACCGACGCATGCAGCGTCAATCCCATTTGTAAGACATCTGGCACACGCGGATATCCGACAGCGATCGTCGGCGTGCCTTCGTCCGGAATCTCCGCCGCCAACGGAAGGAACGGAACCGGGTGGTCCGTTTGGACGCGGAGCGCGGCTATATCGAGGTCGGAGTCGATCGCGAGTACCTTCGCCGCAGGATCGATGGCTTGATTGCGGATATAGACATAGAGTCGGGTGGAATCTTCCACCACGTGGGCATTGGTCAGGACCAGGCCCTGCTCCGAGATGAATACACCGCTGCCGAATGAGAGGGCATTGGATTCATCGTTAATACCCACGATCAGAACGGTCGCAGACTTGGCCTGGCGATAGAGATCGCCCTGGGTAAACGAAAATGCCATGTCGGGAGTTGAGACCAGAACCAGGAGTGAAACCAAGAAAAACACTGAGGCTCTGGAAGCAATGGCTACGCGAGGGAGCGCCTTACATTTGAGAGGAAGAGGGTCCGGATCGTGAGCTGTCTTAATCAAGAGCGGCATTAATGCTGCACAATATCAAAACAAAATAAAAGTGTCCATTGTTTTCAAGTATTTGAGAGTGACCTGCCCGGGAAGGTCATGGGTATTGGGTCAGTTTGAATTGAGGTATGCCCCCACTCGTAAACTTCATATATAAATGGATACTCCCATTTGAAAAAAAGATGATCAATTCTGACCACTTTTCGTTTGCGGGACATGCTAACTTCCGCACATCAAAAACCGACCCACTACCGTAGCGTACAGGCGTGTACAAGAAAATCACGATAGCGCAAACCCGCTAGCAATTCCTACTTTGCCGCCCCGGAGGTGTATCGTGAACCACGAAGAATCAGGACGAGGCTCACAGACTCTCCCAATGAGCCCGCCCCGCATCTGTACACACACGCGCATGATCTCCGATAGTGTCACGGAAGAGGAGCACGAGGCCGGCAAGGTGCGCTGTGTTGAATGTGATGGTGTCATTCCCGATCCGCACCTCTATCGCGAAGCCAAGCAGTGGATCTCCGCTCACCTCCTCAAACGCTGAGGTCGTCAACGGGAGGTCTCCGGCCATCCGGGGGCTTCCTTTGTTGTGCTAAAACTTTCCCTAAAGGCCAAGAATCATTGTAATCAATGAAGACAGTGCAAACTACCTAAGACCCCGATACAATGAGAAAAACGGGGAAACCATTTGAAACACCGAGCCTTTTCAAAAATGCCTAGCTCACATTCGTAAACCGCAGGTCGTCCGTTCAATCCGGATCGCCGGCTCCAAATTTCAATCAACTTGCGTTGCTTGTTCCGACCACAAGCGTCTCAGGGTGCGGTGGGGGTGCGGGCTCCCCCGCCTCCTTCCCATAAGACGACTCACAAAGTGCCGGTATTCCCCACCATATGAGTGCCCGTATACGTCCATCGTGACTTGAATCGACGCATGACCGAGTTGCTCTTGAATGTATTTCGCAGGAGCGGTCGTCTGAATCAGCATTGAGACATGGGTGTGGCGAAGATCATGAAAACGAACCCGTCGCAGTTCTGCTGTTTCAAGCACCTTGTAGAATGCACGTCGGAGATTGCGTTCATCCCACCGGCAACCAAGGGGCGAGAGAAACACCCACGCTTGAAATGGTTCCCCCGACATCGCCGCTTCAAGTGTTCTAGTTTCTTTGAGCCGCTTCAAGCTGTCCATGAGGGGTGAAGTACCCTGCTTAGGACAATGAGGGACCATTAGGGACAACGGTCACGCAGCAAGCCGAAGGAATGTAACTTCGGTGCGCTAATAGAGGAATACTTAGTGATGCTAAGAAGGGCGAGCAGGTGTCTGCCAGGTTGTCGAGCGCGCAAAGGGAAAGACATGATGCCGAAAAGCCCGCGCTCCATGCCAGTCCCAGCAAGGTATGAAATGGTCGGGATTATGGCAGGGGGTGGGTCGTGAAGAAGGAAGAGACAGGTTCGGCTGGCTCAGTCTTTATTCGAGCCCTCCCGTAATTCTTGGAGTGCGTTGAGTATGTCAACCGGACGCGGAGGACAGCCTGGAATGCGGACATCCACAGGGACATGTCGCTCAACTGGTCCGGTGACGGCATAGCTCCATTTGAAGACCCCGCAGTTGATCGCACAGTCGCCGAGGGCGATGACAATCTTCGGATCAGGCGTTTGTTTATACACGTCTTTCAACGCTCTTTCCATATTGACGGTGACCGGCCCCGTCACTACCAACGCGTCCGCATGGCGCGGCGATGCGGCGATGTGTATGCCGAACCGCTCGATGTCATACACCGGGTTCGCGAGCGCATTCATTTCCATCTCACAGGCATTGCACGAGCCGGTATCCACCGCGCGAAACGCCAGCGAGGAACGGAACGGCTTGGCTTTGTCTTTTGCCTCCGATGCCGAGGCTTCCACAAGCGGTGCGGCTGCGGGATGCTGGCCTGTCACGACTCCGGTTTTCAGGCTCTTTTTGAGAATACGAAACATGTTTCCTTTCTCGTGAGGCGTGAAGCGTTAGGCGTCAGGGGTTTTGGGACAGAAATTACGCCGACTTGCTGTCATGCCCCCTACNCCTCNCCNCNTNCCNCTNNNCNNTNANANATCATTCCCCGCATAGGACAGGCTAAAACTCTTGTTGATGAGCGGGAAATCAGGAATGATATTTCCCAGTACCGCCCACTGGATCGCGGGCCAATTCACAAACGACGGGTCACGGACCTTACACCGATGAATCTTCCCGTTCTCTCCTGCCATCACCATGTAGACAATTTCGCCACGCCAGCCTTCGACTGCTGACAAGGCCCATTCACCGGCCTGTGGCCTGCGACTTGGTTCAACGGCGACCGGCCCCTGCGGAATCTTCGCGCTCACCTCTCTGACCAGCCGCATGGACTCATGAATCTCATCCATACGGACCCTCATCCGTGCCCGCACATCGCCGTAGCGATACGTGACCACCTTGACCGGCAGTTCATCGTAGGCGGCGAACGATCGATCGCGCCGGAGGTCTCGATCGATACCCGAGGCCCTTCCGACCACTCCGATAACCGCATGATCCCACGCCGTGCGTTCCGTCAGGACGCCAGTGGTCTCCAGGCGGTCTATCAGGGAGGCATTGGAGGCGATGATCGATTCCAGTTCCGAGAAGTCCTTTTCGATGCGATCCAGTTCGGCGACAATCTCGGCCAGCTGCACCGTTGTGAGATCCACGGCGACTCCGCCTACCCGGTTAACCGCGCGGAGAAATCGCGAGCCAGTCAGCCGGTCGTTGAGCTGCATGATCTGCTCTTTCATCCGGCCACAATGGGCATGAGGCAGAGCGTACGCCGTATCGTTACAGATCGCGCCCACGTCGCCCAGATGGTTGTGGATTCGCTCCAGTTCGAGAAACAGGCTCCGTAGATATCGTCCACGGCGTGGCACTTCCAGGTGCAGCAGCAATTCGACCGCCTGGCAGTAAGCGAGACTATGGCCGACCGTCGTATCGCCAGACACTCGTTCGGCTAACGGTATCGCTGTGGTCAATTCTTGTTGCTCGAACAGCTTCTCGACTCCACGATGTTTCCAGAAATGATGCAGCTCGAGTTGCATGATGGGCTCACCTGCCACAGAAAATCGGAAATGGCCCGACTCGATGATCCCGGCATGGATCGGGCCCACCGGCACTTCAAACACCCCTTCTCCTTCAATGTGGCGGAAGTGATGCTCGCCTTGCTGTCGAACCAGTACGCGGTCCCAGGGGAAGTCCTTTTTGAGCGGGTGCGTCCCTTTGGGCCAGTGTTCGTGCCGGATCAGGCGTCGCAAGTCCGGATGCCCCTGCGGAATTAATCCGAACATGTCGCGAATCTCTCGCTCGTACCACTTAGCGGCATGAATGTGCGGCGTGATCGACGGGAAGAGACGGTCATCGGCCAGCAGATCCGTACAGAGCAGCAGCCAGTCTTTGCGTTCCGCCAGCGTGAAGAGGTAGCAGAGTTCATACCGTGATTCGCGGGGCCGATGGTCCACGGCCCAGAGAAGCGACAGGCTGCCGCGCAGATTCGGATGCGTGTGGAGATAATGCGCCACTTGAGGCAGATCATCTTTTTTAACCCGCAGCCTCGGCGTTCCATTGATCGGGGTCATCTCTACGATAGAAGCTCCATAGGCCTCCTTCAATCGAGTCATCGCGGTCCGCGCATCAGCCATATTCTTACCTCACCATTAAGATGGCGACTGCCCGATCCATGAGCCCTCTCACTGGTTCTGGAAGCGCCACAGCAAACCCCACCAATGCGGCGCCAATCAGGATCAGTGGCACATGTCCCACATCCCATGGCTCACCGCGTCTTACGCCATCCGGCGCGGTGCCCCACACCATCGAAACCACGCGATAGGTGAAGCCCCCGAACAGGGCCACCGCAAACAGGAGGAACAGCGTGACAATCGCGAGACTGCGTACATCGTGGGCAATGATGATCGTAAGNAATCNTCCCAAATGCAGCGTNTCAGAGGCAAAACTTTGAGTGGCCAGCGCCGATACGACCATGACCTCGCTGNCAAACATTGAGAACGGCGGCATCCCGACCAAGGCCAATCCNGCGACGAGCAGCGCCACCGCCGTGATCGGTTGAATGTTCGCCAGTCCCCGCACCTCGCTGATTTCACGNGTGGCATACCGGCGATGCACGTTCCCCGCCGCAAAAAACGCCAGTGCCTTTGCCAACGCATGGTTGAGCAAATGGAACAGGCCACCGAATGTTCCAAGCGGTCCCCCTACCCCNAANCCNANCATNGNCNATCCCNATNTGNTCNANNCTGGAGTAGGCGAACAACCGTTTGTAGTCGCGCTGGATCAGNATGAAGAGNGCGGCCACCACGAACGAGATGAGTCCGAACANCATCAGCAAATTNCCCGTGNAGGCCGGCGGGAGTGCCTGGTCCATGATGGCCTTGCTGCGGAGCACGGCATACACGGCTACGGTTTCCAATACGCCGGCCAGCATCGCCGTGACCGGCGCCGGCGCCTCNCTATAGGCCTCCGGCACCCAGGCATGCATGGGTGCGAGTCCGATCTTGGTCCCGTAGCCGACGAANAGGAAGATNAACGCAAGNTTGAGCACATGCGGATCCAGTTGGCCGGCCACTTCCAGGAGTTTGGTCACATTCAACGCGNTGCTCTCATCTCCCANGACNCGGACCGATGAATAATAGGTNAACACCGTGCCGAACAGCGCCAACGCAATGCCGACCGAGCAGAGAATCAGGTATTTCCATCCCGCTTCCAGGCCTTCGCGTTTTCGAAAGAATGCAATTAGGAACGTCGTGGCAAGCGTCGTCCCCTCAATGGCCACCCACAGCACACCGAGGCTGTTTGCCATCGTCGCCACGATCATAGCCAGCAGGAAGCCATGAAACAGAACAAAGAACCGGCTCAGACGCTTCGGCGTAATCATACCCCGAGCCATGTAATCATCGAGATACGTCCACGTATATAACGAGCAGGCCAATCCGATAAACGTCACGATGAACAGGATGAAGGCAGAGAGCGCATCGATATAGACCAACCCCCAGAGCGCGGTCTGGGGTCCGTGAGCCAGCACCTGTTGCATGAGGGCGATCTCGGATACGACCAGGCCGGTCATCGTGGCGAGATTCAACCCATGCAACAGGCGGGCATGCGTGGTCGCCAAGCTGAGCAAGACAGCCAGCAGCGGTGCGCCGAGAAATACCACCACCGGCGCGACGATCGTATTCATCGAGGCCCCTCCATCCCGCTGCCGAAGATCTTCACGATGGATGCCAGCAACACCTCCAGACCAGGTGGAACGTGGAGGCCGATGGTTCCCAGCGCGACGATGTTGATTCCGACGGCGGCGCTCGTAAAGATGCGGCACTGTCTGCCTAACGCGGTGCCTGCCTCCCCCGGCGCTCCAAGCGTCATGCGTAACACTTGATAGAGCAAGGTCACAAAGGCGAGTGCAAGCAGAGCCAGAAACACGTAGGTCACTTCCGGTTTGGCGCGGTAGGCTCCGATGGCGATCAACACTTCGCTGGTAAAGAGTCCGAAGGGCGGCATCCCTGCCAAGGCGACGCCGGCCACGAGGATAGCGGTCCCTGCGACCGGCATCTGACGCAACAACCCGGTCACGCGATCGAGCGATTTATGGTTGTAGCGAAGAAACACGAGGCCGGCGCCATAGAAAGCCGTAGACTTGGCGAGGGCATGGTTCATCAAATGCCACGCGCCCCCAAAAACCCCGAGGCCGCCGACGCCGAATCCCAGCAATGCGATCCCGATGTGCTCGATGCTGGAGTAAGCAAAGAGTCGTTTGTAGTCTCGCTGGACCAGGAGGAAGATCGCCGAGACGGCGAGCGACAGCAGCGCCAATCCGACGATCAGCTTGCCGGCAAATTCTGGCCCAACGGTTCTATCCGTCACGGCCTTAAATCGCAAGATCGCATAGACGGCGACCGTAAGCATGTTCGCCGACAACATCGCACTCATCGGCGTGGGGGATTCGGCATGTGCATCGGGCAGCCAGGTATGCATCGGCGCGACGCCCGCTTTCGTTCCATACCCGATCAACGCGAAAATGAAGGCCACTTTGATCGCAGCAGGATCCAATTCCCCAGCCACCCGATAGAGCCGGGACCAGCGCAGTGCCTCGCTAGACACACCCAAGACATGCTCCGAGGAGTAATACACCAGAATGGTGCCGAACAACGCGAGCGCAATGCCGACCGCGCTCAGGATTATATACTTCCAGCCGGCCTCCAGCGCTGCCTTGCTCCGGTCAAATCCGATCAGCAGCGCCGCCCAAAGGGTGGAGCCTTCGATAGCGATCCACATGATGGCGATGTTCTCTTGATTTACGCCCAGGAGCATGGCGGAGAGGTACAGGTCGAACAGGCAGAAAAACTGGCTGTAGCGTCTCAACGACAGATGCCCACGATCCATTTCCTCTCCCATATACCCCACGGCGTAGAACGTCCCGCTGCTCCCCACGAAGCCAATGATCAGATCAAGCCATGCACTCAGCGCATCAGCCTGCAGAAAGTCCCCCACAGACACTTCGCCGGCAGCGATAACTTGTCCCGCAACCAGCGCGGCAGCGGCCAGCAGAGTCCCAGCCAGTGCACACTGAAGGACTTCGATGGCGCGCCGCTGTTGCACGAGCAGGCTTCCGAGTCCCGCCATCACCGGAGCCGCGACTAAAAGGGCCAGAGGCCAGGACATGCGGTGTTATTCCTTCAGGGTCGTGAGCTTGCTCGTATCCACGCTGTCGAAGGTGTCCTGCATCCGGTGGCTATAGATGCCGATGATCAGTACACCCACTAAGACATCGAAGAAGACACCTAACTCCACGATCAAAGGCATCCCATACGCAGCCGCCGTGGCTCCCAGGAACAAGCCATTTTCCATCACCAGGAAGCCGATCACCTGTGTCACCGCCTTTTTGCGCGCAATCATCATGAAAAAGCCGATCAGGATGATCGCCAGCGCGATCGCCAGAGAATCGCGGGTGAGTAAAAAGCCCAGCGGAATGATGGGCTGGGTGATGAAGAACGCCAATATCACGAGCGCGCCACAGATCAACAACCCGGTCGGCACGTTCACGTTCATTTGGAGTTCACGTTTTACATTCAACCGCTCGATCACTCGCTTCAGAATCCGCGGGATGACCACGGCCTTGATAACAATGGTGAGAGCGGCGGCGATGTAAATGTGATGAATCCCGGTGAGGAACGCGACAAGGGCTGCGGTCAGGGCCAGAAAGACGGACTGCAAGGCGAACAAATCGACACAGGAAGAGAGCCGCCGCTGCGCCACAATCGCAAAGCACGTCAGCAGCAACAGCGCCGAGCCTAAATCCACCATCTGAGATCCGATGAGCGGAGTCAACAGCGGCATGTCATCCTCGCAAGACGTAGAAGAAGACCAACCCAAGCAAGGCCAGGATAAACGCGACTCCCAACAAGTCCGTCACTCTGAATAAACGCAGCTTCGCAAACATCGATTCGATCACGCCGAACAGCACAGCTAATCCCGAAACCTTCACGAGATAGATCGCCAGACCAATGCTCAGCGCGGCCGGCTCCAAACTCGTCGCAATTCCCCACGGTGCGAAGACGTTTGCGATCAAAGTGAGAAACACCAGCAACTTGAGTCCAGCTGCCCATTCGATCAGTGCCAGGTAGCGTCCCGAGTATTCCAGGACCATCGCCTCATGGATCATGGTCAGTTCGAGATGCGTCGCCGGATTATCGACTGGCACACGGCCGGTTTCGGCGATGGCCACGATAAAGAGGGCTGCCAGTGCCATCAGATATGGCGACGGGTCCGTCGCGATCCCTTCCAACAGCGCGGTCTTATGGACAATGGTGCTTAAGTTGGTCGATCCCTTGGTCAACGCAATCGCAAAGATAGAAAGGATCATTGCCGGTTCGGTCAGGGAAGCGACGATGGCCTCGCGGCTGCTTCCCATCCCACCGAAGGCTGAACCGGCATCGAGGCCGGCCAGCATCAGAAAGAACGTCCCCAGCGCGAGTAAATACACGAGCGCGATAATGTTGCCGGCAAAGTTGAGCGGCGTACTGGAAACAAAGATGGGGACCAACAACCCGGCGGTCAGCGTAGAAGCAAATACAATGTACGGCGTCGCAGTGAAGATCCACGAGGTCGTCGTGGAGACCACCGGCTGCTTACGGAAGAGCTTGGCGAGATCCGCATAGGGCTGAAAGACACTGGCTCCCCGCCGTAATTGCAGACGCGCCTTCACCTTCCTGATCAGCCCCACGAGGAATGGCGACACGGCCAGTAAGACGATTGTTTGGGCAACAACGAGAATAATGGCTTGCACCATCGGGTTACACCGCGAATAACAGCAAGACGATGAGTGTGACGAAGATATACGCCAAGTACAGGTGCAGACTCCCCCCCTGAATCACTCTTAGGCGCTCGGCCATGCCGATGAAGAACGCGACCACGGGATCGTAGAGATATTTCTGGAAGACCGGCTCGATGTGGAACTCGAAGCGCCGACGTTTGGCGAAGTACCGCGACTCTTCAAGCAACTCCGTCTCCAACTTCACCGTCGGCTGATAAAGCGTGCTGAAGACTCGCTTGATCGGCTGAACAAAGCCGGTCGCGGTGTATTCCATGCGAGGCGTGAGGTTGATCCCACAGCCCCACGTCTTGTAGTACCGCTGCTTCACCAGACCGCCGAATGCTACGACGAGCAACAGTCCGAGTGCGGACAACGCAATCAGTAGGAGCGCCAGTGCCATGGGCGAAAGGCTGGAGAATTCCACATTCACCGGGGCCAGCGCCCAGCCATCCAGCGCCAGCACTTTCCCCTCGATCGACATGCCCGCAAATGGTGCGACCACCCGGTCCAACATCGGGACGACGACCATGGGCGCGAGCCCGAGCAACACGCAGACCACCGCCAGCAGGCCCATCGCGATACGCATGGTGATCGGCACTTCCTCCGCCTGTCGCGCATGGGAGCTCCGTGGCAATGCCAAAAAAGAAATCCCGAATGCCTTGGCGAAGCAGGTCAGAGCCAACACGCTGGTCAGGGCCAGCATCGCCGCGGCAAGCGGAAGCATGAGTTTCAGCAAGACGGTTGGGATGTGAAAACTGAGGAAGAGACTTTGGAAGACCAGCCACTCGCTGACGAATCCGTTGGTGGGAGGCAAGGCGGAAATCGACACGGACCCGATCAAAAAAAAGACCCCGGTCCAAGGCATGCGTCGGAGCAGGCCGCCATACTCCTCCATGTTGCGCGTGTGGGTGGCATAGAGCAGCGAGCCGGCGCCTAAGAACAGCAGCGCCTTGAACATGGCATGGTTGATCGTATGATAGAGCCCGGCCAGTAACCCCAGGGCAGCAAATTCTGTGAGCCCGTAGGTCTGAAAGATCATGCCGGCTCCGATGCCCAACAGGATGATGCCGATGTTCTCCACGCTGTGATACGCGAGCAGGCTTTTGAGATCATGTTCCATCAGCGCATACATCACGCCCAACAATGCTGACACCGCGCCGATGACCAGCACGACAAATCCCCACCACCAGGGGAACTGCCCACCGAGGAAGTCGAAATAGACCCGGATGAGCGCATAGATCGCCGTCTTGATCATGACGCCGGACATGAGGGCTGAGATATGCGACGGCGCCGCCGGGTGCGCGTAGGGCAACCAGACGTGGAGCGGCACAATGCCCGCTTTGGTGCCAAAACCGATCAGGGCCATCAGAAAAGCCAGGGTTCTCATCCCTTCGGACAAGGGCTGCTCCGGATGCCGGAAGGCCTCGAACGAGAACGACCCACCTGCTTGGAAGAAGATCAAGAAGGCCAGGATGATGAACGCCGTTCCGACATGCGTCATGATCAGGTAGAACAAACCCGCGTAACGCACCTCGGCCTTCTCGTGCTCCGTCACCACGAGGAAATAGGACAGCAACGACATGAGCTCCCACACGATCAGGAAGAAGAACCCGTTGTCGGCGATCACGACGAGGATCATCGCGAGTAGAAACCCATTGAAAAGCGCCCCAAGCACTGCGATCGAGGCCCGCCCATAGAATTCGGTCACGTACCCGAGTGCATAGATGGAAGCGGCCAGACCGACCAGAGAGATGGCCAGCACGAAGAGGGCGGCGAGGGGGTCAAGCCGGATCGCGAAGGTCAGAAAGGGAAGGGTCGAGGGTAAGGACAGTGTCAGGGGTGCGGAAGCGAGGAGGCCGGCGATGCCGAGGACGATTCCCACCAGACCGGCGCCAGCCGCAAGTCCGTGAGCGGTCATATTCTGGATTCTCGGTCTTCCTGGGAAGCAGGGCGGAAGGACGATACCGGCTGCATAGATCGCCAGCATGCCAATGAGTAGGATGGTCATCGTTTAAGAGTAGTCCTCAAAACTGTGAGACAGGAGGCCGGAGCGTTCCCTCTGGACATCCAGCAGGATGTTTGCCTCATCAACGAATACTCACGGAGAGGCAAAGTGCGACAGGCCGGATCAAGCCCGCGAGACTGTTTCATTGAAATTTAGGTTCCTCCATACGACCTTGCCATTTCCAAATGGCCAGAAGAAGCCATACATCCTGAGGGCTGTCCCTCCAAGCTGTTCTTGGCATCGAATATCGGCAATCCCGGCGAGCATCCGCACGAGACCGCCAAAAACAAGGACCATGACCAGTACCCCCACTCTATCCACCTCTGGGATTTGTCCAATTTGTGGCATGCCTACGGTCAAGGCTCCGACGGCGAGACTAAATAAACCGATGGCCAGCACCTCGATCCGGCGACTGGCAGTTTCGGATTTTGTCATGTTCTCCTTCTAAAGGTCCTCGCCCAGCAGCACCCAGTGCCAATCAGGAATCCTGCTTCACCAGATGGTGCTGGGTGCGTTGCACCCTTGTCACTCCCTGTTCAGTGATCCTGCTTGTGGATCATTGGATCGATTTCTCTCTGTGTTTCCTCGAGCACGTTGTAGCGATTGTACGGATGATCCATCACCTCGTTGGCGTAGAGCCGCCCAGTCGGGGCCGGGATCACGATATTAGCTTCCACGGTCCCCTTCGGGCCAATGGTGACGGTTTGCTCTATCGCGGTACGGATATAGGGATGCCAGATGAACAGCTTATAGGTGCCCGGCGGCACATCGGTCATGGTGAACCGGCCCTGCTCGTCCGTCTTGGCAAAGTATGGATTGGTGATGGCCAGGCCCCAGCTCTCCATGTAGGCGTGGAAGCCGCATTGCATGACGAAGATCCGGCGGCCCTTGGTGAGATTGACTAGTTGCTTCATCGGCGGGCCGGCCATGTGTTTGTGATACATCCCGGCATCGGTGCGATCCTTCAAGTTGCGCGGGTGTGCCGGATTCATCGGCAGTGGGACGTTAAACAACACGCGCGCACCCAAATTCGACGTTTCATAGGCCTGAATGTCGTGCATGACGGGGTCCATGTTGACCACCGTCACCGTTTGATCGTCCCGCACGACGGACGTGAACGGGACGAAGAGGCAGTCTTTCGCTTCGATTTGCGGGACGCTCTTCTCCACGAAGGGTTTGCCCTTGTCGATCTCTTCCAGATAGACCACCACCTCGCGAAACTCGCCCGCCGGCCCGACCTGGAATGGTTGCAGGATGCGCCAGCCTTGCCCATCAGAAATGCGCCCGCAATAGAATTGGTCCGGCAAGGTAGTGAGATTGTAGCCCTTCGGCTTAGGCACCTTACCCTCCAGCGTCACGGTGCCGACGAGGGTTCCGCCCTCCGATACGATTGTTTCTTCATACGCCCAGGCCACTTCCCCAGCTCCAGCAAGCGCGGCAATCAGCGCGGCACATAGATATCTCACGGCATTCTCCTATGGTTCTCTAAATAGTTCCTGATGAGCGACAGACTGATACTAACTCTAGGAAGGCCTCGTCCGCTTCAACCGTTCAACGGCATCCACTATACGCTGAATTGTAGCGGCTGTCAGATCACGGATCGTGATGTGTGCCTCGTCATCGCCATTGAAGGTACAGAGCGCGATGGTGAAACAGTTGGTCCCGCCACGGATGATCTTCAACGCGATATTGGACTGGTGGCAATGGACGCCGACGAAGAGACAGACATCGATCTTATTCTGCCAGATGGTCAGATTCGGATGGTTCGGGTTGATCTCCTTCTCCGGAACAATCTTCGGGTACTTCGGCCGATAATCCGGCATCGGAATGAGCTTGGCCGGGATCGCCTTGGCCAATGCCTTGACGACCTTAGCCTCTTGCTTGGCCTGTTCATTCCAGGCCCACAACACCAACGGTCCGGGGAAAATTGTGGGATTCTTGGCATTGAGGAGCCGCCGGGCTGCCTCGTCAATCGCCTGTTGCTCGGAGACGACCTTACCCAGTACAAGGCCTTCTCCCTTCGACGGAAGCACGACCCCCCGTGATGAAACGGGAGTGGCCAAATAGCCTTCCGGACCAACGGTCATTTCATGCTGACTCATCCTGAACTCCTTTCGATCGGTTGTCGCGTGTTGCTCCAAGGTCTTCCCTCATAAACAAGTCCATCGCCGTCAGGGCCGTTCCCTTTTTGGGAATGACCACAGAGGGTCGAAACGAGCAGGCCCCCTCGATACGATCCGCATGCGTCCTCGTCAAACCGGACTCCACCACCACTACGCGTTTTACGGTACCAGCGAACGACTCCAACTGCGCCACCGGCAACGGCACCATCTGCTTGGGGTACAAGGCAGCGACGCTCATGCCAAGATTCCGGCACAGCATCAGTGCGTCACGAACCACGCCCTGGGTCGCCCCCCAGGCGATAAATCCGACCTCTGCGTCGTCCTCCCCCTCACGCTCGGCCCGCATGGTCGACGTCCCATCTTCTTCAGCTCCGTCGATTCCGTCTGCGGCATCCGCTTTTTCCCCGCTCACGGCCGCTGCCAATGCTCCGACCCCGACACTTTCGAGACGTGCCGTGAGGGTTTCTTCGACCACGACTCCCACCACACCGGCCCGGTTCGCCTCGATCAATCGATGTCCGACGACCAACAGTCGCAGTGCGTCGGCTGCATCAGCCGCGACAAGGATTCTCGGGTCGGCACCGCCATTCAGCGAGGACAAGATCGAGGCCTCATCTCCACGAAGGAACGCGAAAACTTTTCCGTGCGGGCCTCGATAAGCCTGGACGTCTGGAAACTGCTCGCTGTGCAGCACCGAGACCATCTTGTCGGCCATAGCGAGGTGTCTGGCGATCCACTGTGTCGGTGATCGTTCCAGCTCGCTGACGCAGTCCGTTCCAGATTGGCAGTGACTCGCGGCAAACCCGAGTTTCACGGATTTTTCCGGACTCAACACGATGCGCGCATCACCGCGCGCGGCGAGTGGAAGGGAATAGATGTCATGCTTGACGAGCGAGCGGGACGCGAACTGATACCCGCTGTCGAACAAACGGGATGCCGAGAGGGACTTCAGGCAGACCCGTCGGGCCTCCTCGGAGAAGCCAAGTAGATAGGCCAGCACTCCCATCGCCACAACCCCTTTCCCCCATGTGTCCTGGCTGTACTGCGCGTTCAGCTCCCGGAGAGGAACCGGGTAGGCGATGATCCCATCAGGCAGCTGAGGGTGAAGACGTAACTGTTCAGACGGGTCCCAGACAAGCACGCTGCCTGACTGCAGACCGAATCGCCCGAATTCCGGAGGGTCCTGATCCAGATACACGACCACATCGCATCCATGCCCCATCGAGTAGAACGGGCGCGACGCAATTCTGAGGCGCAACACCAAGTGCCCTGAGCCACCATTCAGCCTGCCGGTCTGAACCATTACCTGGCAACCGTGAAGGGTCAAGGCTTGGACAATAGGCGCAAGTTCATCGATGAGACCCGATGCGCTTCTCCCGACGATCTTCACCGTCAGATCGAAGTCCTGATTGGGACGCGCGGGAAGCCATGCTGAAAATGGGGCCATATCGATCTGTTCCGTACTAGACACGATACCTATCGTTCACCTCTAGGACCGCCTTAACCTTCACCCACTGGACGGCATACCCGTTGAGGAACAGATGGTCATACACCGCAGCCAAGAAGGCTTGCCCATCGTGGGGCAAGACAAGACACCCCTCCCAGCTCTTGACTCCTCGTCGAAGCGTAGCGCGCAGACCCGCATGACTCGTTGTGATCGACCCTGCGACCGGATCGAACCAGACGATCGCCGTACAGCCTCTCGGGTACTGCACGACCAGGACGTCGGTCTCTCTCTTCATGGGCATAACGGTGGTTCCGGGATTACTTTTTCTTCTTTTTCCGCGCCGCGGTGGTCTTCTTGGATGTCTTCGCTGCTGTCTTACGCTTGGCTGCCATGAGTTCCTCCTGTGTTGTGTTGATGATGATCACCCCTCCTGCTCGCGGAGCCTGACTACGTGGCCCTCCACTCTGGTACTGTGCAGCACTGGTTGAAACTATCGTTCAGCACGTCGTTGACCAATTGCTGCGCATCCTCCGGTTCGAACCACCATGCAGCCCTTCTTCGCTGTCATAGTCCTTGTTCCTCTCCGCTCACCGGACGTAACTGGTTGGCGTCGGTCGGCATCACCCTTCACCAACTCCCATCACCGAATCGTTTCGAAACACGATGACCTCTATCCTTTCCGTTTCCAGCCAACCGGAATGCTCCGCAATAGTCGCTACCACGAAATCGCCGGGACGAATTTCGTCGAGGCTCAGCCGCTCAAAGCCTTTCAAAATCCTGGCACCCACTCCCACAATGCACTCGGTGCGACGAGTCCCAAATGGTATCCTCGTGTTCAGCACCAGGCTCGGAGGAGATTTCGGTTGGTTCACGACCGATTCGACATGGCCCCAGATTACCGGCATGATGATCCCTCTTTACACGATACTGACGAATGGTAAAACCGAACCGCCCGTGACTGCCCTAGCCGACGACGGCCTGCTCCGGTCGAACGTAGATCGTGTCGGCATCCAACCTTCCCTCCCTACCATGCCGATAGGACACTTCCACGAATTCGCCCTCCCGTAGACCCGACACATCAACCGGCTCGGTTCCTCTGGCGATGAGAGTCTGTGCCCCAATGTTGGCGCGGACCCGTATGACGATTCCGCCAGGCAATACGGTCCTCACCCGGATCTTCGGAGCATGCGCCGGCGCTGTGTCGACGTGCTCAAGATGGCCCCAAATCGTGGGCATGGTTCCTCTCACAGAATGGACTGAGGGGCCGCCCGGTTCGTTGCCGGCATCGAGCCACCCCCTCTCGCGCGTGCAGACTGTTGGGGTCGCAGGCCAGGACCGCGTACCAATTACACAGGGCCTCTTCCGGTTGCTCCAGTTTCTCCAATAACGTTGCCAGTTCACACCGTGCCACGATATCCGATGGACACACCGCCAGGGCATCCTGAAGCCGACCGATTCGAGCGATCCATTCCTCGCTCGACGCAGAGGGTCTGACTGCTGGTGGTTCCATCGAGCGTTCAGCTTTCACCGCCATGTGCGTGCTCCTCTTTTGTTTGGCCTTCTTTCCCACGCCGGGCTCCATTCTTTACGCCGGACGTGGATTCACTCGCTCGACTCCAGGGTTCGCGCGACTCTGTGTCTCGGTCAGCAGGACATTTTTCCCGTCTTTCCGCATCTCGATGCCCAATTCCTTCCGAACGGTTCGAAAAATGTCGATGACATGGTCCATCTTCTTCGGATCGACCTCCTGTACGCTGAGCATCGCGTCTTCATGAATGTCATGGCAGTAGGCGATCGTAAGGCAGTTCGTTCCGGCCCGCACCATCCGCAACGCCAGGTTGGCGTAATGGCAGTGAATGCCGATGAACAGGGCCACTTCGATTTTGTTTCCCCAGATCGTCAGGTTCGGATGATTCGGGTTCATGACCTCTAGTGGATCGATCTTGGGGTACTTGGGCCGATAGTCCGGCATCGGAATGATCATGACGTCCGGGATCTCCGCCGCAAGTTTCAATAACGCTTGCCCTTTCGCCGTCCATTCCGCATGCCAGGCCCATAAATACAACGGCCCCGGGAAAATCGTCGGATTCTTCCGGGTAAACAGCTGCCTTGCAGACTCAGCGATGACCTCATCCTCCGGGGCATGGTCACCATACGACAGCCCGAATCCGGAATCGGGATGAGTGACACCAAGCTGCATCGCACAGGGCGGATGGAATCCTGCCGGGCCTACGTCGATCANACGTTCACGCTTTGCGCTAATCAATGGGTCCATGAGTCGTTCCTTTCTGCATTGTGTGCTGTGACCGTCCTCCTCATGAAGACCTCTGGAGCGAGATCATCGTGTCGAACGACGGTGTCTGTTCATTTCGAGCCGCCAACCGGCTCAGTGCCCTGACATCGCGAAGTATTGCATACAGGACGATCACCATAATCAGCGCGATAAGTAGGTTGAAATTCCATCCTTCTGGTACGCTCTGATGGCCAGGTCAATAGCAGCCGAGATACCAGACAACTTCACAGGGCTCCCGCCTGCTTCTCGTTCGTCCTCGAACTCATCTCACCTCCGCGCCTCGTTGCGCTACCAAACGAACCATTCGTCTCCGCAGCCCCGGAACGTATGGCTTCACGACAAGGTTTCCTTGAAGAGAGCCACGAGTGCCAACAGTGTGACCGAGAGGATGCTCAGGGTAAACGCCGACTCAGACAGCGTATAGACACCGACTGTGACCAAACAGCTGCCCGCAAGAACTTTTTCAATAAGGGGAAATTTTCCTGCGTTCCTGTTGGACATACCCCTCTCCATCTCCGATCGACTGGTCGTGACACAAATGGGAATACTGCATGGAAGGTGCCGCAGAACAATTGAGCGTCTCGACGGGCTTGGGGTGATGAAAATCGAGGACTTACGACATAGGCTTACAGAGCAAGGCAGATTGTGTGGCAGCTGCTGGAGATCCCTCTGCATTATTTGCAGATCGAGGCTCTTTGCAAGCGTGTGGCCTCTGCAGTTCTTGCAGAAAAGAGGTGTGGGCGAGAGCCTGACGGGCAATTGGTGGCTCTGACATGCGCAAGATTTGTGAATGAACTCTGAGAGAGACGAGCGGACATCGTGTCAGGGTATCCGTAGAACGATCCGTCATCTCCATCTGCAGCAGGGTCATCCACTTAATCCATGACGTTCCCTGCTCAGACCGGGTGGTCGAACTCGGCTGTGATGATGGGCAATACATCCCACCCTCTGATAGCTCATCGACTCCTGCAAGAATTGCAGCTAGCGCTTCCTCCCAGGCAAGCAGACACGGTGATTCTTGCAGAATCAGTAACTACTCAGGTGTTCAGGCTGAAGGCTATAAATTATCTCGCAAAGCACGAATCAAACCATTTAAAACCGTCTCGGTTTCTACGACCGTGGGTTCAAGCAGAGATGAATCCTTCAATAGCAGGCTGCAGGCTGAAGACTAAAAGCCTTCAGTCTTCAGCCTATCTACCTGAGTAGTTACCAGAATCAGCACTAATCCTACGCCCATCAGCACAGGGGCGAGTGCACAGACGTAAGAGTTGAGCATCAGGCAGGGCAATGGGTCAGACGAGGGGAGTTCGAATCGAATGGCCGAACAGAACGCGTGCTTAGTCCCGGATACCGTACTCTTTGATTTTATATTGGAGGGCCCGGAGACTGATACCCAGCAACTTGGCAGCCTTCTCTCGATGGTTCGTGATTTCTGTTAACGTCCGCTGAATCACCTCTCGCTCAAGTTGATCCAAAGATGTTCCCAGTGTCACCACCATTGTACGCGCGTCCTCCTTGCTGGCCTGGATTTCTTCCGGCAAGTGTTCCGGCTGGATCATCGCATCTTTCACCGTAACCACCAACCGCTCCATGAGGTTCCTGAGCTGGCGAATGTTTCCGGGCCACCCATACAACCGCAATAGCCGCATAGCCTCCCGTGACACGTCTTTGGGCTCACGGTGATGCTGCGCAGAGCACTCCGCGAGAAACCGGTCTACCAGCAGAGGAACATCGTCCGCTCGATCACGGAGCGGCGGGAGGCGAATGGGCACGACATTGAGCCGGTAGTAGAGGTCTTCCCGAAAGTCTCCCTGCTTGACCGCTTCTTCAAGATTACGATTGGTGGCGGCGATAATCCTGGTATCGACTTTGAGCAGCTTCGTTCCGCCTAGGCGCCTGAATTCCTTCGTCTCCAACACGCGCAGAAAATCAACTTGCGACTTGAGGGACAGCTCACCCACCTCATCCAGCAACAGCGTGCCGCCGTCGGCAAGTTCGAACCGCCCCATCTTGGTCGCCATGGCGCCGGTAAACGCGCCTTTTTCATAGCCGAACAACTCGCTTTCGAAGAGATTGTCCGGCAGGGCTCCACAATTCAACGTGATGAACGGGCCGTCGGCTCTGGGGCTCTTATGGTGGATCGCCCGGGAGATGAGTTCCTTGCCGGTCCCGCTTTCTCCCGTGAGCAACACCGTGACGTCGCTGTCCGCCACCATCTCCACCAGGCTGTAGACCCGCTGCATAGGCTCGCTCTCGCCGACCATTTGATCGAAGCGCGTCCTGGTTTCGAGTCGATCTCGGAGTTGCTTGTTCTCGGTCGTTAACGCGTGTCGGTCCAGCGCCTTGTCGACCACGATAGGAAAACGCTCGCGATCGATGGGCTTGGTAAGATAGTCGTACGCGCCAAGTCGCATCGCCTCGACTGCCGTATCGATGGACCCGTAGGCGGTCATCACCACGACTTCCGTATCCGGCCATGCGTCTTTGAGCCGACACAGAAACTCCATGCCCCCGATCCCCGGCATCCGAAGGTCGGTGATGACCAACTCGGCAGGGGCCGCTTCCAGTTGTGCCAACCCTTCCTCTGCCGTGGCAACTCCGCGCACCTGGTGCCCCTTCTTCTCGAGCATCGTGACCAACGCCCCACGGATATTGATCTCGTCATCCACGACGAGAATGTGTGCACGTGGCTTCATGAGGTCACCGCTACTGGTTGCGCCTCTTCGACTGCGACAGGGAATGTCAGCACCGCGGTGGTGCCGATCCCCGGCGTACTGGATACCTGGATGGTTCCACCATGATCTTCCATGATGCGATAGGCGATGGCGAGACCCAGACCGGTTCCGCTGGACTTCGTCGTATAGAACGGTTCAAACACCCGCGCGAGCTCTTCTTTCTTGATGCCGATTCCCGTGTCCTTCACCGACACGACGAGCCAGCGCGTGCCGTTGGCGTGACGGGCCTCGGCCGCGACGCGACAGAGCCCGCCGTTCGGCATGGCATGAAACGCATTGACGACAATGTTCACCAGGACCTGACTGATGGCCGTCTCGTCGCCCAAAACGGACGGCAACGGTTCCTCCACCGTCTGTTCGAGGCGGATCTTCCGCTCCTCCGCCTCGAATTGCATCAGCGCCATGATGTGCTCGATCAGGGCGGAGATGTTCACCTCGTGGAGGCCGACCGACCCAGGGCGGGCGAACTTCATGAAATTGTCGAGAATGACTGAGAGGCGGTGGCATTCCGCGTTCAAGACATGAAGATAGCGCGCTCCCTGCTCCGGCAGGGATGCGCGCTCCCTGAGTTCCTCTTCCAATAGGTGGAGATTCAAGTCCATGGCACTCAGGGGATTCCGCAACTCATGGGCCACTCCTGCCGACAACGTGTGTAATGCCGCCAGCTTATCCGCGACGCGGACTCGTTGCTCGAGCGCAAGCCAGTCGGTGACATCCTGAGCCTGCAGGATGACGCCGGCCGGTTCTGCATCGTCCCCTGTGAGCTCGGCCGTGCTCACCCGGATGGTGTGCGGAGTCCGGTCCTGGCTCTCATAGGGCAAATCTTTCTGACTGACATGTTGGTGATGCCTGAGTGCCTCTTCAAGCACTGCCCGGATGGTCTCTCCCTCGGCAAATACGGATTCGTAAGAATTCCCGAGCAAATCCGCCGCCGATCGTTTGAGGACTGCCTCAGCCGTT
>SPAX01000129.1 GCA_005239475.1 Nitrospira sp. | reverse complement strand
CCGGGATGATATGGCACTCATGCCCCTGCAGACGTTGGAACGCGACGTCGATCATGTCCGACGCGTCGGCCACCAAGAAATCACGACGCATAACGTCGCCTACGGGAACGTGCTGCTCCTGACGTGCGAGCGCCGTGAGCAGGTCCGCCCGCGTCAGAATGCCGACGACTGCCGTGTTGTCCACGACCGGAAAATCCTGCTGCGCACCGGACAACAGCAGATCGACGGCACGCGCAAGTGAGTCCCGTGGAGCGAGCGTTCGAAAGTCCGTGATCATGGCCCGCTCCAGGGGAATGCCCCCGAGGGCCGCCTTCATCTGGGTCATGGCGGCTTCCTGGCCAGCGCCGATCCAGACAAACAGCGCGATGAACATCAGGAACGGGTTGAAGAAGAGCCCAAGCAGTCCGAACACGAACGCCATCCCCTGGCCGATGTTGGCGGCAATCTGGGTCGCCCGCGTGTAGTCCATGCGGATCGCCAGCATCGCTCGCAGCACACGCCCGCCGTCCATCGGAAAGGCCGGAAGCATGTTGAAGCCCACGAGAAATACATTCAGCATCATCAGTCGCTCAAGGAAGGAGCCGGTGGCCACGCCGAGCGTGCCGATCGGCGTGAAGGTGCCGGTGACCTGTAAGAGGGCGAACAACAACGCCGCGATCACGACATTCACGGCGGGTCCCGCGAGCGCCACCCACAACTCCTGCCTGGGATCATCAGGCATTCGCTCGAGCCGGGCGAGTCCACCGATGGGTAAGAGGGTAATGTCGCGTGTCTTGATGCCGAATCGTCGCGCGGTGAGAGCATGCCCGAACTCGTGTAGTACGACGCATGCGAACAACGCCAGAATGAACGCGACCCCTTCCAATGCTGCGGCTGCGCTGTGTCCTGTCTGCCAATGCGCAAAAGCAACCCAGGCGATCAGAATCAGGAACGTCGTGTGGACGTAGACGTCAATTCCCGCGAACGTGCCGAGCTTCGTCGACCATTTCATCGAACGCCCCTCGTGAGGATGGCTGAATGCACCACCTCGTCCAGGCTTCAGTGCTCGGCCTGCGATCGACCGAAGGCATTAGCCCCCATGCGGGACATGGTACTCGCGCCTGGCGATGCCGATCGGTAGGAAGGTCTCGATCGTGCGGATAGCGACGAACAAGACGGGACATCGAGGCGAAGGCTCGCGACGATGAGCGTGCGGTTCCGTGTCACGTGGACGCTCCTCTCCGTGTTCTTCGTCGAGTGTCTGGTCTTTGGCCTCGCCATGCTGCCCGGTGCCCTCTTGTGGGAGTTCTTCGCGCTTCGAACCTACCCGTTCGTGCTCGTGCGCATCGTGGTGCTCAGCATGGCGTTTGTGCCCGCATATGGTTTGTTTGCGTTCAGCCTCATGGTCCTGTCGGCGCTTTCCACGCGCTGGCTGGGATGGCGAACACCGGTGAACGTCGACATGCCCATCAAGGCGCTGGAGTGGCCGCTCCTGTGCTGGGTTCGGTACATGGTATCGGTGCACGTGGTCCGGCTGTTTGCGGGCTCGGTCTTTCGCGCCACTCCGCTGTGGACGTTCTATCTACGTCTCAACGGTGCACGGCTCGGTCGCGGCGTCTACGTTAACAGCCTCGCCATCAACGACCACAATCTGCTGGAGTTCGGCGACCGTGTCGTGATCGGCGACGGCGTGCATCTGTCGGGGCACACCGTGGAACACGGGGTCGTCAAGACGGCGGCCGTTCGGCTCGGCGACCACGTCACGATTGGACTGGGAACCGTTGTCGGCATCGGTGTGCAGGCAGGCGCCCGCTGCCAGGTCGGTGCACTCAGCCTCGTTCCGAAGTTCTCGCGGCTGAAGGCTGATGCCACGTACGTTGGTGCACCGGTCCGAGAGTTGCCGCCGGATGAGGCGCGTCCGCTCGACTCGCATCCTGTGATCGGTTAGGTGCTCAACGGCAGCAATCCAGATACCGCCGGCCAGCCCACCCTCGCGAGTGAACACGGGTAAAGCGTTTCAAGAATACGGGTCGGCTGTTCGTTCCGGCGCCGTCGCCAAGACCTGTTCGGCTCTGACCTCGTTCGACAGCTGCTCGCCCCGTTCGAACGTACTGACGTTCGACAGCGTCGCGTGGGCGATGTTGGCCAAGGCCTCGCGGGTCAGAAACGCCTGATGCGATGTGATGAGCACGTTGGGAAAGGTGAGGAGGCGGGCCAACACATCGTCCTGCAACACTTGGTCGGAGAGGTTGCGAAAGAAGACGCCTTCCTCTTCTTCGTAAACGTCGAGGCCCGCCGCGCCAACGTGCCCGCGTTTGACCGCGTCGATTAACGCACGGCTGTCGACCAGGGCGCCACGGCCCGTGTTGATCAGCATGACGCCCTGCTTCATCTGGGCAAGCGCTGCGGCGTCGATCAGGTGATGAGTTCCAGGGGTCAGTGGGACATGCAGGGTGAGAAGGTCAGCTTCCCGATAGAGTTCCGCTAATTCGACGTACTGAATCGTACTGAATCGCCAATTCCGCGGCGAGCCCATGATTTGGACTCCTGTCGAACGCGAGCAGGCGACAACCGAACCCACGCATGATGCGAGCGACGACCGCGCCGATCCTGCCTGTGCCGACGATGCCGCACACCTTTCCAAAGAGGTCGAAGCCCACCAGGCCATCGAGCGAGAAGTTCCCCTCTCGCACCCGGTTGTGGGCCCGGTGTATCTTGCGATTGAGAGCAAGGACCAGCCCGACCGTGTGCTCAGCAACCGCGTGGGGCGAATATTCTGGCACGCGGACGACCACCAGCCCGAGCCTGGCAGCCTCAGCGAGGTCCACATGGTTGTAGCCCGCGGATCGAAGGGCGATCAACCGAGTGCCTCCGGCGTACAGGATTGCCAGCGCCTCGGAATCAACCCGATCGTTGACAAACGAACAGACGGCCGGAAACCCCGAGGCCAGGGACGCAGTATGTCGCGTCAGGCGAGGCTCGAGATAGGTGAGCTCGTGCGCATAGCGATCGTTGGCGGCCGCGAGGGCCTCGCGATCGTACGTGTGGGTGTCGAAGACGGCCAGCTTCATGGTGTGGCGCGGTCGCAGAGATACTGGCTTCGCGTGCCTGAGTCTATTTCGTGTCCCGCCGCGTCTGGCGGCGGCGTCCGGCTGACGAGGTGTGCGCGCGGGAGCGATGCACGTGCGCGGTGCGCAGGATCTTGGCCTTGGGCGTTTCTTCCTCGACGGCCTGTCGTGCTGGATTACGCTTCCGGCCTTTCGGGTTCTTCGTAGGGCTCACGGCTTCTCCGTTGCTGTGGGCTCACGCCACCCGGGAGCCTCGCCCCCTGATGGTACCGCAGCCGCTGCCGGCGGCGTTGTGGTACGGTCACACCACGACGGCTCTGCGGCGGAATCGATGGCGAAGGAGGGATGAGCGTGGTCGAGTTCAGGAATATCCTCTGTCCGATTGACCTGAGCGATGTGTCGAGTCGCCCGCTTGCTTATGCCACCGCCTTCGCGCGGTGGTATGAGGCCACGTTGACGGTGCTGCATGTCGTGCCCACGTTCGATCCGATGCAGGTCCGGTCCGGTGCACTCGGGGATTCGGTTCGCATGCTGTACCCCATGACGCGCGACGAGATCCTGAGCGAGCTGCGCCGGGCGGTTGACGCCGCTGGCGCTGGGACGCTCGACGTAGCACTTGCGACTGACGCGGGAGACGCCGCCGCGACGATTGTGGATCACGCTGTGCGCATGGCAACGGACCTCCTCGTCATGGGGACGCACGGCCGCGGTGGATTCGATCGGCTCCTGCTGGGTTCGGTGACGGAGAAGGTCCTACGAAAAGCACCCTGTCCGATCTTGACGGTGCCACCGCACGCACTTCCGACCATGCCGGAGGAGGTCGTGTTCAGGCGGATCCTGTGTCCGATGGACTTCTCGCCGTCGGCATTGCAGGCGTTCGGATTCGCGGTGGATCTCGCGCGACAGGCGAACGGGTCCGTCACCGTGCTCCATGTGATCGAATGGCTGGCCGAGGAGGAGCCCCGCGCACATGCGCACTTCAATGTATCGGAATACCGCCAGCACCTGACGGCGGACGCGCATGCGCGCCTGCAGGCACTA
>SPAX01000128.1 GCA_005239475.1 Nitrospira sp. | reverse complement strand
AGGGTGATTCTCGAGTGCTTGTAAGGAGGTAAGGAACATGGCTAGTACAACAACATGGGGGGGTGACCGTGAGTATGACATGTCGCTATGGTACAATTCGCGGCCCCTCAAGATAGGCTGGTTTGCAATATTGTTCATAGTTGGAGCCGAGGTCACGTTTCAGCGCATCTTTGGCTACTCACACGGATTGGACTCGATGACGCCGGAGTTCGAAAATGTCTGGATGGGCCTGTGGCGTTTTAACGTGATTGCCAACATCATCAACGCGTCCGCTATCATTGGGTGGATTTGGAGTACGCGGGATCGCAACCTGGCCAACTTGGACCCCAAGACGGAGCTCAAACGGTATTTTTATTGGATGATGTGGCTCGCCATTTACGTGTTCGGCGTGTATTGGGCCGGGAGTTATACCCTGGAGCAGGATGCGTCATGGCACCAGGTGATCATCCGCGATACGAGCTTCACCGCCAGTCATATCGTCGCCTTCTACTTCACCTTCCCGTTATACATCACCATGGGAGTCGCGAGTTACCTGTATGCCATGACCCGGCTGCCGCAGTTCAGCAAGGCGGTCTCGTTTCCCTTGGTGGGAGCGATCGTGGGGCCGATGATGATTCTGCCCAATGTGGGGCTCAACGAGTGGGGCCATGCATTCTGGTTCGTCGATGAACTCTTCGCCGCGCCGTTGCACTGGGGCTTTGTGACCCTGGGCTGGTGCGGGCTGTTCGGTGGGACAGGCGGCGTGGCCGCGCAGATCGTGGCGCGCATGTCGAACCTGTGCGATGTGGTCTGGAACAACGAGAGCAAGGACTGTTTGCACGTGATCCCCTACTAAGGCATGCGGTCGACTTCGGTGGGTTGGCCCCGTTCTCCGGATCCCGAAGAGCGGGGTCGGCCAAACGGCTAGGAAGACGGGAGTTCAGGAGATGGAGAGGCCGATGAAGGCGCCTGAGACGAGCACAACAGAAAACGTCCGGCTGGGGTACCGGTCGCGCGTGGGCCTTCGAAAGACGTGATCAACTAGTACCCCTGCGGAAAAGGCTATGAGCACATTGCGTTCTAGTTCCGTCGGTGTTGACACCCTTCGATTGAATGAAGAAAGGAGGCTCCCATGAAAGGAATACTCATGACAATCGTTGCAGTCTCCTGTGCGCTGGTCCTGTTCGCCGGGGGGGTTGCATTGGCTGAATCGACGATGTGGATGGATGAACTCACCGGCTCGGTGAATTTTTATAAAAGCAAATATCCCACCACCAATAATGAACCAGCCAATTGGGATCCGTATCTCAGCGAGCTGATTCTCATGAAGAAAGCGGCGATAAGGGGCGATTTAGTGACAGTGCGGAGCAAAATGGGCATGTGGTTCAAGATGCTTAAGGACCGAGACTATGGAATTAACCCTAAGGCAGCAGACGAGCTCTTCAGAATAGCGGTGTTGACGACGCCTTTCGACGAATATAAAATTTCCGTCCCAGCTCAGTAGGGAGACGGGTTCTAAGTAGGGCGGTGCGCAAGGACCGGGCGAGCAGCGGCTGGTTGTCGTTGAGAAAGGAGAGGGCCGACGCTGCCCGCCCGATACGCAGCAATATTTCAGCGGAGGAGGTGACGTGATGACGATCAGTCGTCACTGAGTGCTGTTGGCATCCGTCATGATGGTCGCGCACGTTTCTTCGGTCACCGTCGCGTAAGCCATGAGGCGGTGAAGGGGCTTTCGTTATGTTCGAGCGTGACACCGATAACGTCATGATCGACATCCATCGGTCCGGGGAGGGAGCGAGGGAGGCGGCCCGCACATCTTGACTTCACCTGTGACCAAAAGTACCATCCGTCTGTGAGTGGTTTCTTGTCCGTGACGTAGCGGAGAGGGGATCGCGCCTCACGAGTTCTTCCACCATGCGTACGCAGCAGGGTCGACGTTATGGCTAGTCGCCTGCGGTGGGTTATCGCATCGTTACTGGCCTGTGCCGCGGCCGGTTGGGCAAGCAGCGAAGGTGCTTGCGCTAAGGATCGCCAGCCGGAATCCGGCGCTTCCCTTCAAACCATCCTTGAACTCGAGACGACTGCTCGTCTACTAGCGGTCCTGCTCGATTCCGGCCGAAATGTGATCAACGAGCATCAAGCCCTGGTCGATGAGCAGGAGAATAGGGAAAAAGATTTTACGCCTGACGAGTTCGAGCGACAATTACTGGACGTCTTTCGCAGTCGCTCAGGTATCGACCTGCGAGGTCTTGAGACGGCGCGAATTCCGGCCCGGGCGAAGAAGCTACTCAAAGAACTGGCCTTGGTCAGCAAACAGGTGGTCGCGGAAGCCCAACCTGAGATCAATCGACGAGGTGAGGGACTCAAAGAGTTTATTCCCGCGATCTTTGGCGCGCGAGTGGGCGCCCGATTCACTGTACGGACACACGTACGACTAAAGCAGACGGCGCTGGCGCCTCGTAATCCCCTGAATGAGCCGGATGCTGTTGAACGAACGGCGTTGGAGGCGTTTGCCGATCCCTCGTACCCCCGTGAGAAAGTGATCAGCGAAATCACGGCGAAGAGCGGGTCGTTGCGCCTGATGTTTCCGCTCTATACGACAAGGAAATGCCTGGATTGTCATGGCGAACCCAAAGGGGAACTGGACCGGACCGGCTATCCCCGGGAGGGACTCAGACTCGGACAAAATGCCGGTGCGATTAGTGTGATGATCCCGATTCGACCATGAGACGAATAGCATTGTTTCTGTGGGTGATGATCGTCGCCGGCTCCAGTAGCCTCTGGGGGGCCGAGCGAGTGGATGCACCAGCCGCAAGGCCGGCGGGGAGCGGGGTTATTGTCCATAGCGACGGGTATATCCTGACGGCGGACCACGTAGTCGCCAATGCGAAGCGGATCTTCGTCGTGACCGCCGGGGAATTCCGCGCGCCGGCGATCCTCATCAGCACCGATTCTGAACACGACCTGGCCTTGCTCAAGATTGAAACGGTGGGACTGACGGAAGCGCCCATTGGCTATGCGGGTGCCGTGCGACTCGATCAAGAAATCATCACCGTCGGATTTTCGTTCGGGCTCCGGGAAGTGTCCGTGACCCGCGGCCGGATTGCGGCGGTGCGGACGAGGGGTGTCCAGCGTGTCTTTCAAGTGGATGCGGCCATCAACCCCGGCAACAGCGGAGGAGCCATCTTCAATCGACGCGGGGAGGTGGTGGGAATCCTGACCACCAAATTCACCCATCCTTCCGGCATCGTGCCTGAAGGGATGTCCTTTGCGCTGCCGATCACCTACGCCACGCCTCTCCTCTCAAATATCCCCGATTTCGATTTTACGATGATCGGGAAAAGGAGGAAGGATGATGCCAAGAGGGGCGGTGAGAACAAAGGCCTTGCCCAAGATGTCGTCAGGACCACCGTTCTCATTGAGACGGTCAGGAACACCGACAGTGCATCAATGCCACCGGCTCCGGCTCAGGTTACCGGAGCAGCGTCAAAGAGCGACCATCCGGTTGCTGGCTCGCCGCGCCTACAGCCGAGTCCAATGCGGGAACAAGCGCCGAATGTACAGGACGAGGAGGCGATCGCGAGGATGAACGACCAACTACGGGCTGCACAGGAAGAGGAACTGAAGCAGCTGGCTCAGCGCGGCATTGCTCAACCGGAGGGGATGGTGGTGATACCAGCCGGAGGGTTTTTGATGGGTGAGGAGGACGGGCTACAAGATGCTCGCCCCCTACACCGAGTGCATCTCAGTTCCTACTGGTTCGATAAGTACGAAGTGACGAATGGGCAGTACCGACAGTGCGTTGAAGGAGGGGGCTGTACGCCACCCAAAGATCGCCTGACGTTCGACGACCCTCAGCGCGTGCAGTATCCCGTGACCAACATTACCTGGAACCAGGCTCGATCGTTTTGCCAGTGGCAAGGTAAACGGTTGCCGACAGAGGCCGAATGGGAAAAGGCGGCGCGAGGGACGGACGGTCGCCGCTACCCTTGGGGGAATGACGGGGAAACCTTGAAAAACCGTGTAAGAAATGGAGAACTCAAGGCTGGCGTCAGCGGAATCGAGCCGATCGGGCGTCAGGCGGCGACGGCGTCGCCCTACGGGGTATTTGACCTGATCGGCAGTGTGTCAGAGTGGGTGAAAGATTGGTACGCGGAAGATTTTTACCAGAGATCTCCCGCCCGGGATCCACAGGGACCTCCGCGTGGCTCCTTCCGAGTGCTGCGGGGCGGCGAATGGAATGAAAAACCGCCGGATCTTCGGGCCAGCTATCGAGGGTGGGATGACGTGACCTACTGGGGGCCGACGCTCGGCGTGCGCTGCGCGGAAGACGTGCCCTGATCTTGCGCTCTCCTTCCTGTGTCCTTCCCCCTCGTCATTCGTACGATGCCGTCTTCGTTGATTCCCGTCGTCGAGGAGAGCTGCCTATGAGACCAATGGGTACATGGTCCTGGCTTGCGATCGTTACGGGACTATGTGTTTTTGAAGGGTGCAGCGGGCACGGTCCGTTCGGCATCTTCGTGGACTCCACGAAAGATTGTGCAGAGATGCTCCTGCAGCGAGATATTCAGACAGTCGCGAAGACCAGAGAACAACGCTTCCTGGGGAAGGTTCCGGACACCACCGCGCGTTGTCTCGGAGGGAAGCGCGCCGAGAATCTCAGGGAGGGGCCCTGGTTGGATTGGCCGAATTATTGGGCCACCGGCGATGTCACGTCTCTTGCTCCTGCGCGTCTTCTGGCCCATGCCAAGGTGATGGGCCCCAATGTGCACGGGATCAACGGCGCGCTCTATGAGCTGGAGCTGCAACGTATCGAACTCATCAAGTTCAATCTCTTCGACAACAACAAGACCTACGAAGCCTACGTCACAGGGCGCGACGGCGAGGCCGGGCCGGTGCTGAAAACCTGGCCGGAAATGCGATTACCACGGACCCATCCCGACTTCCAGGCTGTCGGTGGCGACCAGCCGCAGGTCTGTCGAGGAGAGTTGATTCGCTTCCGTACCCTGAGCGGCACGTGCAACGACATCCGCAACCCGCTGATGGGATCGACGCATCAACTCTTTGCGCGGAACGTGGAGTTCAACAGCACGTTTCCCGATCTGGGCCTGAATGAGATCACCAGGAATCGCCATGGGGATCGAGTAGGGCTGTTGAAGCCAGACCCGCAGAGCATTAGCCGGAAGCTCTTCACGCGAGCGCAGTCGCAGCCGGACAGATGTCGCGAGGGCTACGGTCTGCCGGGTGATGTACAAGAGGCCGAGTGCGAATACAAGAAGGCGCCATTTTTCAATGTGCTGGCAGCCTTCTGGATCCAGTTCATGACCCACGACTGGTTCGCGCATCTAGAGGAGGGGCATAACCGACCGGAGTGGATGCCCGTCGGCTGCGCGACCCAAAGAGTCAAGAATGTCGAGCAACCGCTGACGGACGAGGACGTGAAGCAGCTGAGCTGCCGGCCCGATGACAAGATCGATGCGGCGTACATCGCCGAAAGCACGGAGTCCTGGTCATTGACCCACGGGGGCAAGGCCTATCTCACGCGGGCGCCGAAGACCACCGCAAATCACGTCACCGCCTGGTGGGATGCTTCGCAACTCTACGGATACGACGAGCGGTCCGGCAAGCGCGTGAAGCGCGATCCCAAAGACCCAGCCAAACTGTTGCTGATGCCGGTGAGAGAGGGAGGGGCCGAGGGCGACAAACTTGGCTACCTGCCGGCCTTTGAAGCGGGCGACCCGATCAATCCAGAATGGTCCGGGCAGGAGGCCACGGCCTTTCCCGACAACTGGAGCATCGGGACCAGCTTCTACCACAACGTCTTTGCTAGGGAACACAACGTCTTTGTCGATGCATTCCGGAAGCTGGCCGCTCGCACGCCCGATGGCGACAGCGGCTTACGAAATCCAGCCAAACCCGATCACGTCATTCGCTATAGAGACGTCACGCCGAACGAATTGTTCGAAGTCACCCGGCTGGTCGTCGCTGCCGAAATTGCCAAAATTCACACCACCGAATGGACCACGCAACTGCTCTACAACGAGCCGTTGAATCGGGGCATGAACGCCAACTGGCACGGAGTCTTTGCGAAGCAGCAGGTGGTGGCGGACGCGTTGAAGGAAGTCGTGCGTCGCCTCGATGACACGAATGACGCGAAGAAGGCGAACAGCCTCTACGCGGCGCTGGCCGGTGGACCAGGCATCTTTGGATTGGGCAGCCGGGTCTATGAGGGAGTTCCGCTCGTGGGCCTGATCAACCCCAACAAAGTAGACCTCTGGGATCTGAAAAACGACGATCATATCAATGGGGGCGTCAACCATTTCGGCTCCCCCTTCAATTTTCCCGAGGAGTTCATCACGGTGTACCGGCTCCACCCATTGCTCCCGGATCTGATTGAGTACCGTGAGTGGAACAAGGAGCCGAACGTCATCCGGCAGAAAGTGCCGGTGATCGAAACCTTCCGGGGCAAGGCGACCGAGTCCATGCGGCAGAAAGGCTTGGCGAATTGGGCGCTTAGCATGGGCCGGCAGCGGCTGGGGGAACTGACGCTCCAGAACCATCCGCAATTTTTGCAAAACCTGAAGATGAATCGCCTGCAATCCCCCACCCAACAGATCGACGTGGCCGCACTCGATCTCATCAGGGACCGGGAGCGAGGCGTCCCGCGCTATAACGAGTTCCGTCGGCAGTATGGGTTGAAGCAATTGACCAGCTTCGATGACTTCGTCGATACGCGACTGCCTCAGGATTCGCCATCTCGGCACGAGCAGGAGCAGCTCGTGAAATCGTTGCGTGAAGTGTACGGGTGGCACCAGTGCGATGCATCCAAGAAGATCACCGAGGCGCGGTTGAACGACGACGGATCACCCATCAACGATTGTTTGGGGCATCCACAGGGCAGTCTGATCGACAACATCGAGGACGTCGATACCGTGGTGGGCTGGCTGGCGGAATTCAGGCGGCCGCATGGCTTTGCCATTTCCGAAACCCAATTCGTCGTCTTTATTCTCAACGCCTCGCGCCGTCTCTTTAGCGACCGGTTCTTCACCTCCAGTTTCCGTCCGGAGTTTTACGGCACTCTCGGCGTTGAGTGGGTCACGAACAATGGGCCTGGTCACGAGATAATGGAGCAGGGAAAGCCCAATGGCCATGAGCAGCCTGTCTCTCCCATGAAACGCGTCCTGCTGCGGACGATGCCGGAACTGGCAGGTGAACTTCAGGGGGTGGTGAATGTGTTCGATCCCTGGGCGCGGGAACGCGGAGAATATTACAGCCTCCGATGGAAGCCCAGGGCAGGGGCGGAGGAAGATAAGGCGTTCGCCACCGGAGGGAGATGAGGGTGGCCTGGTCGTCCTCTTGCTCGCGGAACAGAGGAGGAGATGGAGCCTGATGATCTTCTGTGCTTGCGCAACGCGCGGCCTCAGAAGGATGGGGAGGAGCGGCCACGTGCCCTTCTTGCTCGCAGAACGCGCACGGTGAAACTGTGCTCGTTCGATGCGCGCAGTAAAGGGCAGCCTCGGCCACTCCCTTAACGAGAGGTAGAGAGGATTGGAAGGCCCTCGCCCGGGCTAATGACACGTCCCGGGAAATCGATTGCGAAGCAATCGGAGGGTAGGGCGGGTGAGAAAGTTGCGTGCAGTGGGAGATCAAGCAGGCCGCCCTCATGGAGGGAAACGAGCAAGCTTGGAGAGTAGTTGGACGGGAGGCGGCTTACTTAAATCGCTCCCGGTCCTTTTGGAATTCTGGATGATACGGTCCTGCGGGAAGCCCATGCCCAGATTGGCTCGCAGCCATGTTATTTGTCTGAATGGCGATGGGTCGATATGGCACGGTTGCGGCGGTAATCGCGGCATTGACGAGGGCTCCGATGAGTCCGCCACCTCCGTCTCCGCTATTCTGAACCAGCTTCTGCATTCCAGTCCACAGCACAGCCCCGGTGCCAGCATCCACGAGACGGTACTCGGCTCCCACAGTAATGTTTGAGGCGATGACGATATAGGACGTCGTCCAGTCCGTAATCGTCACGTACAGGATCGAATCGGCGCCGAAGATTTCTTTGAACTTCTGCGGTGGGATCGCGGCGATGGCGCCTTCATCGGTTGCGCCTAGATCGTTGAGAATGTCTTGAACGAGGAACACCGGGAACACGTAATATCCGCGCTCGGCGAAGGCCGCGCTGACGGTCGTCAGAAAGATGGCCGGGGCATCTACCGCCGTCGTCTTGTTGGCGGGGGGAACGACAAGAATCGAGTGTGGTTGATGGTCGAAAAAGTTCGCGTAGTCTGGTTTTTCAGGCTGCGTGACGCATGCAGAGAGCGACAGGGCCGCGCAAGCAGCGAGGATAAACGAAAAGGCTCTCATGGCGCAGGTTTCTTCTCCTTCTCTTTGTCCTTCCGTCCCTGAATTCGAGAGAGCATGGTCTCCATCAGCGGTTTCGATTCTTGGTACAACGCAGATTCTTTCTGCAGCTCTGCGATCGCCTCATCGGTTCTTCCTTGCTTGAACAGGAGATACCCGTAGTCGGCATGGATGCCCGGCCCCACCTTCCCGTTGTCCGTCTGAGCTTCATTGATCGTGGCGAGCAGCATCGACGCAGCCTCGGCCTCGCCGTTCGCTCCGGCATGTTGCTGGCGGGAGTAGAGACTGTCCTCATAGGAGCCCCAGTAGAACTGTTTGGCGGGAAGGCAGGCGCTTACGCTCACCGCGCATGCGAAAAGAATAGTCAATCTGAATAGGCGTGGCATCATCGGACGTCGATCGTGCGGGTTGAACCTGTTCCGATAAACACTTTCTGTTTGAAGCGGACAAGACCGGCTTCACGGATTTCGATCTCGTGTGTGCCTGGGGTGACGCCGAGTTGGCCGCCTGCTCGATAGGCCTCCCCGGTTCCGATCGCGTTGCCGTCCAAGAAGATCTCATGATGGCCGGCGATATTGGAAAATCGAATGTATCCTTCGTCCTTATTCTGATCGACGTTCGAGGTAGTGGTTTGCGACACGGGTCCGAAGATGGGAGCAAACAGACCGCATCCGGACAGGAGCAGGATACCGAGCATGAACAGGCTGCGTAGTGCGATCGTCGTCATGATCGGTTCCCTCCCTCAAAACTGGATCAGGTGATCGGTCGTCGGTGTCGGTCCGTTGACGATCTTGCAGATCGAGCCCTCGTTGGTCTCCGAGTCCCCGAAGAACGAGAGCACTTCCAGTTCGCCCACCTGGATATGCGGTAACTGGATATTGAATCCCGTTTGCGGGCTCTTAATGACTTTGCCCGCGGTCATCACCTTCAAGTGGTCGCCCGCCTGAAGCCCCTGGCGTGATCCGCCGGAGACGATGACGTTGGCGCCTTCCACCGTCAGAATGCTCGTGGTCCAAGGCTTATCGGCCAACTTGTTGATGAGTTTGTCGATCAGGTTCACCACGGCTGCAGAGAGGGCTTTGTCGTTCAGGGTCGAATCAAATGTCGCTCGATCGCCGAGTCCAAGAATCGTCGATTGTTCAAGCGTGGCGTCTCCGGCGCCGTCGTCGCTGAAGAAGGCGTGACCGGTGCGAGGATCGACCAGGCGGGCATTCACCTTGGCATGGGCGACCTGCTGGCGCGATCGGGAAAACATCTGGACCTCGCCGACGTCCTTGCGGCCGAACTCGGCGATGGAGCCGAAAATTAACGCATCGACACCGACCATGCTCTGTTTGAATTGCTCACGGCTAAGGCCCATCAGCTCGCTTTCTGCTTCGAGCTTGTTAAGATCCTGCCGTTCGAGCACGATAAATTTTCCTGAGCGAGTCAACTCGGTCGAGAGCATGTCGGCTGCCTGCTTGCCGAGCCGATCGAAATTCGGGTCCCGGTTGTAGGCCTCGCCGAATAAACTAGACGACATGGTACGGGCTTCATTGGTGAACCGGGCTACCGCGACTTTCCGCTTGAGGATGCGGGCCGACGTGCTGGATGAGGCCGCAGAAAGATTCGTCGGTGCTTGGGCGGCCGGATTTGGAGAGGTGGGACGTGAATCCACCACTTCTCGTTTGTCGTAGCTGGCACAACTGGTACACAACAGGAGAAAGGCGAGAAAGAAGGGGAGAGGTCTCATAGTCACCTCAGTCATGGACGGGGGGTTGCCCAGTCTCAAGCCGAGGCTACGGTAGCAGAAACCTGATAGACGAGCAAGTGTGGATTCCATAGAGTCTCCGCAATAGTGCTGCTATGCCGGTCCTTCGTGTGTGAGGAAAATGTTCGACGCGCGCAGTTGAGGATCGACCAGGCCGCCCTCATGAAGAGCAGCAGGCGAACTAGAGAGGAGAGGGGGGGAGGGAGCAGCCAGACCATCCTTCCTGCTCGCGGAACAGTGAGTGGGATGAAGCCTGATGATCTTCTGTGCTCGCGCAACGCGCGGCCTCACAAGGATGCGAAGGGAGCCACCAGACCATCCTTCTTGCTCGCGGAACGCGCACGATAAGAATGTGCTCTTTCGACGCGCGCAGTGAAGGACAGTCCGGCGACTCCCTTAGGAGCGAAAGTGTAATGTTGCAGATAAGGAAACAAGAGGCCCTCGTCTGAACTAATGGCACGTTCCGGGAAATCGATTGCGAAGCAATCGGAGGGTAGGGTGAGTGAAAATTATCTGCCTGTGGGTGGGGCGGGTGAGAAAATTGTGTGCGCGAAACACGTGCTTCAGGTTTGGTTTTCTCCTGGCATAGCAGTGCCCTCTTCCCGCTCCTGTCCCATTGTCTTTGGCAGGACACCTCCGATCCACCTGATAGACACTGTGTGACCTGACCTTCCCCCGATTCCGTGGACACCTGGTTAAGCAAGAATGGGTTCTCCAATCTGGCATACGCAGAATATTTCTGTGGCTTTATGGGGCAAACTGAGAGTAGCAATTGTAGCAATAATCTCCATCTCTGAGGGATTACCGAATGCGAAATTTCCTCTCCTATCGAAGAACCACGTGGTTACCCTGAGAGTTTGTCTCCCATGAGACTTGTCAGTCACCAGGAATGTGAATTGCTCATCGTGAAGCTTATATAACAGCTTCTT
>SPAX01000127.1 GCA_005239475.1 Nitrospira sp. | reverse complement strand
AACAGGCTGACTCCGACGCCCAGCAGCACCACGATCAGCGGTGCGGGGACGGCCGAGTTCTTCAACGGCTTCCACTTGCCCCAGACGAACAGCACCACGATCGACAAGAGGCCGATCGCGGCAGCGCCGGGGTGGAGATCCCCGATCGTTCGCGCGAGTTCGGAGAACGTCGTCTCGTCATCCAGCTGCTGGAAGGCCATCTCCCCTTCCGGGTCGGGATCGTGGCCCAGGACATGGGGGATCTGTTTCAGAATGAGGATCACCCCGATGGCGGCGAGCAATCCCTTGATCACGCTGGACGGGAAGAAGGCGGCAATGAACCCGGCCCGGGCCAATCCCAGGCCGATCTGGATCAGCCCCGCAAGAACCACCGCCAGTAGGAACGCCGGGAATGATCCGAGTGACACGATCTGAGCGGCGACGACCGCCGTCAACCCGGCGGCCGGACCGCTGACGCTGGTGTGTGACCCACTCACCAGCCCCACCAGGATGCCGCCGACGATGCCGGCCAGCACCCCCGAGAACAACGGCGCACCGGACGCCAGCGCCACCCCAAGACATAAGGGCAAGGCCACGAGGAACACGACCAAGCCGGCTGCGAAGTCACGCGGCAGGGTGGCTGGTGACGGGCCGTTCGTCGGTGGCATGGATGCGCCTTTCTGTTCAGGGCGCATACTGCCCCCCACAACTAATTGACAGTTTATTGAACATGGCCAACCATCACTGTTGCAGAGAGTCCCGTCCTTTTCGATACTCTATTTCTCAAATGACATCCGAGTGTATTCGCTCGTAACTCGGCTGAGAGGGCCTCGGCGGTCTTCCGTTCCAATGGGTTTTGAATCAATTCAGTTGGTGTCCTGCATCCACCTATTTACGTGAGCGGTCAAAAATTTAAGCGGAGTACAACAATTAGGGAGCGGAGGGACTCGCTGCTGACGGCGCGGCGACTTGTTGGGAGCAGCGTTCAATGAAGGGCCACACTTTACGAGCCAGATACCAGCCACCCGTCGCACCTTCCCGCATTTCAACCGTGGTAGCCTGGCCATGAGCGATGAAACGCAGGTGGAGTCCTTCCATTTTTTGCCGCGTAATCACTTCGGACACCCGTGTGGTGGTGATGAAGAATTCCATCTTGTCTGGATGGGCGTGGAAACGATGGGCATAGGAGGAGCCCATCGCCTCCATGGCCCGGTGCACGCAATCCGAGAGATTCGCCGCTGCCGCTGGAAAGTCCGTCACCTTGTCGGCATTAGCCTGACAAAGATCGGCCAAGCTGGACACGCAGGCAGAGAGCAGACAAGCCAGACTAATGACCGTAAGACGCTTCATCGACCAACATCCGTGGGGGAGGGTGCTCTGCCAGAGCCGGTACGAATAGAACAGATAGCGCCGCCGATCACTTTTCGCCGCCTCTGCCCGCGTCTCTCGTTGAAGCGAGAACGGTTTGAGAGGCAAGTTCCCGCAGGCACATCGTATACAATCCATTGACGTGTTTCCTAAGAATTCGAACATGGTTCTTCTCCTGTTGTCAAAATGAGGAAGTGCACATCGGGAATCGCCCGCAGCCGCGAATGCCACAAGGAACGATGCTAGGCATTAGAGCGGAAGTGGGCAATCAGGGGAGACGAGGACGGCGAAGCTCAGATCCGATACACGGAAATGAGTTGGTGAACACGTAGCGCGTGGCTGCGCGGGAAGGCAGTCACGGTGCGTCCGATGAGTGGAGGAGAGAGACTGACGCGAGAAGATAACTGCTGAGAACGGGTCGTGACGAGGGGTACAGTTTTCCTCGCCATCTTATCGTTTCTGACGAGTATCCCCTCAGCGAGTGACTCGTTATATTCCGAGCGTTCCTTCTGCTCGGCCGCGTCACTGGCCGTGAAGTCGGATGTCGGCGCAGGGAGAATCTGTGCGCCAATCGGCACGACTAAGCACTGGAGCACGAACCATGAGACGATCAGTACACGCATCAACACCATAAGTCTCACTACAGTATATGGAGTCTGGTAGCAAAGCAAGATCTGTTGGACCGTCTCATACTGCTGAGCGTTAACTGGTACGGCTTCACTTATTTTCTGGACAGTTTATTAAACATGACCAACCGTCAATGTTGCAGAGAATCCAGCCATCCTTGAGTCGCCACCTCTGAGGGGACAGCCATGTGCATTCGCTCGTGACTCTGGTAAGAGACCCTCGCCGTCTTCCGCTCCGATGGGTTTAAATCAATTCGGTGGGTGTCCTGCATCCCCCAAGGGGAAGATGGGGTCAGTTCTTGACCTTGCACTCAGAGGCTGCCAGCGCTTGGCAGAAAAGTGCGAAGTCAAGAACTGACCCCTCTGGTGCAACCGAACTGACCCCTCTGGTGCAACCTTTCACGAGGGAGGTGAACGATGAAGTCCGTGACGCTCAATGAACATGCAGGGAGAGATGCGGAGAAGACCGGGCGAAGGCTGAACGGCAAGAGATCGCTCACGACAGGAGTAGGGGTGACCGATCGAATGGAGCGTCTGTTGCACGCTGCCCAAGAGATGGGGGGGCCGCTCAGCGTCGTCATTGGACGTATGGAATATCTTCTGGAGCGAGGGCCGGACAAGGAGACGGTGCGCAGTCTCAACGCCATCATGCCGCAGGCGCAACGACTGGTGGAGCTACGTCAGCAGCTGATAGATGAGGCGAGCGCTGCTCTCACTGGCATCGCTCTTGGGTCACCCGCTTCAACAAGTGAGGCCGAGCGGCCTGACGCATAATTCCCCAAGGGTGTGGACCAGGTCTGTCGCACAACGGGTCAAATTGGGTTTTCTGAGGCGTCTCATAGGAAGATTTCAAGAGGCCTGTGTCTTGCACAAGTGAATTAGGTGAGCCCGTAGTGGTCACGAGCGAGCGTTGCATACACACAACCACACTATTTTTAAGGAGGTTCGTATGAAGCGGCTCGTAGGAATAACGGCCCTGGCGATCGGCGCCATGTTGGTGTTGAACGGTCCCGCGTGGAGTGATGATAAAAGCAAGGGGAAGAAGGATGAATCGAAAGAGACGGTTGAAATGGCCGCCAAGGCCAAGGTAACCATCGACGAGGCGATCAAGACGGCGTCGGAGAAAGTGCCGGGCAAGGTCGTCGAGGCCGAACTGGAGAAAAAACAAGGGGAAGATGGGGTCAGTTCTTGACCTTGCACTCAGAGGCTGCCAGCGCTTGGTAGAAAAGTGCGAAGTCAAGAACTGACCCCTCTGGTGCACTGACCCCTCTGGTGCACTCGCCAGGCGGCGCACATCCTTCGAGGAAATGGTCGGAGGACTCGATGCCGATACGGCTTTACTGGAAGCCCGCCGGTGCCTCTCCTGTGGTAATTGCTTCGAATGCGACAATTGTTACACCGTCTGTCCGGACAACGCCGTCATCAAGTTGGAAGCGGGCAACCGGTTCGCGATCATTATGACTACTGCAAAGGCTGCGGCCTCTGCGCGGAAGAATGTCCCTGCGGGGCGATCGACATGATGAAGGAACTGAAATAGACAGAGGTAGCGGTGTGAGCCAAGACAGCTTTCGATCAGGCTCCTGTTCCGGGCGTCCAGAGAACCGGAGATCCGTTGGAGAGGCGTATCAATGAGGGTTGCAGGTATTGAGAGGGTAGGCCTTTGGCATGAACGAACGTTCGAGATGGGAGGTTCGTTGCGACTCCAGCGGCGGGTTCCCCGTCGCGTCCCAAGAAAGCCGCCGAAGCGGCCAGGGCCGCCGGGAGCGCCGCCGAAACCGCCCAAGCCCATACGGCCTCCCATCAAACCGCCGAAACGTGTTCCTTCGCAACCGCGGCGACCCCGAACAAGGGGGGACGATCACGGTGCGCCTACCTGTGCGTTCGCAGGCAGATCCGGCCACGTGCTTCCGGTTGCAGTCAGAGCAATTCAGGGAGAAGGGTAGAGCAGGGGAGTGTTTGGCGAAGAACATGACAGAAGGGGGAGTCAACATGAGTACAAAATTAGGCAAACGCTACGACATATCGTACAAGAAGAAGGAACATCCGAAACAAGATCCCTATGCGATGCTCAAAGCGCCGAAAGGGCCGGCAATCTGCCGGAAATGTTTGGCGATTTATGCAGACAAGCGGTGGCACTTCGATCAGGTCGAAGCCCCCAAGCTGGCGGCGTCCCCTCGCACGAAGAAGCTCGTCTGTCCAGCCTGCCAGAAAATCCGGGACGACTATCCCGAAGGCATCGTCACTTTGAAGTGGTCGGATCTTCGAGACCATGAGGCTGAGATCAGGGGGTTGATCGCCAATGTGGAGGCGCGCGCTGTATCGGTCAATCCCCTTGATCGAGTGATGAAGATCGTACGGCGTAAGAATGAGTTGGAAGTGCAGACGACCAACGACCGGCTGGCGCAGCGCCTCGGGCGCGCGCTGGTGCGGTCGTACAAAGGGACGGCGGCCTACCGCTGGGCTCATCGCGACATGATGGTCCGGGTGACGTAGGAGGGGCCGGAATCGGAATCGAGCCCGAAACCGAAGACTGGGAAGCGAGCGCAATCACAAGCATAGTGCATCGTCTTCATGGCACGAAGGTGCGCCTTTGAACGTGCATAGGCCTCGGCATCGGAATAATATAGGTGGTCATCTCTTGATGGCATCGTAAGGCCAGGATGATCCGACAGGCGGTCGTGGACAGCAAGAACACTACGAAAAGAGTA
Source organism: Nitrospira sp. (assembly GCA_005239475.1). Taxonomy (GTDB): domain Bacteria; phylum Nitrospirota; class Nitrospiria; order Nitrospirales; family Nitrospiraceae; genus Palsa-1315. The sequence continues at coordinate 16,009 of SPAX01000127.1, read as the reverse complement.
TTTGCATGGATATTCATTTCTATGGAGCTACCCGCGAAGTCACGGGTTCGTGTTATCTCCTGCGGGTAGGCGAGCACCATATTCTCGTGGATTGCGGGCTGATTCAGGGCAACCCACAGCATGAGGAACATAACCGCGATCCATTTCCGTTTGAGCCGAGCGAGATCGATGCGGTCGTCCTCACCCATGCGCATCTGGATCACTCAGGGCGGCTGCCGCTCTTAGTGAAACAGGGGTTCAAGGGCCCCATACATACCCATCGAGCCACTGCGGATCTGTGCCGGATCATGCTGGAAGACGCCGGCTATCTGAACGAGAAGGATGCCGCATGGGACAACCGCAAACGTGAGCGCCAGGGCAAGGAGCCGGTCTCGCCGCTCTACACCCAGGAGGAAGCGCGTCTAGCCCATACGCAGTTCCGTGCGCTGGAATACGGCAAGACCAAGAAGATCGTTCCCGGGATCAAGCTCACCCTCCTCGATGCCGGCCACATCCTGGGTTCCGCTATCGTCAAACTGGAACTCAAGGACGGCAATCAACGGCGTGTCGTGGTTTTGAGTGGCGACCTCGGCCACTCGGGCGCACCCATCTTGCGCGACCCGGAACCGGTCCGGCAGGCCGATCTGGTCGTGATGGAGAGCACCTATGGGAATCGGCAGCATCGCCCGTGGGATGCCACTTGGCAGGAGATGGGGGAGATTCTCTCCCGTGCTCGTGCCGACAAGGGTAACGTGTTAATCCCAGCCTTCGCAGTCGGGCGGACCCAGGAACTGCTCTATGTCTTCAAGCAGCATTACCAGGAATGGGGACTGGACGACTGGCAGATCTTTCTGGACAGTCCCATGGCCATCAAGGCGACCAGGGTGTACCAAAGACACGGCACGGTGTATGACGCGCGTGCGAGGCAGATCCTGGAGAAAGTCGGCGATCCGTTTGCTATGCCCAACCTGACCATGAGCAGACACTCGACGCAGTCCATGGCGATCAACAAGATGGATTCCGGTGCCATCATCATTGCCGGCAGCGGCATGTGCACCGGTGGGCGCATTACCCACCATCTCAAACACAATGCCTGGCGAAAGCACGCGCATATCCTGATTGTCGGCTTTCAGGCCGCGGGCACCAGGGGCAGAGCCTTGGTGGACGGCGCCGATGAAATCCATCTATGGGGCGAACCCGTCAAGGTGAAGGCGCAGGTGCATACCATCGGCGGTCTCTCCGCGCATGCCGATCAGAAGGGGCTGATGGACTGGTACGGGCGGTTCGACGGACGACCGAGGGTGGCCTTGGTGCATGGTGAACCGGAATCGATGCAGACTCTGGCCTCCCGGTTACACAACGAACTGCAGGCTGAGGTCATGCAGCCTGAATTTGGTGCACGGATCGACCTGACAAGGTTGTGACAACGCCCAGACGGGAGGTGTATTTTCTGATTATGGAGAACCATCCTTGATGGCTATGCTGCTTCTGCGAGACAGAGTGCACCATACCGGGGAAGTCCCGTGCAGGCAGCGGAAGGTTCCTCGCCTGGTTCCCGGAAATCTGCCTGAGCGGCTGTGGCCGATGGGGTCGGTCTCGAAGCCTCCCAAGCCGACACGGCCGCCGAGAAAGCCGCCGGAGCGACCTCCGACAAGGCCGCCGGCGAAACCGCCGGGACCGTCGCCAAGACGGCGGAGACGACGCACGCACGGCACTGCAGAAGAAGCGGCTCGTTAACCGGTGACTTCTTCCGTGATGGAGGCTCCTTTCAGCGAAGTTCATGGCAGATGTTTATGAAGCTAGGCGAAACATGACGGGAAGCGACATGACCTGTCGCTTTTCATGCGACTGATAGATGAATCGACTTCCAGGACGTCTCGCACCGTGTCCTTACCGCGCCGTTCTTTTGTGGATGGGCCGGATCGGCCCGCGAGGACTAGGTGGCTGACGAGGATCTTTGGGTTGCCTCGGCGGACGTGGATTCGGGACCGGTGGCCGGCTCGCCCCGCGCGACACGCGCTCCGAAATCATAGTGAGACCGGTTGTGTGCACTTGGTGGTTCAGTTTGACAGGCATCGAAGACTCCTTGTGCGATCGCCTGACGTGTCCGAGAGATGAACTCTCAACGACATCCGTTTCGGTTTTGTTCACGTTGTATTTGTCCGTTCGCCCGCTACTCTCGTGGTATGAATATGACGGAGCTTAGCACGTTGCGGGCTATACCGACAGCAGGCGCTAACCATAGACTCCAGCAGTCTAGATGGTCAGTGATTGAATTTTTGAAGTAACCGAGCCGCAAAACAGGAGGCAGAAAATGAAACAGAAATGTACGTTGCTCACAAACGAAGTAGTGGGCGCGTTGGCAGCAAGTCACCAGGGGCCGTGTCTCTCGCTCTATCAGCCGACTCACCGACGTCATCCCGGGAATCAGCAGGACTCGATCCGGTTTCGCAATCTTGTGAAAGAGCTGGAGACCTCGCTCCGGCAGAAGTATTCGGCTGCTGAAACCCGGCCCCTTCTGGAGCCGTTTAACGCCCTCGCCGAGGATCATGACTTCTGGAACCACACGCTGGATGGGCTGGCCGTGCTGGGCGGGCCAGGCCTGTTTCACGTGTTCCGACTGCAGCGGCCGGTCACCGAATTGGCCGTTGTGGCCGACAGCTTCCACACCAAGCCCTTGCGGCGTTTCCTCCAGTCGGTCGATCGCTATCAGGTTCTGGGACTGAGCCTCCAGAAGATCCAACTCTTCGAGGGGACCAGAGACGTACTCGACGAGATTGACCCAGCCTCGGGAGTGCCACGGACGATCACCGAGGCGCTGGGCGACGAACTGACCGAACCGCACCTGACCGTCGCCTCCTATGGTGGCGTCGGTGGGGCCCACATACCCATGCACCACGGCCAAGGGGGGAAGAAGGACGAGGTGGACATCGACGCGGACCGGTTCTTCCGGGCCATCGATCGCGCAGTCCTGGAGCATCACTCGCGACCGTCCGGCCTGCCTCTGATGTTGGCGGCGTTGCCGGAGCATCATCATCGTTTCCACCAGGTCAGCCACAACTCGTTTCTGATGGCGGAGGGGATCACGATCAATCCCGAGGCCCTATCGATCGATCAACTCAGGGAACGGGCCTGGCAGGTGGTCGCGCCGCAGTATCACGCGCGGCTGGCCACACTGGCAGACGAGTTTGCAGCCGCGAAGTCCAAGGGCCTCGGCAGTGACGACCTGGGCCAGGCTGCCCGGGCAGCCGCCTCCGGGAGGGTCGCCACGTTGCTGATCGAGGCCGACCGCCAGATCGCCGGCCGGCTCGACGCCGTGACGGGACGGATCGAACTCGATCATCTGAGCCACCCGCGAGTCGACGATCTGCTCGACGATCTGGGGGAGTTGGTCGAAAAGATGGGCGGAAAGGTCCAAGTAATCCCAGCCGATCAGATGCCTACGCAGACGGGATTGGCTGCTATCTACCGGCATTGAGCCAACCACATTCAGATAGGAGGACACAATGCAGATTCAAATCAATACCGACCGCAACATAGAAGGGCATGAGGCGCTGGCCACTCACGTCAGTGGCGTGGTGGAAGGTGCCCTGAGCCGGTTCAGCGATCACATCACGCGGGTAGAAGTGCACTTGAGCGATGAGGACAGCGACAAGAAGGGCAGCACCCGCGACATGCGCTGCATGATGGAAGCCCGGCTTGAAGGGCGCCAGCCCATCGCAGTCACGCATCAGGCCGCCACGCTGGACCAAGCCGTCGACGGGGCAGCCGGTAAGTTGACCAGATTGATCGAAAGTACCGTCGGAAAGCTGCATGATCAGAAAATCCGTAGGACTGATCCGCCTCCGCCCGGGTCAAAACTCCCGGGGGAGTGATGCGCGACACCACCGCGAGCTTGCGCCGAGAGACGTGGTTGTCCATCAGGAAGTCACCTGTGAAATGAGCTTCCATCAGTAAGCGTTGGAGTAGTCGGCGAAGGAGAACGATGACCAGGTGTGATTATGGGCAAATAAGAGTATTGAGCGCGACGCCATGCTGAATGGGCCGATGCCGGCATAAGACCCGTCCCGGAAAGATCATGCGCCGTATCTTGCGCAAGATTGCGGCGAACGAACTCAATGACCTGAGGATACCCCGACCCCGGCCGATCCCTCTGTGGTCGGTGCCTTGATTGCAGGGTGCGGGAAGTTATAACGGAATCATTCACGCGTAATTATTCCCATGGCGTTTATCAGGTGGGAGTAGATTGATCGCACAACTCCTCTCCTGACTGAGCGAGTGACTGACCCAGGCGCTGACCCACTATGGCGCATAAAGCCCGGCGTAGATCATGATTCACGAACATATGCACAAGGAAGATGTCTAGTAAACTGGTCTGTGACCGCGTTGTTGGAGGAGCAATCCATGGGAACCGTCACACAAGATGTGCCGTTGGTGAAATGGTTCGAGGAACTCGGTATCGAGGATGTGCCGCTGGTCGGAGGGAAAAACGCCTCATTGGGAGAAATGTATCGGGAATTGGCGGCCAGGGGCGTGAAGGTACCCAATGGGTTTGCCGTCACGGCGGAGGCGTATCGACTGTTCCTGAAAGAGGCGAAGCTCGACACCGTAATCCGGTCGATCCTCAAAGATCTAGATGCGCACGATCTGGCTAATCTCCGGACGAGAGGCAAGCAGGTGAGGCAGGCGATTCTTGCCGCCACACTTCCGTCGGAGTTGGCTCATACAATCACTGACGCCTATGACCGACTGTGCGAGGGACAGCCGGAGCCGGTCGATGTAGCGGTGCGTAGCAGCGCAACCGCGGAAGATTTGCCGGACGCGAGTTTCGCCGGGCAGCAGGAAACCTACCTTAACGTGCAGGGCCATCTGTCCCTCCTGGAGCATTGTAAGCGCTGCTTCGCCTCGATCTTCACCGATCGGGCCATCTCCTACCGGATCGACAAGGGATTCGACCATTACACGATTGCCCTCTCGATCGGCGTGCAGCGGATGGTGCGGTCAGATCTGGCGACGTCGGGTGTCATGTTTTCCATCGATACCGAAACCGGTTTTCGGGACGCGGTCTTGATCAACGCGGCCTACGGCCTCGGAGAAAACGTCGTGCAGGGAACCGTCAATCCCGACGAGTACTATGTGTTCAAGCCGACGCTTAAACTGGGTCATCGGCCAATATTACAGAAAATGCTCGGAACCAAAGAGTTCAAGCTCATCTACGACGTCGGCGGCAGCAAGATGGTGAAGAATGTGCCGGTGCCACCTGACGCCCGATCGACGTTCGCGGTGACCGACGACGATATCCTCACCCTGGCCCGCTGGGCCTGTATCATCGAAGATCACTTCAGTGCGAAACGCGGGGCACCCAGCCCGATGGACATGGAATGGGCCAAGGACGGCCTCACCGGCGAACTATTCATCGTCCAAGCCAGACCAGAAACCGTCCAATCCCTCAAAACGCGCGATACGCTGGAGACCTTTCGCTTGAAAGAGAAGGGGAAGGTTTTGGTCACGGGGCGCAGTGTCGGCGAAAAGATCGGCCATGGTCCGGTTCGCGTGATCAGAAACGTTCACCAGATCCAGCAATTCAAGCCGGACGAAGTGCTGGTTACCGAAAAGACTGATCCGGACTGGGAGCCGATTATGAAAGTCGCGGCGGCGATCGTCACCAATCGCGGCGGACGGACTTGTCACGCCGCGATCGTGAGCCGCGAATTAGGCCTGCCGGCTATCGTTGGTACGGAGCAGGGAACCGACGTGCTCCACGACGGACAACTCGTGACGGTCTCCTGTGCGGAAGGCGATATCGGTTATGTGTACGAAGGGGAGCTTCCGTTTCATGTTGAAAAGGTGGATGTGGCCGGACTTGCTAAGCCCAGGACCCAGATCATGATGAATCTGGGGAATCCACAAGAAGCGTTTGGGCTGTCGTTCATTCCCAACGACGGTGTCGGGCTGGTCAGGGAAGAATTCATCATCAGCACGTATATAAAGGTGCATCCCCTGGCGCTGCTCAACTTCGACCAGCTGGATGACCAGACGCTCAAGACCGAGATCGGGCGCATCACGGCAGGTTACAAAGACAAACCCCAATTCTTCGTGGATAAGCTGGCGCAGGGTGTGGCGATGATCGCCGCCGCCTTCTATCCGAAGGACGTGATTGTCCGACTCAGCGACTTCAAGAGCAACGAGTATGCAGATCTGCTGGGTGGGCGGGCCTATGAGCCCAAGGAAGAAAACCCGATGCTGGGATTCCGTGGGGCGTCTCGTTACTACGACCCACGTTATCGCGAGGGCTTTGCGTTGGAATGTCTGGCGATGAAACAGGTGCGGGACGAGATGGGCCTGATGAACGTGAAACTCATGATCCCGTTCTGTCGCACGGTCGACGAGGGACGGCGCGTATTGGCTGAAATGGAGCGGCATGGCCTGAAGCGGGGAGAGAACGGTTTGGAGGTTTACGTGATGTGCGAGATTCCGAGCAATGTCATCCTGGCCGAGGAGTTCGCGGAAATCTTCGACGGATTCTCGATCGGATCGAACGACTTGACGCAGCTTGTACTCGGGGTGGATCGTGATTCAGAAATCGTCGCGCATTTGTTCGACGAGCGGAACGAGGCGGTGAAGAGGTTGGTGGCGACCGTGATCCGGGCGGCCAAGGTGAAGGGCAGAAAGATCGGTATCTGCGGGCAGGCGCCGAGCGACTATCCGGAGTTCGCTCGGTTTTTGGTGGAGCAAGGTATCGATAGTATTTCGCTCAATCCGGACGCCGTCATCAAGACGACGCTGGCGGTGGTAGCGCTTGAGCAAAGCCGGGTCAGGTAGCCATGAGGCGTCGGCTGACAATCGGGGAGGCTGAACGGCATGGTGCATGAGGGGGAACGGTGTCATCTCTTCATGCGTTGCTCGAGCGAGGGATGTTCCAGATCGTGGTATTCAGCCGGCCAGACGGGGGGACTGGCGAATCGCACAGGCGTGCGAGGTGAGGTCCGCACGAGGCAGAGGGATTCAACCCCGTCATCTTCAGGAGGTGAGTGGACACAGAGAACCGTGAACGTTGCCGGGTGCGCTCGCGCTGGTGATCGGCATCATCGGAGTGGTGCTCCTCTTTCGGGGGTGCACACGCGCACTATGGGTGAACGGCTGCTTCTGGGCCGTGGTGAGACGCGGGTTGATAGTCCTCATTGGAGGAGCCGCAGATCGGATCGCGAGCAAGGAAATTTCGCATGATCGGTCAATCTGTACGACTCACGACCATCCGGGGGATCGAGGTAGGGGTCCACTATACTTGGTTTATCATCTTCGTTCTGATCACGTTTTCGCTCACCACGCGCTTCGCCTCGGAGCATCCCCACTGGACCATGGTCGAGCACTACGCCCTGGGGATTAGCACCAGCCTGCTGTTCTTTGTCTCGATTTTCCTCCACGAGTTGGCCCACAGTTTCGTGGCACTGGCCAAGGGCATCCCCGTCCGATCGATTACGCTGTTTGCCTTCGGCGGCGTGGCGCAACTCGGGCGGGAACCTGACCGGCCGCTGACGGAATTTCAGATTGCGATTGCGGGGCCGATTGCCAGCGGCCTGCTGGCCCTGGGATTCTGGATTGTCGCCGCTCTGGCCGGCAGTCAGTTCGAGCATCTCTCGGCTCTGGGCGGGTGGCTTTCGTCGATCAACCTGATGCTGGCGCTCTTCAACCTGGTGCCGGGCTTCCCGCTCGACGGAGGCCGGATCTTGAGGGCTGTCATCTGGCATGTTACCAAGAATTTTTCGAAGGCGACGAGGATTGCGGCTCGCTCAGGGCAAATCGTCGGATATGGGTTGATTGTTGGTGGGATCTTGGCAGGGTTGGTCATCGGCAACTGGTTCAGCGGGCTGTGGCTGGCGTTCATCGGCTGGTTCCTCCGAAATGCGGCGCAGGAGAGCGTCCTGCAGATGAGTGTCAAGTCGGCGTTGGGCGGACTTGTGGCAGAAGACATCATGACGGAGGACTGTCCCATCGTCTCGGGCCAGCTGAGTCTCGCAGACTTGGTGCAGGAGCACATCCTTCGGACGGGCCGGCGGTGCTTTCTGGTTGCACAGAATGGTCGGCTCGAGGGATTGATCACCTTGCATCAGGTAAAGGCGGTACCTCAAGAACGATGGGACGACAGTGTCGTGGCGCAGGCGATGACCCAAATCGATCGGCTGCACGCAGTGGCGCCTGAGACACCGGTTACGGACGTATTGGGACTCATGGAACAGCGGGATGTCAACCAGGTTCCCGTCACACAAAACGGCCGGTTGTTGGGCATGATCACGCGGGATCATCTCTTGCGGGTGCTCCATGCCAACCTGGAGGCCGGGGGTCATAAGGCGACGCCTCCATTGCAACAGTTTGAAGGACGGAACCGGACGTGAGCGGAAGGCTATGCGGTGAGGGTGCTTGAGGGTGAAACCAGTGATCATGAATAGCGACGGGCCGAACATATTCCCACACTGACGATGAGGCAATGCGCCGATCTGCGCACTTTCGGTTTGCGAGAGGTGACAGGGCATACAGCTGTTCTGTTGGGGTGCAGGTATCGGGGAAGGTCGCATGGCAGGCCCCCTGTTCGCTGTTGGTCGTGACAGTCGCCGCTGAAGGAGGAAGACAGGATGGTCTCGCTTGAAGGGCTCGTGCCGTGGGCGATCTTCATATCGAGCGCGGCGGTGATCGTCTATGCCGGGACGAAACTGTCCCACTACGGCGATCAGATCGCAACACTCACCGGCCTGGGCGGGCTGTGGATCGGCGTTGTCCTGATGGCTGGCGCGACCTCACTCCCGGAAATCTTCACCGATGTCAGCGCCGCGTTGATGAACAAGCCGAATCTTGCCGCGGGGGATCTCTTCGGTAGCAGCATGGCCAACATGCTCATCCTGGGTATCATCGACCTGATGCACCGACAGAAGCGGGTCTGGGAGAAGGCGGCGTTCGAACATGCGCTCAGTGCCGCCTTGGCGCTATTTCTCACGGCACTGGCCGGGTTTTTCGTGCTCTTCGGATCAGACGTGAAACATGGCGGAGTCAGTTACGGGAGTATGCTCTTGTTGCTTTTTTACATGTTCGGCATGCGGTTGGTGTTTAGGCAAGAAAGTAGCAAGTGGCGGCAGCAAGAGCAGGAAAAAGTTGTGGGGGCACAAGCAGCCGAGGGGCCGGCGCAATCGAATAAACGTGGAGCCCTCCGCCGTGCCATAATCGGATTTGCCGTAGGCGCGCTGGCTCTGCTCGTTGCGGCACCGTTCCTGGCGAGTTCTGCGGGTCAGATTGCCGAGCAGTCAGGGGTCTCGACCACGTTCATCGGTACCGCGCTGCTTGGGATAGCCACGTCGTTGCCAGAGCTGGTTACCGCCATTGCGGCGGTGCGACTCGGCGCGTTTGATCTCGCAGTCGGCAATCTATTCGGGAGCAACGCGTTCAACATGGCGGCCTTCTTTTTCGTCGATATAGCCTATCAGGGCGGACCGATCTTTAACGTCATCACGGACGCACATGCCATGACGGCGTTCTGGGGTATCCTCCTCATGAGCGCGGCACTGATGGGCATTATTTACCGTGTAGAAAAACGTTATATGCTGATCGAACCCGATAGTTTCGCGATCATTCTGGGATACTGCATCGGACTCTGGCTGCTCTTTCAATGAAGACCGCACCGTCCATCACCGAGCACGAAGCACAGGCACCGGTCGTGCCCTGGTATGTGGTATCGTCGGAGCTCTGCGCCACGAGACTGAACGCCCATCCGGAGCGAGGCCTGTCCGGCGAGGAGGCGCGAGACCGTCTAGCAGCGCAGGGCCCCAACGAACTGCCGGAAGCCCAGCCTCCTTCCCTGCTGAAGCTCTTTCTCTCCCAATTCACGAGCGTCATTGTCTGGGTGCTGATCGGGGCGGCGGTCATCTCCGGTCTCCTGGAAGACTGGCTCGATGCGGCGGCCATCATGGCCATTGTGTTGCTCAACGGAGTGTTAGGGTTCGTCCAGGAGTTTCGGGCGGAACGGTCTTTGGCGGCGCTCCGGAAAATGTCGGTGGCGACGGCCCGAGTATTCCGTGACGGAGTCATCCGGTCAATTCCCGCTCGGGAATTAGTGCTCGGCGATCTGATTCTCCTCGAAGCGGGTGACCGTGTCCCCGCCGATGCCAGGCTGATCTACACAACGAATTTCCAGACGCAAGAAGCGTCACTGACCGGAGAATCGACGCCGGTTCAGAAGCACGCGAGCCCCATTGCAGGAACTGACATACCGCTGGCTGAGCGGAAGAACATGGCCTTTATGGGCACCGTCGTTGTATCCGGCAAGGCACGGGCACTTGTCGTGGCAACTGCCTTACACACCGAGCTGGGCCGGATCGCCGCGATGATCCAAAAAGCCACTGAGGCCGAGCGGGAGGAAACTCCTTTGCAGCAGAGGCTCGAACAATTCGGCTATACGCTATTGTGGCTGGCTCTGGCGGTCGTGGCGGTCGTATTCGTCTTGGGCTATCTGCGCGGCGAGCCGGCCATCTTGATGCTGTTGACTGCGGTGAGTCTGGCGGTGGCTGCCGTTCCGGAAGGGCTGCCCGCCGTCGTGACTATCACGCTGGCATTGGGCGTCACCCGCATGGCGAGGCGCCATGCCCTGATTCGCAAGCTGCCCGCGGTCGAGACGCTCGGGTCCGCCACAGTCATCTGCTCGGATAAGACCGGCACTCTTACGAAAAACGAGATGACGGTGACGAGGCTGTTCATCGGGGACCGGGAGTTCGAGGTCGCGGGCGAAGGGTATGAGCCTGTCGGCGAAATCCGTGAGGCATTAGGCGGTAGGCGTGAGGTGAGTTTTCCTGACCCCTTACCCCTTACGCCTCACCCCTTACGTCTTCTGCCGCCTGCTCTGCGTGAACTGCTGACGGCTGCAGTGCTCTGCAATGGCGCAACCCTGCGGCAGGAGGAGGGGGGGGCCTGGCGAATTCTAGGTGATCCGACAGAAGGCGCATTGCTGGTTGCGGCAGCAAAGGCAGCGCTTACAGTCGAGACACTCGGTTCGGCCAATCATTTTCTCGGAGAGGTGCCGTTCGATTCAGAGCGCAAGATGATGACGATGGTGTGGCGCGCATCGGAGGGGCCGGTTGCATATGTCAAAGGCGCGCCGGATGTGTTGTTACGGCACTGTACACACCGGTTGACTATGGATGGTAAGGAGGAACTCCTCACGGAGTCGATTCGCGCCGCCATCCTCGACGCGAATGCCTCGTTTGCCCATCAGGCATTGCGTGTGCTGGCAATGGCCCGGCGGCGATTGGACCGGGAACCGGATGCCTATCGGGCGCAGGCATTGGAGGACCAGTTGGTCTTTCTGGGGCTTGCGGCCATGAAAGACCCGCTGCGGCCTGAGGCGAAAGCTGCCGTCAAGGCCTGTCACGATGCCGGCATCAGGACGGTGATGATCACCGGAGATCACAAGGATACGGCCACGGCGATCGCAGAAGAACTGAGAGGGGATAAAGAACCGATACAGTCGTTGTCCGGGACGGAACTCGATCGCTTGTCCGACGATGAACTGGTCCGGACTGTGGAGGATGTGGCGGTCTATGCGAGGGTTTCGGCGGAGCACAAGTTGCGAATCGTCAAAGCCTGGAAGGCGAGAGGCGCCATCGTGGCGATGACGGGCGACGGTGTGAACGATGCGCCCGCAGTCAAAGCGGCGGACATCGGGGTCGCTATGGGGATAACCGGAACCGATGTGACGAAAGAAGCTGCCGACATGGTGGTGACGGACGATAATTTCGCCTCGATCGCCGCGGCGGTGGAAGAAGGACGCGGCATCTTCGACAATATCCGTAAGACCATTTATTTTCTTTTATCGTGCAATGTGAGCGAGGTGTTGGTGATGTTGTTTGCGGCCTTGATCGGGCTTCCGTTGCCCCTCTTGCCGATTCAAATTTTGTGGATGAATCTGGTGACGGACGGATTTCCGGCTCTGGCCCTGGCGGTGGATCCCAAGTCGCCTGATCTGATGAAGCAGCCGCCCCGCCGACCGGAGGCACGGTTGTTGGACGGCAGCACACTCCTGGCCATCGGGGCGCAGGGGCTCATGTTGGGTGCGATTTCGTTGGGAGCCTTCGCCTATAGCCTCTATGGTCTCCATCAAGAGGTCGAGCAAGCGAGGACCGTCGCATTTACTGTGATGGTGGTTGCGCAATTGGTCCATGCATTCAACTGCCGAAGTGAACGATGGTCTCTATTCCAAGTCGGCCTCTGGACCAACCGTCCGCTCCTCCTGGCCTTTTCGCTCTCTCTTGGGATTCAGATTGTGGTGCTCACCGTTCCAGCGGTCGCGACGATCTTCAAGGTTGTCCCTCTGCCGATTGAAGACTGGGCGCTAATGGGAGCTATGGGCATTGTGCCATTCCTCATGATGGAACTGATAAAGGCGCTGCGACGATGAAGACTGTGTTGGTGATCAATAGTGGAAGTTCGTCGTTGAAGTTCAAGGTCGTTGAGTTCTCCGAATCTGCCGGCGCGGCAGACAATCAGCAACCGGGCATCCGCTATGACGGATCGGTCGAAGAAATCGGACCAGCGGCGAAGCAGATGCTTCGCTTCGCAGGAAAGATAGTCGTCCAATCTACTGGCACTGTCTCGACCCATACCGAGGCGGTCCAGCGCATGGTGCTGATGTTGGAGGAGTCGAGCCGGCTTGAAGGGCGAGATTTCCGTATTGACGCGGTCGGGCACCGGGTGGTGCATGGTGGCGAGCAATTTCAAGAGCCGGCGGTGATCGACGACGACGTGGTGGCCGCAATCATTCGTTTGGGTGAACTCGCGCCGCTCCACAATCCTGGATCGATGGCTGGAATCGAGGGAGCGCGCATTGCACTGGGATCAGACATCCCGATGGTCGCCGTGTTCGATACGGCCTTTCACCGCTCAATTCCACCTCGGGCAGCCACCTATGCCATCGATCTCGATCTGGCCCGCAAGCACGGCATCCATCGCTATGGATTTCATGGCATTGCCCATGCGTCGTTGGCCGGCATCTATGCCGCCGCAGTCAATCGACCACTTGCCCAGCTCCGGCTCATCACGCTGCAACTCGGCAATGGCTGCTCGGCAACGGCAATCGATCGGGGACGCTCGGTGGATACGTCGATGGGGTTCACGCCGCTCGAAGGTCTGGTGATGGGGACCAGATCGGGCGATCTGGATCCCGCAGTGGTCCGGCATCTTGTTCGGAAGGAAGGTCTGTCAGTGGATGAAGTTGAGCGTCTCTTGAATGAGCGTGCAGGCCTTCTGGGGGTGTCGGGTCTGTCGCGCGACATGCGCGAACTCCTGGACGCAGCCGAAGGCAAGCCGGATTCACGCGCCGCTCTGGCGGTGGACATGTTTTGTTATCGCGTACGCAAGTACATCGGGGCATACCTGGCCGTGCTGGGAGGCGCTGATGCGCTCGTCTTCGGTGGTGGCATCGGCGAGCGGTCTGCAGTCATCCGCGCCCGGATCTGCGAGGGGATGGGCTGGTGCGGTATCAGGCTCGATCCCCTGCGCAATGAGACGGCGGTGGGGCTCGCTCCCGGTCAGGCGATGAAGATCAGCGAGGAAGAGGCACCGTTGGCCTGCTATGTGGCGGGCGTCGATGAAGAGATCGAGATCGCTCGCGCCACGTTCGATTGTGTAGTGAAGAGGCCGTCCAGCGAGTAGGATAGGCTGAGGTCGAGGTCGAGGTTAAGGTTGAGAAAAGAGCTGATGTCTTCATCTTAGCCTCAACCTTAGCCTGAGCCGTTTCCTATTATGGAGAGACAACCATGAAGCCTTTTGCAGCTAAGAAAAACCTAGCCCTGATCGATGCCTATTGGCGTGCAGCCAATTACCTGTCCATCGGACAAATTTACCTCTACGACAATCCCTTGCTGAAGAAGCCGCTGACGCGCGCACACATCAAGCCGCGCTTGCTCGGTCACTGGGGCACGACGCCGGGGTTGAACTTCATCTACGTGCATCTGAACCGGGTCATCACGGAACAGGATCTCAACATGATCTATATCGCCGGGCCAGGCCATGGCGGGCCCGGGATTGTGGCGAACGCCTACCTCGAAGGCACCTACAGCGAAGTCTATGCCAATGTCTCACAGGATGAACGGGGCATGAAGCGGTTGTTCAAGCAGTTTTCTTTTCCCGGCGGCATTCCCAGTCACGTGGCGCCGGAAACCCCGGGCTCGATCCACGAAGGCGGCGAGTTGGGATATTCACTCTCGCATGCATACGGAGCCGTATTCGACAATCCCGATCTGATCGCGGCCTGTGTGATCGGTGACGGGGAAGCGGAAACCGGTCCCCTCGCGACAAGCTGGCATTCCAATAAATTTCTGAATCCCCTCACCGACGGCGTCGTCCTGCCGATTCTCCATCTGAACGGCTACAAGATCGCGAGTCCTACGGTCCTGGCCCGTATCAGTCACGATGAACTGGATCACCTCTTCCGCGGCTACGGCTATATCCCCTACTTCGTCGAAGGCCACGATCCCCGGAAGATGCACCAGCTCATGGCCTCGACGCTCGACGCCGTGATCCGGGATATTCAACGTATCAAATCTGCCGCACGCCGGGGCGGTGCCAAGGAGCGGCCGCTCTGGCCCATGATTGTGCTCCGGACACCCAAAGGCTGGACCGGTCCGAAGGAGATCGATGGCAAACGGACCGAGGACTACTGGCGCTCACATCAAGTACCCATGGGCGACATGGACAAACCGGCAGATATCAAGATCCTTGAACAGTGGATGAAGAGCTACAAGCCTGAGGAGCTGTTTACCAAAGCAGGGGGATTCAAGCCCGCATTGGCTGAACTGGCGCCCAAGGGAGCGCGCCGCATGAGTGCGAATCCCCACACGAACGGCGGCCTCCTTCTCAGAGACCTGCGTCTGCCTGATTTCCGCAACTATGCCGTCAAGGTCACGAAACCAGGCGCCCTTGACGTCGAGTCCACCCGCCTCATGGGGACATTCCTGCGGGACACGATGAAGATGAACATGGAGAGCCGGAACTTCCGCCTCTTTAGTCCGGATGAGAACAATTCAAACCGCTGGCAGGATGTGTTGGAGGTGACCGATCGCACGTGGATGGCGGATCGCTATCCCTACGACGACCACCTCGCGCCGGACGGCCGGGTCATGGAGATGCTCAGTGAGCATCAGTGCCAGGGCTGGTTGGAAGGCTATCTCCTGACCGGTCGTCACGGGTTCTTCTCCTGCTACGAAGCGTTCATTCACATCATCGACTCGATGTTCAACCAGCATGCCAAGTGGCTGAAGGTCTGCGGCCACATCCCATGGCGGAGACCGATCGCCTCGCTGAATTATCTCTTGTCCTCCCACGTCTGGCGGCAGGATCACAACGGGTTCAGCCACCAGGATCCGGGGTTCATCGATCATGTGGTGAATAAGAAGGCCGAGGTGATCCGGGTCTATCTGCCGCCCGACGCCAATACGCTCTTGTCCGTCACCGACCACTGTCTGCGCAGCCGCAACCACGTCAACGTCATTGTCGCGGGGAAACAACCGGCGCCGCAGTGGCTCAACATGGACGAGGCGATCACCCATTGCGCGGCCGGCATCGGTATCTGGAAATGGGCGAGCAACGACCAAGACAGTGAACCGGATGTCGTGATGGCCTGCTGCGGCGATGTGCCCACGCTGGAAACGCTGGCGGCCGTGTCGTTACTGCGCGCCTATCTGCCAACTGTCAAGGTGCGCGTGGTCAACGTCGTGGATCTCATGAAGCTGCAACCTCCTCGTGAGCATCCGAACGGACTGTCCGACAAGGATTTCGATGCCCTGTTCACGACGGACAAGCCGATCATCTTCGCCTTCCACGGTTACCCCTGGCTGATCCATCGTCTGACTTACCGGCGGACCAACCACAAGAACCTGCACGTGCGCGGGTACAAGGAAGAAGGGACGACCTCGACCCCGTTCGATATGGTGGTGATGAACGATCTCGACCGCTTTCATCTGGTCGCTGACGTCATCGACCGTATCCCTCTGCA
>SPAX01000126.1 GCA_005239475.1 Nitrospira sp. | reverse complement strand
TTGGGGTAGCCAAGCGGGCGCATTGTAACAACGCGCGACGAGCAATTCAATGAAAAGGAATAGCATGAAAAGGAATAGCTGGCTGAGGGAAATTATGTTGGCACATGCGAACTTCGAGGGACCGCACCTGTGGGATAAGCCCGGTCTATCTGGTCTGTCTCGTCTATTTGGTTGAACCAGACTAACCAGATAGACTAGATCAACCAGATGAACCAGATAGACCAGACAGACCACATGAACAAGATAGGCTGGCGGATTTTTTCGGCTCCTGCTAGGAGCCTGTCCGACATTGACCCTTCTACTGCGGCGAACGATCCGCAACCATCTGCGTCGTTCTCGACCCGAAAAAATCCTCAATGTATTCCAGCGAATACACCTCCGGTTTTTCCGGGCCTGCGGCCTCGCATCTGGTCGCACCTCCTTCGCCTCGTCACGAAGGTAATGTCGGACAGGCTCCTAGGTCTTGTTATTCGTCGGGATTGATAATCTTGGGTGGGCGTTGAGGGAGTGCGTGACGTTCCGTCTGGCGGTGGTCGGTGGTCCATGCGTTGAGGATCATGGTGACCAGACTGATCACGACGGCGCCGCCGACTGCCGGCCAGAACCCCGCTACCGAGAATCCTCCGACCAGGTATGCGGTGAGTTCCAGAAGGAGCGCGTTGACCACAATGAGAAAGAGCCCCAACGAGAGTACGATCAAGGGAAGGGTCAGCACAAAGAGAATGGGCCGGACCAACAGGTTCAGAAATGTGAGCACCAAGACCGCGGCGATTCCGGCGCGGGGCGAGTCGACTCCAAGGCCTGGTACGATCATGACCGCGAGAAAAACCGCGATGCCCGTGATCAGGACTCGAATGATCACTGCGCGAATCCCGCCACTCAAGAAAGAATTCTTGATCTCCCGCGTGACGTGAGGTGTCGGCATTGAGTACCCTACTGAACCAGAACCGGCTGCATGGGGACCGGTACGCGCTTGGCCGATAAAAAATTTATTTCGGTGGCGAGCAACACTTTATCGCCCTTTTTTTCGCCCTTTGTGGCCTTGATGATGACACGATCACCCACCTCGGGCACGCCGGCGCGTTTCGGATCGTTCTTGTCCTTGTACAGGGTCTTTTTGTCGATCCGCACGTCTACCGACTGGCCCTTGGGCGTTTTGACCTCGATATGTTTCGTGTCAATGGCCATAACCGTGCCGAGTACATGTTGGTCGGCGCCGTGGGCGGAGCTTGGCGTCGACATGAAGAGGCACGCGAGAGTCACAATCAGACGTAACCACATGGTGAATCCTTGTTCCTTCGTTGTCGATGCATTAGTGATGATGGCCGCTATCGGTCCGTGCTGCCGCCGCATCGTCTCCCAGTAAGAATTGGTCGAAGGCGGCTTCTTCTTCCAGGTCTTTCTTCGTCTTGGGATTGAGCGCCTTCATCTGGTCGAGTTCTTCCGGCGTCAGTTGCGGGAGATGACGAATGAAATGAACCAGCTTCCAACTGTCCAAATCTTTGTCGAGGTCACCCTCTCCCCAGGCGGCCATCGCGGTGAAGCGGATGCCGTTGTGAATGACCCAGAAGATCTCACCGTCCGACATCGATTGCGTGTCGGCTAATCGTAAGTCAGGCGCCTTCGGGTACACGTTCTTGCCGATCGGGGTCTGACCGCTGCCGTTGTTGGCATGGCAGGTAGCACAGTGATCAGCAAAGTGCGCCATCGCCTCTTTCATAACCTCGGGGCTAAGCGAAACGGGGTTGGGTGCATTGCGTTGCTCGAACGGGATGGCGAGATGACGAATCTGGCGTGCCAAGAACACCTCGATTGGATGGGGCTCCGTCTTCGCGCTAAAGCCGGTGGTGAACAATCGATAACCTAGCCACCCGAAGGTACCAACAATCCCGAAACTCAACACGTTGATGCAGATGAGAAAAACGATCAGTTTCGTACGCATGGCTACTGCCATGCACTATACAAAGTCTTTGGCCTGAATGCCACCGGGCTATCTCGCCCGCATTATTCATGAGCGTTTCTGTTGCAATCGCGGAGTCGCTGCTCTTTCGCGTGGAGCGTCGCTTGTGAAGCGTGAACCGTAGGACGGAAAAGAGTGTGTCTGTATCCTCACATGCGAGATACGAGATACGCTTCACGATGAATGTGCTTTCGGGCGATTTCTTCACGAACCGTCATGAATAATGCGGGCGAGACGAAGAGACTCTACGCGGTCCTGCTAGGCGAACAATCAGCAGCGTGATGACGGGGAGATGCATCAACAGCCCGCTCATCCCCATGAATGATTCGTCGATCCAAAACGTCACACTGAGATTGAAGGCTAAGACGCCATAGTAGAGGCCGACGCCCAATAGAAGTTGAGGCGTGACCGACGGAGGCGGCGAGAGCGCGGGGAGTCGTCGCTCGAGCGGAAAGTAGATGGCGAGGGAGATGAGCCCGACGACAGCCCATCCGACATAGTTGGCGAACGGCACGCCGAAGTGAAGGCCTGGGTCAGGGTAGTAATAAATCTTTCCCAAGAACCAGCGGTCACCGCGGAGTGCCACCGGGTCGATTACCATGTCGATGAAGGCAAACAAGAAAGCAGTGAACAAGAGCACGGGCCAATTGGTTCGTGCTGCGAGGTCGAAACGGAGCGGCTTGAGCAGCGGTCGAGTGGAAGGCGAGGACTGCTCGATTGGGAGGAGGAGACAGAGTGCGACGCAGTAGGCGGCGTAGAGCAGAAAACTGAACGAGATCGAGTCCATGAATGGGACGTTGAAGAAGTAGAGTTCCTGCCCCACGGTCGAGCCATTGTAGTGGTACCAACCGAAGGGAATGCCGGTGCGGGTGGACGAAAACTCGCAAACGAAGGCGGTGGCCCAGCTAATCAGCCAGAAGCGCCAGGTTCGCGGCCACCCGATCAGCGTGATCGCGGCGAATAAAAACGCGGCCAGAAAGACGAAGACGTAGGGGCGAAAGAGGATGGTCTTATAAAGCAGAATGATCAGGTCCATCAGTTCTAAGTTTTGAGTTATGAGTTCTGAATTGGCGAGGTCTCACAAGGCCAGTTTAGCGCGGATTTGAGGGCCAGAATGTTGATTCGATTGTTGCATCGCACTCAGAACGTGAAGCGCTTGCCTCGGAGTTTCTATTTTTCTGACAAATAAAAACTCAGAACTCTTAACTCGGAACTTTCATGGTCACACATAGCCATGATCTCTGAACCACCGCACGGCTTTCTCCAACGCCACTTCGGGCGGTGTTTGCGGGATGCCAAGTTCCCTGATCGCCTTGCTGCAATCGTAGTGCATCTTGTATTTGGCCATTTTCACGCCTTCGAGTGGAATGCGCGGTGGCTGGCCGGTGAGGTTGGCGACCCATTGGTTAAGGTAGGCCAGGGGAAGAATCGCGAGTCGTGGGAGCTTGATCGTGGGCGCCTTGACGCCGGTGAGACGACTTAAGATCTCAAGCACCTCGCGCAGCATCAAGTTTCTGTTGCCCAGAATGTAGCGCTCGCCGATCCGCCCCTTCTCCATCGCGAGCAGATGGCCGGCTGCCACGTCATCGACGTCCACGATATTCATCCCGGTTTCGATATAGGCCGGTATGCGGCCTTTCATGAAGTCCACGACGACCTGCCCCGTCGGGGTCGGCTTTACATCGCCTATACCGACTGGGGCACTGGGGTTCACGATGACGACCGGCAGCCCTGCCTTCGCGAGTGTTAAGACCTCTTGCTCGGCCAGGTACTTCGACCGTTTGTAGTGGCCAGCCATCTGTTCGAGCGAGACGGGCGTCGCTTCCGTGCCGAGTCCTCCGCCGAGCGGAAGGCCGATTGCGCCGATGGTGCTGCAATAGACAATCCGTTCGGTGCCAACTTCACGGGCCGCTTCCAGCAGATTCTTTGTGCCGGTGACGTTGACGTCGTAAAAGATCGACGGATCTTTGGCCCAGAGTGCATAGTGCGCCGCCACATGGTAGAGCTGCCGGCAGCCGGTGAGCGATTTGCGCAACGAGGCTGGATCGCGCAGATCGCCCTCGACCCGTTCGACGGTCAGCCCCTGAAGATTCTGGAGGTCGGACCCGGCGCGGGCCAGAACGCGGACGTCGATGCCGCTGTTGACCAGCGCGCGTGCCACTGCGCCGCCGACGAATCCGGTTGCACCAGTTACGAGAACCTTCATGGGCGAGTAAGGCGTGAGGGGTAAGGGGTAAGGGGTTGGGTGAAGTTCAAGTCGAATAGTGCTTTCATCAGGGTGTCACTCCTCACCCCTAACCTGTTAGTTCTTCCTCGACGTGATATAGCGCGCCAGTTCGCGGAGCGGGTCGGCGGCCTGACCGAACGAGGAGAGGCGTGCAATCGCGCGGGCCACGCAGTCGTCCGCCAGTTTTCTGGCTCCCTCGGCCCCATAGAACGTCGGGTAGGTTTTTTTCCCGCGTTCCGCGTCGGTGTTGGGATTCTTGCCCAGTTCCTCGCGCGTCCCCGTCACGTTGAGCACATCGTCCGCGATCTGAAAGGCCAGTCCGACATCCTCGCTATAACTCGTGAGGTCATCCAGTTGGCGATCCTGTGCGCCGGCGGCAATGGCGCCCATCCGCACCGCTGCGCGAATCAACATACCGGTCTTATGCTTGTGGATGTTCTGGAGGGTCGGGAGATCGATGTCTTTGTTTTCAGCCTGGATATCGAGCACTTGACCGCCCACCATCCCCACGTTCCCTGAACCGTAGGCTAATCCCCACGTTCCCTGAACCGTAGGCTAGTTCCTGAATCAGCCGCACTTGGCGCGCCGGGTCGCAGCCCTTCATCAGATCCGGACGGCTGCAAAGATCGAACGCCATCGTCAGCAACGCATCGCCGGCCAGGATCGCCATCGCGTCACCGTACACCTTGTGATTCGTCGGCTTTCCTCGTCGGAAGTCGTCGTTATCCATCGCAGGCAGGTCGTCGTGAATCAAGGAGTAGGTGTGGATCAGTTCCAGAGAACAGGCGATCGGCATCAACCCCGGCGCGGGCTGCCCCACCGCTTCCGCGGCGGCAATGGCCAGGATCGGACGGACTCGCTTTCCTCCCGCCATGAGACTGTACCGCATGCTTTCGTGGAGTGTGGTGGGCGCCGTTGTGGAGTTGGGCATGACGGAATCGAGGAACCGATCCACGTCGTCCCGCTTCTGTTCGAGGTAGTCCTTGATGTTCATGGGGTAAATTACGTGTGCCGCGACAGGCGCTGGACAGGGGCGGAGCGTAACAAATGGCCTGGAGGCTGTCAAACGGAGCGCGCGGAGAGGGGCCTCGTGATCTCCTGTGCTCGCGCAACGCGCGGCCTCAGAAGGAAAGGAGGGGAGCAGCCAGACCATCCTTCTTGCTCGCAGAACGCGCACGATGAAACTGTGCTCGTCCGATGCGCGCAGTGAAGGACAGTCTGGCTGCTCCCCTTGAGGCAAAAGTGGGAAAATCGGAAGCCCCTCGCCTGGGCTACTGGCACGTGATGGGAGATCGATTGCGAAGCAATCGGAAGGGCTGCCTCAGTTGATTTCTCGCTAAAAAGGGGTTATCCCTCAGCGGCTCCTACTCACGGGATTGTTGTATGCCGACACTAAATTGGATT
>SPAX01000125.1 GCA_005239475.1 Nitrospira sp. | reverse complement strand
GAGCGGATTGTTCAACTCATGTCCGATTCCGGCGGTGAGGGTCCCAAGGCTGCCTGATTTCTCGGCCTGGATGAGCTGGTCTTGGAGGCGGCTGTCGTCAGTCGTGTCCCTGAAGACAAGGCCGATCCGATCCTCTCCCTGGTTTCTCCCTACCATGTGGAACCACTGATAGTGATACCGACGGGGACCAATCTGAATCTCCTGTCGGTTGCCTGGTTCATCCGGTCCCATCACGGGGGCCAACGGGTCACGGGCGCGGTTGACGATAGCTGCGTCCTCTACCCCAGATGCAGTCGCGACATTGTCTCCACTCCGCGCACGTCTGAACTCTTTTTGCAGGTGGTCTCGTAGAGCGGCATCGAGGGGAAGTATATCGAACAACGGGATTGATCGGGTCGAATCAAGTATGGCCTGAAAGGAGTCGCGTCCGGCCCGGTTGATGTATTGCACCTCCTCGTCTTGATTGACCATGATGATCGGGGTTGGGACCGCATCCAGGATCTGGTCCGTCGAGTGAAGCAGGGACTCCACCTGTTGTGTTTTGATGGCCACTTGATCGGTCAGGCCTGCAAAAGCGGCTTCCAATTGGCGATTCATTCGATTGAATTCGTCGGCCAGATCTTGGAGTTCATCGCCGGTCTGAATGTCGATGGGCTGTCGAAGCTCACCGCGTCCGATCAATTGTGCCGCTGCCTGTAGTCGACGCACCGGCATGACAATACGATTGGCCGCAAGGTAGCCGAGAGACGTCATCAGTCCGACGGCGACGAGGCTGAATACGGCCATCCAGGTGAGGAAGTGACGAATCGGGGCGAAGAGTTCGTCAGAGGCTTGCCACACGAAGGTGTGCCAGGAGCCTTTGGTTAGATCATCATTGGTGGCTCGGCTGGTTTCCGGCACCGGGGCGAATCCGATAAGCGAGGTCGATTGTCCGCCATGGCCATCGCTCGGCGCACTGACCCAGCCAGGCTGAAGAGGCGTGACGAGGGGAATGAGCTGTGCATCGGAAATCCGGACGCCGGTCGGGAGGATGGGGCAGCTTATGACGATGCCGCGATGGTCGATCAGCATCACATGTCCGGTCTTGCCGAAACGAATAGGAGAGATCGAGGGCGAGATCAACTCTTTGGCGTCGATCACGCGATGCAACACGCCGACTGCTCCATACTGGATGCGATCCATAATGGGAAGCGAGATGCTGATGACATAGCTCTGGGCACGTTCGTCGAAGTGCACATCTTCGATGAAGAGCTGGCCGACCCCGCGATGGGAGGCGCCTTTCCACCAGGATGTTTCTTTATTGGCAAAGGGAGGCAGCGTGTTCAACGCGGCAACCAGGTTGCCTTCAACGTCGGTGATGTACAGCATCTTGGTGGCAGACCGGACCACTTGCGGTATCAGTTGATCGGCCTCGCTCTTGGCTCCCGCGAAATATTCCTGAAGGAGGCCGGCCATTTTGTTTCCCGTGATGGCCTGGACTGCCGCGGGGTCGTTGGCCTCCCAGCCACTCTTGATTGTGTCCACTGCGCGGCGGCGATCATCTTCCGTCATGTCCAGGAGGGCGTCGCGCCGTTGCTCAAGTTCACGGACAATCGAGGGGTCTGCCGCAATCCGTGAAGTTCGGGCAACTTCGTCAGACATCAAGAGATCGATTTTTCGTGCGGTTTCCTCGGCAAGGGCCTTGAAGCTCTCGCCGCTGACGACCTGGATCTCCTGAGAGCCTTGCCAAAAGGCGAGACCGAGACCCACCATGAGGGGAACCACTCCCACGAGCAACATGGACAGAATCAGTTTAGGTTGGAGCCCCCACCTCGCTCCAGAGCAGGACGGGGGACGTGCTGGATTCATGACTGACATCCTTGTCCGGCCGGCTCGGCGTTGGGAAAGGTCAAAGTAAAGGTCGTTCCTTTATCGATCTGACTGTCGACTGCAATCACGCCCTGCATTTTGTTGACGATGGATTTAACGTTATAGAGTCCCAGTCCCGTGCCTTTACCGGGAGCCTTCGTCGTGAAAAATGGCTCGAAAATCTCGGGGATTTTGTCCTGGGCGATGCCGCATCCCGTATCGGAGATTCGGACGTCGACCTGCCCGTCAAGAACTGTGGTCTCGAGCGTCAGTGTGCCACCAACGCGCTCCATGGCATGGACTGCATTGGTGATGAGGTTGACGAGGACGTGCAGTAACTCATCCGGATTGCCTTTTACGGCGGCGCCGGGCTGGTAATGTTTGATCATTTCAATATCGTGAAAACTTGACGCGTAGCGTGCGATTTTCAGCGCCTCGTCCAGCTTTCCGTTTACAGACACCAGCACATCCTCGTGGGGAGATGCGCGCCGTGAGTAGCGGGTGAGGTCCCGACAAATGGCACTCGCCCGTTTGACGGCTTCAATAATGTCCCGGGCTTGTTCGTGGACGGCGGTCAGGTCGCGTTCCTCCGCGAGATTTTCCGCCAGGCCTAAAATGAGTTGCAGGGGGTTGTTGATATCATGCGCGATTCCCGCAGCAAATGAGCCGATCCCCGCAAGTTTTTCTGACTGGAGGAGTTCGGCTTCGAGCTTGGACTCATGCTGGACCAACTCCCAGAGCAGTCGGGAGGCTGTTCCACTGAGGATGTCTGCGGTAGGAGGTGTGTGGGCATGCAGATACGTTTCCACCTCTGGGTCGCCCGTGACATCCATAATTAGGCTCACGTCGCGGTTGCTGATCAAGTCCGGCACATTGGTGGTCACGGGAACCTGAAGCTCACGTGCTCGTTGCAGCCCTGGTGCGTCAGGATCACGGTCTGCAATGCCGACGATCTCAATCGACGGGATTTGGTGCAGCAGTTCTAACAGCGCGCGACCGCCGCGTCCCGCTCCCAGAATGGCGACCTTGGTACGGTTGGAGCTTTCCATTCAGGCGGTCTCCGTGAGGCAAGTCTATGGCCCTACCAGCAGGATGTTCAAAAAAGCCGTCCAGCGATTCGTGAAACGTGGACCATCAAACAGAAAATGTTTCGGAGGAAGAGCGTCGGCAGTCCTACGTTTCACCTTTCACGGCTTTGAAGTGCGATGCGAGAACGTCGCTGGTGGACTTTCTCAGCATCCTGCTATTGCCGAGGAGGGCAAGGGGGGCTGCTTCTCCTTGGCACAGAGGGGATGGCGGCTCATTGTCATAGCTGTGCAAGTTCCCGCCGTTCCATGGCCCGGGCGACGGCTGATCTCAGTTTCTCTCCTTCGACCGGCTTGACGAGATAATCCACTACGCCCTGCCGGAGGAAGGATGTCGCCATATCGGCATCCGGGAAGCCGGTCAGCACGATGAGTGGGACGCGAGGGTAGTTGCTCCGGAAGTAGGCGATGGCTTCGGCTCCATTGATTTTCGGCATACGAATGTCGCAGATGACAACGTCGAGCAGGAGCCGGTTTTCGCCAGAATTGATGACTTCGATCGCCTTCTCACCGTTTTCGGCTTCAAGGACTTCATAGCCGGCTTTCTGCAGAGTCATCTTCACAACTTTTCGAATATCGGGCTCGTCGTCTACCACGAGCACCCGTCCCTCGCAGGTCTCTCCTCCGATGAAGAATCCAGACTTGAACTCACTCTCACTCATGGCACCCTCCTTGGTTGATAGTAAGATGTGGTTGCACCATGATCGGCTCACATGTTCTTGTCCCACCTGAAACGCAATGAGTGTGCCAGCATAGCTATACGGAAACAGTTCTGATTTTCTTGCAAAAAGGAGTCTTGAACCGAAGTGGCGCAATCAGGCGTGGTCGACATCCACCATCATGTGTTGAAATCCACCACCAGCGCCAGAGTTCGTGAAGTGTGGTGCGTGACGTGCGTGACGTGCGAGACATGCGAGACATGCGAGAAAGGCGCGACCCGAAGTTCCGAAAACCTCGAACCCTCGCTCGGCTACTAGCTCTGGTGGGTCCGAATTGCCTTTGGGGCTAGCGCTGAGGTATTCTTATGACCATGAGATTGGAGAGGCCATGATTACGCCGGAA
>SPAX01000124.1 GCA_005239475.1 Nitrospira sp. | reverse complement strand
ATCCAAGGTTCGACGTTGCTGCGACATGAGCGACTTGCGGCGGATGCGTCTGTTGCGTCAGAAACTGCGAGACGAGCGGGACGCGTGAGACTAGCGAGATGGGCGCCAAATGAGATCGGGCCAATTTGGTTTGTCTGGTTTGTCTGGTTCATGTGGTCTGTTTGGTTGGGCAGACCGCGAGAGCAGCGGGAACCACGCGAAGTCAGCACGAGAGCTCTGCAAGGCTTATCCGGCTTTTGAGGCTCCGTAACGAACCGGTAGGAGGCGGTCAAGGTCTAGGTGCAGTGAGGCGTCTAGAATCTCGATTCCAATAATCTTGCCTCCTGCACCGATGTCCAGGACAACATCATCGGTCACCCTTTTGTTTTCTACATCCTGCTTGCGCTCGTCAAATCGAAGGTACAGCAGGTCCGTTCTGTCATCATAGGAGATCTTCACTTCTGTTCCTCCCATTTACCGTAGAAGACATACACTGTCACGGTCACAAAGGCGTGTAAATCACCTCAACCCGTTTTTGCTCATAGAACTTGCCGTGTCGCAATTGGTTGAACGGGTAGACTTTGGCCTTTATTGACCGCCTGTGCTTGGCATCCAGAGGAAGGCCAGTTTCAATAACCTCCTTGATTTCCTCTGCATTGGTTCCTCGTTCTGGCGCTCGCTCCAGGGTATGCGGATCAATACGGATCTTCACCGTACTCCCTTATTCCTTGTCTCAGTAGAAAGAGGAACGCCAAAATTTGGTCTGGCATGACATTGGTCTAACATGGCCTTTGACTTTCGACTCGTGTTGAAGGTGCGGGGCAGCCGGACGATGTAGATGAGAGGCTTCATGGAAATGGTTCGAGGTTCGGCTGTAGAGTCGGTGCGTTACTCAGGTTCGACACTCGAGGTCTCACGTCAGAGTTAACCAGCGCGTGCGGCTTTCGCACGCGTCCGGGTTGAACGTGGTGTTGGGCGTGACGATTGTTGGGCAAGTTCCAGCAAACTGGAAAGCACTTGATTGACACTGGCGGAATTTGGAAATGCTTTGGCCACCCTTGGTTCCAGCACGACAACATTCGAACTCACGACTACCTTCTCATAAAACTTACCGCGTTCAAGCTACTTGAAATCTGAGCGTTTATATTCAGCACGCATTTCATCTGCGGTGGAACCTTCACCCTTCTTCATACAGTCTCCTTTCCACTGCCCGACGCCATGGCTTCCCTTCTCTGTCTTACGTTGTACACTTCACCTGAGGCACAGGACCCATTGCGGAAATTCCGAGTGGCGAATCAGCATGGCTGGTAAAACTGCTATGGGTATGCCGTCATACATGGCTGTTGTGGACGAGGTTACAAGAGGCGAAGACGTAGAAGCTTCTGTGCCAGCATATAGATATCCTTCCCGCTCCCTTCCTTCCGGATTCCCAAAGCCATCACGAGGACAAGGACCTTGCCTTCTTCAATCCGGTAAACGATACGGTAACGTTGCCCAACGACGCGGAGGCTCCGATATCCGGTCAGCTCCCCTGTCAAAGGTTTGCCTTGTTTCTCAGGCTCTTCAGCAAGGCCGTCAATTCGGTCCCGAATTTTGTCCCGGACGCGGCGATCCTGGATAGCTTCCAACATGACCCGCGCATGTGGGGTCAACCCGACTTGCCACCTCACAAGCCAAGATCTTTCTTGACCCGCTCCCAGGGAATAATCTTCCCCTCTTCTGCTTCCTTGATGCTTTTACGCAGAGCGGTCATGAGGTCTTCGTCCCCCATGATTTCCAGAGTCTCAGTAATGGATTGGTACAGCTCCCAGGGCATGACGGCCAGGACCGGCTTTCCTCGCCGTGTGACGGCCACGGCTCCAGGTTCTTTGGCTAATCGCTCTGGCAGGGAAGTGAGTTCGTGCCGGGCTTCGGTAATAGGAATATCTTTCAGCATGCTCTTACCCCCATAATTGTCCCAATTACTGTACAGATTAAGGGACAGAATGTCAACACCACACCACGCGTGGCAAGAAACCATCTACACAAAGCGCGGGCAGCATGCCAGTGCACGCTATCCAAACTAAGACCCCTTTCCTCGGCGAGGAAGTACGAGGGATGAGCCATCCTGGCCGGGGATGCGGGGAGGAGGGCCTTCATGAAAATGGTTCGAGGTTCAGAACGTCCGAGGTTCGAAGTTGCTGCGACATCGGCGACACGCGGGGATTGCGCCACCGAATCTAGTTCTCGTCAAGCCGGCACCACATCGTTCACATCAATCTCGACAGCCGCGGCTTGCTGAATGAGGCGAACACCTAGCACCAAGCGGTGGCGCTTTTCTTTGCGCAAGAGAATCCCGTGAACTCCTTGGAGCGGCCCCCGAATCACCTCGACCATCATGCCTTCGTGCAGATACGGATGCGAATCGTAGGGCAGCACACTCGTCATGAGGGTTCTGATCGCCGCAATCTCGTCATCCGCAATCGGCTCCGGGCAATGACCGGCCCCAACAATATCGACCACACCAATCGTCTTCAGCACCGGCAGCTTTTGCTCCGATGCAAAGCGAACGAAGCAGTATCCGGTGAAAAGGGGGACTTCAATTTCCTTCTTTCGATCCTTCCATTGGCTCAGGCGCTTGACCGTCGGCAATAACGGCTCAATGCCCTGATTCGCAAGCTGGTCGCGCACGATCTTTTCATGACGCGACCGTGTCCGAAGAGCGTACCAACGGGGGCTGCCCATGAACTCGTTCATGGGCCACCCCGTGCGCGATAGGCGGGAAAGGCGAGAAATGCGCGACTTGCATCAAGAATGCGGGATGAGCGGGAAAAGCGGGACAGGCGGGACGAGCAAGAAAAACACGAAAAGAAAAACGCAAAACGCGATAATCCTGGCTCGCCGAGCAAGGCCCGCACTTCTCGCCACTCTCGCGTCTTTGTCTCGCCTTTCGCGCCACTCCCGCCTATCTCGCTAGTCTTGCCAGTCCCGCGCATCTCGCCTTTCTCGCTATTCCCGCTCATCGCGCTCATGTCACTGCCCACTCTTCAGCGTTTTAATCAAGGCACCGATCATGGCACTGACACTCTCGATCTTCAGTCTTAATTCCTTGGAACTCATTTGATCCAGGTATCCGATGTCTTGCGCAATCAATAATTGCGTTTTCAGCTCACCAGCAGACCCCTTCGCTATATACAAGTACCGGATGAATTCCGCGATTGTTTCCCGTTCCTTCCCTTCTGCAATATTTGAAGCAATGGAAACCGCGGCCCTTCTGATCTGGTCCCTGAGACCAAAATCTTTTCCAAGCTCTCCACTGTTTGAGATCATATACAACTCGACCGCTAGCGATCTCGCTCTTTGCCAACACTCTAAATCTTCAAAACGAATAACACCCATAAGATGAATGCGAGACGAGCGAGAAAAGCGGGGCTGGCGAGAAATGAGTCGGACCTCTTACACTTGCGCAAATCCCGCTTATCTCGCAAGTCCTACACAGCTCGCACGTCACACCTTTCTCGCGAGTCCCGCAAATCACGCTTGCCGCGCGCCCTGCGGAGACAGCTCCGCCCTTTCACTTACAGATCCAAATCGCACGCACCACACAACATGTCGACCACGCGCGGAAGCGCCAGGCCTTATTCGGGCGGGCTGAGTCTCAGCACCTTTTCTCGTGGCACTCCCGCCTGGACCAACTGTTCTTCACAGGCTGCCGCATGTTCGAGATCAGTAATCAACACTCGGTCAAATTGCCAGCCAGCAATCCTATCCGGCGAAGAAACCGGGCAAGAAAGAAATGATTCGCGCGAGCTTCCATCAATGAATCCCACACAGTCGATATTCAT
>SPAX01000123.1 GCA_005239475.1 Nitrospira sp. | reverse complement strand
GGCGCACTATCATGTCAACGCGAGTGTGCCGAAAACCCTGGTCCAACACCTGATCCACTGGGTGGCCGCAACGAACCAGCTTGGGGGCGATGCCAGCCCTGTGCTTACGGATATCCTTGAGACGAAGATCAGTCCCGAACTCGTGCCTGGTGAGGATTGTGCCGGTCAACCCGTCCAGCGATCAGAGGACGTTGTTGGCCCGTTCGAATTACAGGACTTCTTTCTCTATTACGTGCTCCGATTCGGCTATAGTCCGCCCAAAGTTGCGTTTCTTGCCTACAATGCCTGGCGTGAAAGGAAACAGGGTGCAGGTCCCGACATTCCGGATCCTACAGGGCGGGAGTATGGGATTGGCGAGATTAGAAAGTGGTTGCGGGTCTTTCTCGATCGATTCTTTCATCAGAGTCAATTCAAACGCAGTGCGATTCCCAACGCCCCCAAAGTTGGTTCTGGTGGTTCTCTCTCTCCTCGAAGCGACTATCGTGCGCCAAGCGATAGTGAAGCGACGGTGTGGCTGTCCCAACTGGATGGAATTCCGGAGAGTGACGCCTAGACGCTCGCTGGAACCAAGGACAAGGTGTATCGTTCTGAAGATAAAAGGAGTGGTTGAATAGACGCATGAAACAGATCACGGACATACTGCAGCATACTGCCGACGCGGCATGCTGATCACTTCGCGGAAGAATGTGGCGAGCCAGCCAGCGCGTTCCTTGGCCTGTTCCATCCCTCTTGCCCCTCGTGACGAGTGATCGCGCATCGCGACACGACAGTCCACCCCTCCAACCCCATCGATTCCGACCTGACCCCCTCTCTTGAAGGCAACAGCGGCAGGGGTCCGACGTTCAAAGGCGCATGAGCCATACGGACCCTTCTTCAGAAACTAGACTACATCATGCGGCAACTTGTGTCGATGCCGTCGCGCTCGATATGTCACCGATGTGCGTCATACCGTCAGCTCTGCACGAGCCCGCTTACTCTCGGGCTTCGTGGATCTCTTTCCTGACGACCGCTTCCGCGTCAAGCCAATCTTCCAGATCATGTCCGTGGTGGCATCCGCGTTCCTCCCAGAGATCGTATGCCTTTGCCGCGATTCGTTCGCGCCGGTCTTCGGGCCACACCATGAACTTCTGAGCAGACTCACGGCGTGCCGGAGACGGTACGCTCTTCCCTCCAGGCCTCGCTCCGACCGGCGGCGGGACCACTCGTGCGGTGACTGACTCCTTCGATTTCGACGACGGTATCATAGGGCTCACCTCCTTTTTGGTCTCATCAAGGGCACAGACGCCCTCGCGCCAGGAAACTGTCTATGGCTTTCCTTGCTTCATCGTTTCAGAATTCGTGCGACACGCCACGTGGCCCAGCCCATATACAGGACCAGCATGATGCCGAGCAGCTCGACGAGATGGACGAGATGCCATCCTTCGATCACTTCCACCTCCACGATGATTAGCAAGATGGTCGCAAGGAGAAAGACGAGCACGTGTCGACGGGGCATGGCGAAGACCTCCCGCAGGAATGCCCTGACCCACCTGCGCTGCTCCTCCATGATCAACGACCTCCTCTGCGTCCCTTCTCTGTGACCGTTTCCTTACAGACTCCTCGCGTCATGACGATGGGCACAACGAGAGCCGACCTTCATCAGTGGGGGCGATAATCCTCTGTTCAAGGTGATCGTCACGCTTCTATTCGTAAGGCAACCGAGGGCGCCGGAAGAACCGGTCCGCAGTATCGCCAGCTTGGTAGAGCCGTTTTCGTATAAGTGCATGAACGGTCTCTGAGTTGGTGCCCAATTCTGCGGGGTCAAGAATGCACGGTAAGAAAGCTCCGCAGGAACGTGCGTAGCGGCTTCTCGGCTCTGTGAGTTTCCGAGGCCATCAGCGGTCGGCGTGGACTGTCCCGAGGCAGGGCGACGCAGACTTCCGTCGCTGCGCCAGGATCACCGGGTCAATGCGCTCCCCACACAGAATGCACCGCCGTCCTCTGAAATCCTCGTACGTCTCCGCAACCATCAGGCCGCTGCACCGCCCGCATTGGGCGTCCTGTGGCTGCCGCTCCAGAGTCGGCATACGCACCGGCCCCTCGCGCGACCGTCGCATACGTGATCCCCCATCGGTGGGCAGCTCCACGGCATAGCGGCCTGGGCCGATCAGGGCCAGTCGCAGGTGACCGGCCCGCGACTCAACTGGTCCACTACCAGGAAAATCTGGTTCCAGGTCAACTCGGGGCAGACCCTCACCAAGTCGTCCAGGCAGCAGCCTGGGAAGTGCGCGATGCTCTCTACGATCAGGTCGGCTGGCGTGGCGCTCCCTGCCATGGCATCCCTCCTTACACGGCCTCCGAACGACCCGGGGTATCCCTACATGTAAGCAGATTGGATGCCACCCGAATGAGTGACGCTCGCATCGTCGTCATTTTGGCATATATAGTGAAGGATCCCTTACGCGCGGCAAGATCGAGTGTAGGGCGTCATGCCCCGTGATACTTCTCTGCGGAGCATGAGGACACCACTGGACGCGCTCCTGTCGCGAAACGCGGCACCGGGAAACAGGGCGCTGGTAGCCCGCGGGTCGTTCTGTTCAGGGATATGCATGGGCTGCCTCAGACGGATCGTGCCTTACTGTTCGCCGTCGTTCGGCCCCTGGCTTTGTCTAGGACAATGACTGGTGCGTGATTTCATCTTCAACACGAAATGACTCGGTGGACAGGTGAGAGGCCATGTGATCGTGCGTCCAATGTTTTAGACAGTCCTGTCGCAATTATCGCCACGTTCCTCGTCTGTTCATGGGGAGTAATCGCGTACGCTGTGGTCTACCTATTTGAACAGGTGAACATGGGGTGGTGAGATAAGACCCGACGCTTTGCAGACGGTCGGCACAATACATGAATGTTTCAATAGTTTAGCTTCTATAAGGCTCTCATGAGGTTCTTCGATGGAACGTTCCATCATCGCCATGCTGGCCCGAACCGCCGATGGTGCGTTGTTGGCCGACGAGCAAGGCACCGTCGTGCTCTGGAACAAGGCGGCTGAACGCTTGCTGGGTTTTCGCGCCGACGACGTGCTGGGACGGCCCTGTCACCAGGTGATGCGAGGCGAGACCCTCGCGGGTCGCCCATACTACGGGGAAGCGATCAGCTGATGACGCCACGCAGCAGGAGGAAGGAGGTAGTGAGATAGGGAATGCGGTGAAGAGACGAAGAATCAGAGAAGGCCATGTTCATCGAAGAGAGTCCACGCATCGAGACTAAGGAGGAAGGCCATGAGAAAGCAAAGGCATGCATTCACAGCATTTGCCGTTCCCTTCGTGCTGGCGGTGCTGACGCTGCCCAGCATGGGAACGACAGAGGTGTTCGCGCAGGCCAAGGGGATGGGGGCGGCGCCCTCGAAGGTGGAGATCACCATTAAAGATCGGGAACACGGGTATGAGACCGTGGGTCTCACGATGCCGTCGCACGACACGGTGATTGTAATCCATAATAAGGACACCGTCACTCACGGGTTCGCCTCGAACCTGTTCAAGGATATCCCGGTGCGCGTGGAAGGCGGGATTACAGAGGTCCAGGGGAAGCATTTCAAGTCCTACCATGTCGATCCTGGGAAGACGATGACGCTCTACTTCGCGACGGCGCCGTCGAAGTTCGATCCGGCTACGGGCATCGCCGAGAGCGTCCGCTACGCGCTCTGGTGCGACATCCATCCGGAAGTCAAAGGCGAAGTGTATGTCATCGAAACCAGAGGGGAGATCGGCGGCGGCTGATCGCATCGTTCGCCTGAAGCCAGAGGGTCTCGCACTATGAGAAGCACGAGGTCCTGTCATATTGTGAGTGGACTGGCGACCGCAGCCCTGGTCAGCGCTCTGGGTCTCTGGAGCGCCGCCGGGGCTGCGGAGTTTCACTTTGTAGTGCAGGAGGTGGGGGAGAAGCGGGCCCTGTGGGTGCCGCAGGAGGTGGTGATTCACCGCAGCACGGAGATGCAGGACGGCTTGGTGTTCGTGCTGGTGAACCCGACGGATCGCACCCATGCGTTTGCCGCCTATGGCTTGTTTGAGGAAGTCATGGGCGCACATGGAGACATCGTCATCAAGCCGTTACGGGTCAACGTGACGTCGGAAGACACGGTGCGGGTCCAAATCAGCACGGCGCAGTTTCAAGAGATTCGCGGGGTCCGCAGGGGCGAGGAAGAGTTCCCGTTCTTCTGTCCGCTCCACACGGGCGAGAAGGGCGATGCCCACCTGGGCGGCACGATCCGCGTCATTCCGTAGAGAAGAGGCGCCGAGACTCCA
>SPAX01000122.1:852-21216 GCA_005239475.1 Nitrospira sp. | reverse complement strand
GGAGGGACCGGCGTATTGATGGAAATCACGAGCGATAATCGCAATCGCACCGTTGCCGAGCTTCGAAATCTCCTCACGAAGAATCATGGCAACATGGCGGAAGCCGGCGCCGTCTCCTGGCAGTTTCACAAGAAGGGACTGCTCACGATTGAGAAGAGCATAGTCGATGAAGATACGCTGCTGTCCCTCGCGCTTGATGCGGGAGCGGAGGACGTGAAAGTGGGCGAAAAAAGTTTTGAGGTCATCACGGATCCGCACCACTTTGAAGCAGTGAAGAAAGCCCTCGGTGATGCGAAGATCGACACCGTGCTTGCGGAGGTCACCTTTGTTCCGCAGAACACGATCAGGCTAGAGGAAAAGGCAGCCGAACAAATGCTCAAGTTGATGGAAGTCTTGGACGAGCATGACGATGTGCAGAAGCTTCACGCGAATTTTGATATTTCCGACGAGGTGATGGAGAAAGTAGCCGCCTCGGGATGAACAACAGCGGTAGCTACTCAGGTGTTCAGACTGAAGGTATTCAGGCTGAAGGTCGGAGTTCCGAACACTTCAGCCTTCAGCCTGAACACCTTCAGTCTATGTTGCCTCTTAGAGTATGATCGCCTCACTGACAGGCCGATTGGCCTTGAAGGCGCCGACCTATCTGGTCCTCGATGTGCACGGGGTCGGATACGAAGTTTTTATTCCTCTCAGCACCTACTATGGGTTGCCCAATCTCAGCGAAAATACCTCGCTGAGCGTTCACACCCACGTCCGCGAAGATGCGATTCAGCTCTTCGGTTTTCTGACGTCGCAGGAAAAGGATGCATTCGTGCTGCTGACCAGCGTATCCGGCGTCGGGCCTAAACTGGCTCTCAGTGTATTGTCGGCTCTTCCAGTGTCCAGCCTGGTCTCAGCGATTCAGTCTGGAGATGTCGAGAAGCTGACGACGGTTCCAGGGATCGGTCACAAGTCGGCCAGCCGTCTCGTATTGGAGCTCAAGGAGAAAGTCGAAAAACTCCATCCTGGCCTCGCGTCTGCAAGTGATTTACCCAGGCAGGGGCAAGATGCGACCTTCGACGACGCACTGTCAGCGCTCGTGAATTTGGGCTATCGTCCACAAGATGCTAAAGAAGCGCTGAAACAGGTGAAGAAATCCAATGCTGAGTCCATCGTGCTCAAAGACATGATTCGTGAATCCCTGAAGGAGCTTGCAAGGGGGTAAGGATGATGACGAGATTGATTCAACGAATAGTTCAGACTCAATTGTCCATTGGACTTGTCGTGTTCCTATTGGGACTGGGGGCCATGTCCGTGCAAGCCGAAGAGTCGAGCGAGCCCAAAAGCATTCGCAAGACCTGCGGCCAATGTCCTGAAGGCTATGCAACCACGGGCGTGACCGAGTCCAAAGAGATTTGTAAGGACGGCGATCCCACACTTGTTGAATGTGTCCCACCGGGAGCTAATCTGCTGTCTGTCTGTGGATCCTGTCCCGAGGGCTATCGTGAAATCGGCAACTCGTCTGTGCCGGCTCGCTGTGGGAATCAGGATGGGGGGCGGCTCACACAATGTCAGCTGGAGAAGATGGAGTTGAACCTTCCAGATCCGACCCAAGGAGGTAAGACCTGCCCGCCGGACTGTGGTAGTACGGCAACGCCCGGGCAGGGTGCCTTACCGCCTCCACCCAAGTACCTCCCTACGCCCGAGAAGAAATAAACATAGCAGGCTGCGGAAAAACTCAGTTTATGCACAATACACCGTTAGAGTCTGACAGAATGGGCCGATGACAAAATAGCCGCAGGATGCTCAAAAAGGCCGTCCAGCAAGGCCGCAGTGAGTGAAGACCGGAGGCGTACCCTCTGGGGTACGTTGAGGATCTGAACGAAGCGAGAACGCCGCTGGCGGACTTTTTCAGCATCCTGCTAGAGCGAGAGAGGTTCCCTCACGATGGCCGCCGAGCGAGTTGTCAGCACGCAGATCACGGACGAAGAACGAAGTATCGAGACTGTGCTGCGTCCGCAGACCTTAGATGAATACGTTGGCCAGGAGCGGATGAAAGCATCCCTGCGGATCTGTATCGAGGCGGCGAAGCAGCGGAACGAAGCGCTCGATCACACGATTTTTTATGGCCCCCCCGGGTTGGGGAAGACCACCATTGCCCACATCATCGCTCGTGAGATGGGGGCTGCGCTCCGCTCGACCTCCGGTCTCGTTTTGGCCCATGCAGGCGATTTGGCCGCCATCCTGACGAACCTCCAAGAGCACGATGTTCTGTTCATCGACGAGATTCACCGACTCCCTGCCTCTGTCGAAGAAGCGCTCTATCCAGCGATGGAGGACTATCAGCTCGATCTCGTGATCGGCCAGGGGCCTGCAGCCAGAACGGTGAAATTGGATCTCCCTCGATTTACGCTAGTCGGGGCCACGACCAGAGCCGGCGCCCTGACCTCCCCACTCCGGGACCGATTTGGCCTCGTCCACCGTCTGGAGTTCTATTCCCCGGCGGAGTTGCAGACCATCGTGACACGCTCGGCGGGGGTGCTCGGGATCCCGATCGATTCCGAGGGAGCGCAGGAAATTGCCGGTCGTGCTCGAGGAACCCCCCGTATCGTCAACCGGCTTATCAAACGGGTGCGCGACTATGCTCAGGTCAAGGCGGCGGGACGAATTACCCAGGTTGTAGCCCAGGACGCGCTTGCATGGCTGGGTGTCGATACGGCGGGGTTTGATGAGATGGATCGTCAGATTCTTCTGACCATCATCGACAAGTTTGCTGGAGGACCGGTCGGGGTGGAATCCCTGGCGGCCGCGGTCCAGGAAGACAAGAGCACCCTCGAAGATGTCCATGAGCCCTATCTGATTCAGGCCGGCTTCCTCGAACGAACCGGCCGTGGCCGCCAAGCCACGAAGCTGGCCTTCGACCATTTTAAAAGGCCGACCTCCCTCCTCTTCTCGTGATGCGTCGGGCCCCTGTCAAGTCCTCCTGATAGCAGATGTGAACGACGGGGATTGTCACGCAAGCTCCTGAAACGTCGAGGGTCTCCTTGCATTGCCAGGAATGGTTCCTGTATCATTTCCCACTTAGCTTGTGCCATTCCAGCCGACGGACGGGTGACCGCCTCTCTGGGCTGGGAAGAGGGGGTTTGCGATGTCCGGAGACTTTTCCCAGTACCGGAAAGAGATCGATCGCATTGATGACGAAATTTTGCGCCTGCTGAATGAGCGTTCTAAAAGCGTCGTCGAGATCGGCAAAATCAAGAAACGGCAGGATGCGGATGCCAATCTCCATACCCCGGCGCGGGAGGCGGCGATAATCGAGCGCCTCATACAGCAAAACTCCGGGCCCTTTCCATCCGAGGCGATTCGGCCAGTCTATCGAGAAATCATGTCCGCCTCCCTCTCTCTCGAGGGCCCTCAAAAGGTGGCCTATCTCGGTCCCAGAGCCACGTTTACGCATATGGCCTGCATGCAGAAATTCGGGTCGTCCGCCCAATATATTCCGGTGAATAGCATCAAGGAGGTATTCAATGAAGTCGAGCGGGGACGAGCCAATTTCGGTGTGGTCCCGATCGAGAATACGACAGAAGGTGTGGTCACCCACACGCTCGATATGTTCATTGATTCCGATCTCCTGATCTATGGCGAAATTCTCCAGGAGGTGTCACATCATTTGATGTCGAAGTCTGGCGTGATGGAAGAGGTGAAAAAAATCCACTCGCATCCCCATGCCATTGCCCAATGCCGAAATTGGTTGGAAACCAACTTGCCCAATGTGCCCGTATCGGAGGTGGCGAGCACGGCACGTGCCGCAGAATTGTGCATGGAGAATCCCGTTGTCGCCGCCATTGCATCGGAGTTGGCAGCCCAGCTGTATGGCTTGAAGGTCCTCAAGGCCCGCATCGAAGATAATATGAACAACATGACCCGCTTTCTCATCCTGTCTCAGAAGCCGCCCGAGCGTACGGGCAAAGATAAGACCTCATTGATGCTTTCGGTGAAAGACAAAGTCGGTGCCCTGTACGATCTCCTCCGGCCTTTTGCCTCCCATGGTCTGAGCCTAACCAAGATTGAATCGCGTCCTTCCAGACGAAAAGCCTGGGAGTACATTTTCTTCGTCGATATCGAAGGGCATATTGAGGAAGAGCGGGTCAAGAAAGCCATCGAAGAAATCACTGGCCGCTGCCTTTTCATGAAAGTCCTCGGATCCTATCCGGCCCATAGTTGATGCCATGCCACTGAAGGTCCATCCAGATATCGCCTCCCTGAGTTCCTATGTTCCCGGGAAGCCCATTGAGGAACTCCAACGGGAACTGGGTCTCGCGCGCGTCATTAAACTGGCGTCCAACGAGAATCCGTTAGGCCCCTCTCCGAAGGCGCTCGCCGCGTTGAGCGAGGGGACCGCGACTCTGCATCGCTATCCCGATGGCGGCGCGTTTCGCTTGCGCGAAGCCCTGGCGGATCGCTTGAAGGTGACCGTGGATCAGGTCATTCTCGGGAATGGGTCGGATGAAATACTGGGCCTGCTCGCCCGTGCGTTTTTGGCCCCCGGTGATGAAGCGGTCATGGCCGATCAGACCTTCGTGATTTACAAGATGGAAGTCACGGCAGCTCACGGAAAGCCTATCGTCGTCCCGTTGAAGCAGTGGCGGCACAATCTTCAGGCGATGGGGGACGCCATCACCGACCGGACCAGGCTCCTGTTCCTCTGTAACCCCAATAATCCAACCGGGACGATGGTGTCGGCCGATGAGGTCGAATATCTGCTCTCGCGTGTGCCGACACATGTCGTCGTGGTATTTGATGAAGCCTATTTCGAATACGTCCAGAATCCGCAGTTTCCAGATTCTATAGCCTATGTAAAGCAGGGGCGGAGTGTGATCGTGCTGCGGACGTTTTCAAAAATCTATGGCCTCGCAGGATTGCGAATCGGGTACGGTGTGGCGACAGCGGAGATCACCAATTTCTTGAACCGAATCCGCCCTCCCTTCAACACCAACAGCCTGGCGCAGCGTGCCGCGCTCGCCGCCCTCGGTGACGACGAACATGTGGCGCGAAGCCGAGCGGTGATTGAAGCTGGGATGGAGCAGATGGTCAAGGGATTGACCGCGCTCGGATTTGCGCCGATTCCGAGCGAAGCGAATTTTGTATATGTCGATGTCGGACGAGACGGCCGCGCGGTGTTTGAGGCCATGCTGAGGGAGGGCGTCATCATTCGTCACATCGAGGGGCGTATGGTTCGAGTGACCATCGGCCTGGAAGAAGAAAACAGGGAATTCTTGGCTGCGCTCAAGCGGGTGCTCCATCCGCATTGAGTACATGGTGAGGGCAACATGATCATTGTATTAAAACCAGAGGCAAGCGAACGGGAAGTCGACCACATTATCGATCGGCTGCGCGAGCTGGGGCTGAAGTCGCAACTATCGACCGGGCAGGAACGGACGATTATTGGGGTCATCGGCGACGATCGGATCCTGCATAACCAACCGCTCACGGCCTTGCCAGGCGTTGAAAGTGTGTTGCCGATTCTCGCGCCTTGGAAACTTGTCAGCCGGGAGTTCAAACGTGACGGCACGATTATCGATGTGAGCGGCGTGAAGATCGGCGGCAACAAGCTGGTCATCATGGCGGGACCTTGCGCGGTGGAACGGCTCGAAATAACGGTCGGCATTGCCCACGAGGTCAAGGCGGCCGGAGCGAGCATTTTGCGCGGCGGCGCCTACAAGCCACGCACGTCGCCCTATTCCTTTCAGGGGCTAGGGCGTGAAGGGTTGGACTATCTGGTTGAGGCGAAGAAACAAACTGGGTTGCCGGTGGTCAGCGAGATTCTAGATACCCGCGACATCGAATTGTTTCTCGAAAAAGCCGACATTATCCAGATTGGCGCGCGCAACATGCAAAACTTTGAACTCCTCAAGGAAGTTGGGGCGTACGACAAGCCGGTGCTGTTGAAGCGGGGGCTTTCAGCTACGATCAAGGAATTCCTTCTGTCTGCGGAATACATCATGTCCCGGGGGAATCAGAATGTCATGTTGTGCGAGCGTGGGATCAGGACTTTCGAGACGCAATATCGCAATACGCTCGATCTCGCCGCGGTTCCGACCTTAAAAGAACTTTCGCATTTGCCCGTCATCGTCGATCCCAGCCATGCCACCGGCAAGTGGAATCTGGTGGCGCCGATGTCAAAAGCCGCAGTGGCCGCGGGGGCGGATGGCATTCTGATCGAAGTCCATTCGAACCCGGAATGTGCGCTCTGCGACGGTGAAGAATCCATTAAGCCGAGCAAGTTCAAGGAACTGATGCAGGACATGCGAAAAATTGCAGTGGCGGTTGGTCGCGAACTGTAGTCAGAGGAACTGTGTTTGAAGGACTCAGGATTGAGGCTCCGCCTCGGTCCAGCTTGAAGAATGGCGTTGCATTTCACCCAGGTCACGATTATCGGGGTCGGGCTGATCGGCGGATCGCTCGGCATGATTCTTCGCCGAAAGGGGTTGGCGACAAGGGTCATCGGGGTTGGGAGGCGTGTCGAAAACTTGAAAACTGCGGTCGAGCTGGGCGCGATCGACCGCTACGTCGTCGACCCCAAAGAGGGAGTAGGGGAGGCCGACCTGGTTGTATTGGCCACGCCGGTCGACACGTATGGCCAGCATCTGGCGGAGTGGGCGTCCTGTTTGAAAGCAGGCGCGATTGTGACCGATGTCGGAAGCGTGAAGGGTTTCCTGGTGGAACAAGCTGAACGAGCCATGCCGGTTGGTGTCCATTTTGTCGGGGCCCATCCCATTGCTGGCAAGGAAAAGACGGGCGTGGCGGCCGGATCGGATCAGCTCTTTATGGGTGCGCGCTGCATCGTTACTCCAACGAAGACGACGGATCCGCAGGCGCTTGAGCAGGTCCGAACGATGTGGCAGGAAACTGGCTCGGTGGTTCTCACGATGGATGCCCATCTGCATGACAAGATTCTTGGGGCGGTGAGCCATTTGCCTCATGTGGCGGCCTTTGCCTTGATCAATGCCATGGCTGAGATTCGCGATCAACAAATTCCCTCCCTCGATCTGGCAGGCCACTCGGGTGGCGGGTTAAGGGATACGACGAGGATTGCCGCTAGTTCCCCTGAAATGTGGCGCGATATTTTTCTCTGGAACCGCGACAACGTGGTCACGTTCATTGAGGCCTATGAGCGCTCGCTGAGCAAATTGAAGCAGCTCATTCAAGTGGGCGATGCCGCGGGCATCGAGAAAGAACTCGAACGAGCAAGGCAGGAACGAGAGAAACTCTCTGCGCGGATTACGGTGTCCGCGTAGCACCCCCATGGCGTCTTTGACTATCACACCAGGCCGACCTCTACGGGGAACGATTTCCGTTCCGGGCGATAAGTCGATCACCCATCGCGCCATCATTTTGACTGCCTTGGCGAACGGGGTGAGTACGGTTGTGGGCTATTGTCGAGGTGAAGATTGTCTCAATACGTTGCGCGCGTTTCAGGCTCTCGGCATACGCATCGATGAATCGGTTGAGGAACTACGTGTGTATGGCAAGGGACTCTGGGGCCTGACCGAGCCGAGCGGGCCGATTGATTGCGGGAATTCCGGGACGGGCATTCGTCTCCTGACCGGTCTGCTGGCAGCACAGGACTTTTTTACGGTACTGACCGGCGACGAATCGATTCGTCGCCGTCCCATGGGGCGGATTGTCAAGCCGTTGCGGGAAATGGGGGCGACCATCGCCGGACGCAAAGGCGGTGAACTTGCCCCCTTAGCCGTAATGGGTAGTCGTCTCCGCGCGATCACCTATGCTTCACCGGTGGCGAGCGCGCAAATCAAGTCGGCCTTGGTGCTCGCAGCCTTATTTGCCGAAGGGACGACCCGCATCACAGAGCCGCGTCTCTCGCGGGACCATACGGAACGGTTGCTCCAGTTTCTGGGTATTGCGCTTCGACGGGAAGGGACGACCTTGCTGATCGACGGACGACCATCGGTTGGGTGGAATGCGGCGCCACGCTTAGTCGTGCCGGGCGACTTCTCTGCCGCCGCGTTCTTTATCGTGGGCGCGACGGTTGTTCCTGG
Organism: Nitrospira sp.; assembly: GCA_005239475.1. GTDB lineage: Bacteria > Nitrospirota > Nitrospiria > Nitrospirales > Nitrospiraceae > Palsa-1315. The sequence continues at coordinate 13,177 of SPAX01000122.1, read as the reverse complement.
CTCGGATGTGACGATTCGACAGGTGGGGATCAACCCTACCAGGACGGGCTTGTTGGAAGTGATGACGAGTATGGGCGCGGATATTCAATTACTCAATCAGCGGGAAGAGGCAGGGGAGCCAGTTGCGGACATCCGGGTGAAGTCGGCACGACTGCGGGGGGTGGCGATCGGGCCTGATTTGATCCCGCAGACGATCGATGAATTCCCCATCCTGTGTGTCGCGGCTGCAGTCGCAGAGGGTGAGACGATCATCTCCGGGGCCGAAGAATTGCGGGTCAAAGAGAGCGATCGGATTGCGACGGTGTCGGCAGAGTTGCGTGCGATGGGGGCGCAGATCACAGAAAAGCTCGACGGGATGGTTGTGCGAGGACTTGGCACAATAGAAGATAATGGTCGATTGCAGGCTGCATGTGGCCGCAGCCATGGAGATCACCGGGTGGCGATGTCATTGGCCATCGCAGGCTTGACCGCTTCGGCACCAACCCTGATTGACGAGACGGCTTGCATCGAGACATCATTTCCAGCGTTTCATCACACACTATTGGAATTATTGACTGAACGCCGGTGACGGCTATAATGTGGGGCCATGACGTGGGATGTGTTGCGGAGGAAAAGGAAGTGAGCCGGCTGATCGTTGCGATCGATGGTCCAGCTGGTGTCGGCAAGAGTACGGTGGCCCGGTTGTTGGCTTCACGATTGGACTATCTGTATCTCGACACGGGAGCCCTCTACCGTGCGATGGCCTGGGCTGTGATTGAATCTGGCCGAGACCCGGATGATGCTGAGGCGGTCGCTGCTCTGCTGCCCACCCTCTCGCTCCAGATGCAGTTCCAACATGGAGTCGCGACGGTGTTGGTCAATGGCAAGGACGTGACCGGTGACCTCCGAACGCCTGCGGTGTCGGCCGCGGCATCGGTGGTCTCGGCAATTCCCGCGGTCCGGGCTTGGTTACTGCCCATTCAGCGGCAAATCGGACAAGCTGGAGCGGTGGTCGCTGAGGGGCGGGATATGGGGACGAACGTGTTCCCTTCGGCAGATGTGAAATTTTTTCTTGAGGCGGATCCGACGATCAGGGCCCAACGCCGGCACCGGGAACTCGTCGCCGCGGGACATTCCAGGAAACTTGAAGAGACGAGTGCCGACCTGGCGGGGCGTGATACCCGAGATCGTTCCCGTTCGATCGCCCCGCTGGCTCCTGCTGAGGATGCCCGGTTCATTGACACCTCGACCTTGTCCGTCACGGAGGTGGTGGACCAGATGATGGCTGTGATTGCGGCCAGGTTGTGAGTTCGGCCCTCTATGGGATCCTGTGGATCCTCGCCCGGACCATCGGCTGGCTCTGTTTTCACTATCGAGTTGTTGGCGCAGTTCCCCGGACCGGTGGGTTCATCGTTGCGGCGAATCATGCCAGTTACCTGGATATTCCCCTCCTGGGTTGTGGGATGCGTCGGCGGGCCTGGTATTTGGGGCGTAGCGATCTCTTTCCGGTTCCAGGCCTCAAGGCTATTTGCCAATGGTTGGGATGGATTCCCCTGCGGACCGGTCGGTTAGACCGTGACGCGTTTGGCAAGGCGGTCACTCTGATCAAGGAAGGAAAGGTCGTGGTGATCTTTCCGGAGGGCAGTCGCAGTTTGGACGGCCGGTTACAGTCCCCCAAACCCGGGATTGGTGTGATTGTGGCGCAAACTGGATGTCCTGTGGTTCCGGCCTATCTCAAGGGCACGTACGACGTGTTGCCGTCGGGAACCATCTGGCCGCGTTTCCGTCCCGTGACCGTTCTCTACGGAGAGGCGCTCACGTTTCCCAGGAGCGGAGAGAATGGAGAGGCCAAGCAGTTTTATCAGGAGGTGAGTCGCACCGTGATGGATCACATCGCCTCCTTAGGTGGCGTGGAGTCTCCGACCCAGCAGTCCAGTGCCGGCATTCGCAAGGCTGAGTGAATGTCGGTGTATAACCATCAGCACCCGACTCCAGTCGGAAGAGTAGGATTTACACCATGAGTACGGTTTCGCCATCGAGTGACCAGCAATTAGACCGAGCGGCTTTAGCGGCCTTGTACGAGGAGACATTCAAAAACCTCGAAGAGGGCACCATTACGGAGGGCCACGTCGTTGCCGTGACCAAAGACAAGGTGGTCGTCGACATCGGCTACAAGTCCGAAGGCATGATCCCCAACGATCAGTTCTCCACCGAGGAGCTCCAGACGATCAAAGTGGGCGATCCGCTTAAAGTCTATATCGAGGAGTGTGAAGACGCCGACGGTAATCTGGTTCTCTCCAAAGAAAAAGCCGACAAGATGAAGATTTGGGAGGAGCTGGAAAAGCTCTTCAATGACGGCAAAAGCATCGACGGCAAGATCGTGGCGCGGATCAAAGGCGGCATGATGGTGGATATCGGCGTGAAGGCATTTCTGCCGGGCTCGCAGATCGACCTTCATCCAGTGCGGGATCTTGATGGGTTGGTTGGGCGCACGTTCCCGCTCAAGATCATCAAGATCAATCATCGGCGCGGCAACGTCGTTGTGTCCAGGCGCGTGCTCTTGGAAGAGACGAGGGATTCGAAACGCAAGACGACTCTCTCCACGTTGAAGGAAGGACAATTGATTCAAGGCATGGTGAAGAACATCACGGATTACGGGGCGTTCATCGACCTCGGGGGCATCGACGGGCTACTCCACATCACGGACATGTCCTGGGGCCGTGTCGGCCATCCGTCTGAAATGTTTAACATCGGCGACAAGGTGGAAGTGATCGTCCTCAAGTACGATCGAGAGACCGGGCGCATTTCACTCGGCTTGAAACAGAAGAGCGCTGATCCCTGGACCGGCGTGGCCAGTAAGTATGCGATCGGTACCCGCGTCCGAGGTCGTGTCGTGAGCCTGACCGACTACGGGGCGTTCATTGAGCTCGAGCCCGGCGTCGAGGGACTGGTGCATGTCTCTGTGATGTCATGGACGCACGAGGTGCGCCATCCGTCACGCGTCGTGTCCATCGGGGATCAGGTTGAAGCTGCGGTACTGAACGTGGATCCGGCCACTAGGAAGATTTCGCTCGGCATGAAGCAGACTGCGCCGAACCCCTGGGATATGGTGGAAGGGAAGTACGCGATCGGCACGCGCATCGAAGGGAAAGTGAAGAGTCTCACTGACTTTGGCGCGTTCGTCGGACTCGAAGAGGGCATCGATGGATTGATCCACATTTCTGACATGTCTTGGACGAAACATATCAAGCACCCCTCTGAACTCTTCAAGAAGGGGCAGAAGGTAGAGGCCGTGGTCTTGCGGATCGACAAGGAAAAGGAGCGGCTGTCGCTCGGGTATAAGCAGCTCAAGAACGATCCATGGGACGACGAAATTCCGAACCGGTATGCTGTTGGGGATGTGGCGGTGGGGAAGGTCAGCAAGGTCGCCGATTTCGGCATCTTCGTCGAATTGGAGGGGGGAGTCGAAGGGTTGATTCACATTAGCGAGGCTGGTCTCGACCCGCAGGCCAAGCTCGAAGAGAAATTCAAGCTGCAGGATGAAGTGACGGCCAAGATCATCAAGGTCGATCGTGAAGAACGAAAGATCGCGCTCAGCCTGCGCGACCATCAAATGGATTCCGATCGGCGAAAGGTCGATGAATATCATGCCACGCAAGGCGTGTTGGACCAAAGTTTGGGCCGTGCGGCGAAGCAGAACCGGAACCGAGGCCAAGCCGAGGACGATAAGTAGGTCCGATACACTAGGTCTCAGCGTAAGCCGGGGGGTGCGTTCGCGTCCCCCGGCGCTGTGAGCGAGCAGAACCATGAGTGATGAAGCAGCAGAAAAGCCGGCCAAGCGAGGGATATTTCGCAAAGTGCTCTGGGCGCTCGGAATCGGGCTGGGCCTGCTTTTTCTGGTGAACCTCTTCTTTCCCGACCTTGACATTTCGATGGAGGACCGGGTTGGATTGATTCGCATCGAAGGGGTCATTATGGATGCGCAATCCACGATCGGTGAATTGAAGCGTTTTGCTGATAACCCCTCCGTGAAAGCGATTGTATTGCGAATCGACAGCCCCGGCGGCGGGGTTGTGCCGTCGCAAGAAATCCATGATGCGGTCCAGCGGGTTCGTAACAAGAGCAATAAGGCGGTGGTTGCCTCAATGGGATCAGTGGCGGCGTCAGGGGGATACTATATTGCGGTTGCGACCGATCGCATCATGGCCAATTCAGGGACGTTGACGGGGAGTATTGGGGTCATCATGGAGATGGCTAACGTCGAAGGGCTGCTCAAGAAGATCGGGGTCGAAGGTGTCGTGATCAAAAGTGGACGCTTCAAGGATGTGGGATCGCCGCTTCGGAAGATGAGTGATGAAGAACACGCGTTGCTCCAATCCGTCATGGACGATGTCCATAAGCAGTTCATTGAGGCGGTAGCAGAAGGGCGCGGACTCGACTTGGCGGCTGTGCAGGCCTTGGCGGACGGTCGAATCTTCACGGGCCGTCAGGCCAAAGCTTCAAAGCTTGTGGACGAGCTCGGTGATCTCGAGGCTGCAATCCAACTTGCGGCGGATATGGCCGGCATTGAGGGTGAGCCGAAAGTCACTGAGCCGCGCCGGAGATTTTCGATCAGAGAATTGATCGAATCGCGATTATCGGTGCTCTTCCCCAAGTTGGACTTTTACTCCGGGGTCAGTCTCAAGTATCTCATGGCGTTCTAACGCGGTCGGATCGACGCGCAGGTCGATTCATCACCACGAAAGGGGAGTCCAATATGACGAAGGCCCAAATCATCGAGCGCGTGTCCGAACAGGTTACAACCTTGACGAAGCGGCAGGCGGAAGTCGTCGTTAATACGATTTTCGACTGTGTGCGTGATTCGTTGAAGAATGGCGATAAGACGGAGATTCGAGGGTTCGGCAGTTTTCGGCTGCGGGCTCGTCGGATGAAAGAAGGGCGGAATCCCAAGACTGGCGCGACCGTGGCGGTCCCTGCCAAGAAAGTCCCGTTTTTCAAAGCTGGTAAGGAATTGAAGGAACTCCTGAACCAGTCATAACAGGACGCGCATCATGAACGCACCAGACTTCCACGATACGGCCGGGGTAGATGTTCGTTGGACGGACGAGGCCTCCAAGCGTCTAGAGCGGGCACCGCTATTCTTGCGTGGAATGGTTCGTCGTCTGGCGGAAAAAAAGGCCCGAGAACTTGGCCACGCGGAGATTACGGCGGAGATTCTCGATCAGTTCAAGAACCAAATGATGGGCCGTATGGGCGGCGAATCCGGCATGGCGGACGCTGCGGAGCAACTGGAGCAGGGTCGTCTCCCCTGGACTGCCGCCGCCAAGGAACGGCTGAATACGGTTCCTGAATTCATGCGCAACATGACCAGGCAAATTGCCGAAGAGATCGCCAGAGAGCGGGGTCATCTCGAGGTGAATGTCGAACTTTTCGAAAAGGTGGAAGCGCTGGGCGATCTCCGTGAGGCCTCGGTTCCTCCGTTGGAGTGGAGCGAGGGGGCGTTGGCCCAACTTCACGAGAAATTGAAACAGTCCCCGCCGATCGCCGTTGAATTCGTCACCGACATGTTGAGGCGGGACACCGAAGATTTGGCGAGAGAGAAAGGCGTGACGCGGATTGACGAGTCGATGCTGCTTCAATTGTGGGACGCACCCCAGGAGCGAGTCGCTTGGACCGATGAGGCATGGAAGCGACTGCAGACGTCTCCGGATTTCGTGCGGAGCGGAATCCGTATGGCCGCTGAGCGCAGGGCGCGGAAGCTTGGCCTCAAAGAGATCGACTCGGAGCATCTGACGACCTTCCGGAATCAAGCCATGATGAAAGCCGTCAAACGGATTCGCTCATTCGGATACAACGAGCTGACCTTTGAGGCGTTCGATACGGCGCTGGAGAAGACCAAGCGACTGCAGGGGAATGAGCAGGCGGAAAAACGCCTTCAGGAAATTCGCGGGCATTTTGCCGATCCGGACGTGAAGAAGCCGGAAGGTGGGACACTCGGTGCCGACTTGATGGGCCGCTTTCGCCAGTACCTCAAGGGAGAAGGGACACTCTAGCGGGCAGGATGCTGAAAAAGTCCGCCAGCTTCGTTCTCGCATCGTTCAGACCCTCAACGTACCCAAAGGGTACGCCTCGGGTCTTCACTCGCTGCGGCCTTGCTGGACGGCCTTTTTGAGCATCCTGCAAGGGCAGTCTCTTCTTCCTGCCTGATAGTTCTCTCCACGGGTGCGCTTCAAAATGCAACGGGTTTTTCACGCGGCTCTCGGCCCCGTCTTGGACGAGTAGGCTGGACGGATTATTATGAGATAGAGAGCAGGGGCAGTTTAAAGATGGCCCCTACTCTCTCAGAGGGAAGCCGTCTGTTGCGGCCAAAATTTATGCCGGATTTGTGGGAGAGGCTCGCTATCGAAATTGGGGATATCATAGAGACAGCGATCAATCGTCGCCACCTCATCTTCGGTCAAGTCCAAGGTGACTCTCTTCTTCCAAAACTGATCGAGGGTAAAATAATCTCCTGACTGCGGCTTCTCAGCCAAGAGCACCTTCATCTTATCGAAGCCTGCCGTGTCCACCCCGGGGACGCGCCCCTTATTGCGGTCGTGGCACCAATGCAGTACCTCGGCGATTCCGTACATCGACAATTCAATCTTCATTATCTTGCTCATGAATTCCTCCTTACCAAGACCGACATTGTACCCCAAACACTGCGCCGTTTTCAAAGCTTTTGCCGAGCGGGCCAGGATTGGGAAAACTGCGTTCTGGTAGGGATCGTTGCGCTGCTGGTTTGATTGCCAGGAGAAAGCGGTCGTCTGTATACTGACCACAGTCGTATTGGTTGGAAGGCCTGGTTGAGGGGCGCGTGCTCACGCGGGCGATTCAACACGTCGCCGGTTTCTCGCTCGAGGAAGGGTGTGTGATCAGAAACGCTGACGGCCACAACAAGTGTAGAGCGTGGAACCTTGTGGTCGTCGTGGCGATAAGTTTCTTCCTGCTTATGGCAAGCGGCTGTACCAAGCAAGACCCCTATGCCCCACCCGATCTCTTCTACTACTTTGCCAGTTACAAAGTAGGTAAGAACCCGACGACCGTCACCCCCACGGACGTCAATCAGGACGGTTTTACCGATCTGGTGACAACCAACATCGGCAGCAATACCCTGTCGATTCTCTTAGGCAACGGTGACGGCACCTTTCGCGATCAAGTCCAACTGAATGTCTGTAAAGAGCCCCGCTCGCTCGCCCTCGGGATGTTCAACCGCGATCTTTATCCCGATGTGGTTTTGGCCTGTTCCGGGGGCGACGAAGTGGCCGTACTCTTCGGCCGGGGCGACGGAAAATTTGAGGAAGGACCGCGCTATCCCGTGCATCGGACTCCCATTGCCATCGCAAGCGACGATCTGAACGGTGATGAGGCGCCCGACCTCGTGGTCGCGTTGCGGAATGACAAGATTAAAGTCTTCTTGGGAACCGGAGCCGGTGAGTTTACCCATGGGGCGCAGTACGAATATGGCGATACGCCCACGTCGGTGGCATTGGCCGACTTGGATGGCGATGGGAAGATTGATTTGGCCGTGACAAACGGGGGGCCGATGTCGAACGCGGTTTCTATCTGGATGGGGAATGGCGACGGCACGTTTCGCCCTCCCACCGACTATCGGACGGGGAAGCGCCCGCTTGGGGTGAGTTTCACCGACTTCAATCATGACCAGATCCGCGACCTACTTGTGATCAACGGTGTGCAGGATAGCTTCACCACATTTCTCGGAATAGGTAATGGGACCTTCCAGCCAGGGCGCGATTCCGGGGCCGACGCAGGACCGAATTTCGGGCTCGCTCGCGACTTCAACGGAGACCTTCGCATCGACGTAGCCATCGTCAATATTCAGTCGAGTGATCTCTCCATTCTCTTCGGCCGTGGCGATGGGACCTTTGAATATCCGCCGAGAAACTATCGGACAAAACCAGGCCCCTTCGCTCTTGCGACGTTTCGTGTCACGACGAAGGAGGTTGAAGAGCCTGGACTCGTGACGGCGGATAACGGTAACGGAAGCATCTCCATCTTTCTCCATCGAGGATTGAAAGCGGTGTCCGTGCCCGTTGCACTCCCTCCGTGAGGCTCGTACGACGTCTGTCGAGAGATGGACTGAATCAACAGGCAGTCTTATTGACAGCCTGTCGACCCTCGGCTACAGTGGCCAATGGGCGCTGCTTCCAGGCCTCTAGCGCTCTGTTTCGAGGACACCAGTGAGATCCTTTAGGTGGTGGTTTGCTATCGGCGCGCTGCTTACCCTTTCTGTGCTGATGGTACAGGGGGGCGTGCGAGAGCTGCTCGACGGAGCCTCTCCCGGCAGTGGAGCCAGCGCGTACCTCTCGTTTGGCACCACGATTGTTGGCGGAGGATTGTTGGCAGGTTGCTTGGCACTGGTGATGAATCGACTCCGGTAGACACGGAGTCTGAAGGGCGCGTCGATGCACTGTTTGAGATGTAAGGGATTCATGATGGTCGAGCGTCACTATACGCTGGTAAATCGGCGACTCTATGCCCGCTGTTTGAATTGCGGGTTCTGGATCGATCTTGCCGACCTGCTCCGCTTTTTCCATAAGGTGATCGACAGCGGGTTTCGCGGAGGGAAGGTGCGGGAATCATTTACACTATGAGTAGGAGCGACGATTTCATAATGAAAAGAGACTGCGAGAGATCCCATCGGCCGCCATTTTTCGCGTGCGCTGCGGGGGTGTTCATCGGTCTCCTGTTGATCAGTGCCGAGACCGTCACTCCATCCGTCGCTCTTGCGAAGAACAAGGCGGCTCAACCGGCGCATGTCCGAACGGCGATTGCCACGCACCAGTTCCCTCCGTGGCGAGTCGCTCCAGCCCATGGCATTCTTCTCAAGGAACTCAACAGTGGGCGTGTGTTGTATGAACACGATGCCGAGAAGCGAATGTCCCCCGCCAGCCTCACGAAAATCATGTCGGCCCTGGTCATTTTGGAAAAGGGTCAGCTGGATGATCTCGTCACGATTAGTCCAAATGCCGCACGGGCTCACAAGACGCACTTGCGCGTGAAGGCAGGGCAGATCTTTAGGCTGGAAGATCTGCTGAAGGCCATGTTGATCATGTCCGCGAACGATGCCTGCCTTGCAGCGGTGGAGCATGTGGGTGGCGACGAAGCACAGTTCGTGACTCTCATGAATGCCAAGGTTGCGGCTCTTGGCCTGGCTGATACGCATTTCAGCAATGCTTGCGGGTTTGATAACCCGGACCATTACTCGACGGCCGAAGACCTCGCCGCGTTGAGCGTCATCGCGCTCGATCAGCCGATCTTCCGGCAGTTAGTGCGTGAGGAACGCGCGATCATTATCCCAGTCAACGGTCACCGTGCGTATGTCTTACACAACACGAACAGATTACTGGGACGTATTCCCGGCGTCGAAGGCATCAAGACAGGATTTACCTCCAAAGCCGGTCGGTGCCTTATCGCAAAAGTTTCCCAGAACGGGAACGATCTTCTCCTCGTGATTCTCAACTCCAAGCGTCGCTGGAATACCGCGAAGAACCTCATTGCCTACGGGCTACAGGCAGTCGAATCTCCGCACTGAATTCCCCTATTTGATCACGTCGACATGCGCCTAGGCTGCGGCGTAAAGGCCACTAGTGCCTGAGGGGTACCCGCAATCTACGGTGCGAGTCCTCCCGGAATCTCTGGCGAGGGTTAACAGCCTTGATGCCGGCGTGTGGGAATTGATGGGGAGAAACAGAGCGGGAACGAATTTACGCTGGTGACCTGAAAGAAGGATGGTAAGTGTGCTAGATCTGCCGAGGCGCATTTGGGGTCGAACATCCGGCCCGTATCGCTACCGAAGCGGGGAAAACTCGACGTTTACATCTTTCCCCAGATAGTTGATGAGGAACCCCTGTTTATCGTAAGCCAGTATGGCGCCCAATACGTTTTCGTCCCCGTATTCTTCCTGCCCCAATAGTTTTCGAATGTCATCAGGGCTTTCGCTGTTCAGCACGTTGCGAAAGATGCCGCGAGTCTTATAGGAGAATCGATTATTGATAAAGATCAGGTCGACTTTGCCGTCCTGTATGCGCACGCCAGCCATAGGACCGGTCGGTTTACGCTGGTCGAGCAAGAAGATAAACAATGCCTCCTGTTCCACTTTCACTCCAGGAATTTTTTCACTCACTAGAGAGTCCAAGGCTTTTGCTTCAGAGTCTCCCAATTTGACTCCAAACAGTGAAATCTCGGTACTCTTCAAGGCCTTAGGGTCCATCACGTCGTTCTTGCTCAATTCGTAGGGCTCGCCATACCCAAGGGACACCCATGCGCAGACTCCGGCCATCACCATGCAGGCTAGCGTGAGGACTCGCAGTATATCCTTCATCGATTTTTCCTTAACCCATGGGTTCCGAGAGATGTATGGTGCGTGAAATCTATTAGCAAAATTGGTGGGACCAATGCAGTATGCGAGCATTTTATCGAACGGCCTGAGAACTTGCAAGGAACGGCTGAATGCGCGATCGGGGTTAATTCCCTCGCTCTTATCCAGTCGTCACCGTACCGCGGTGACTGTGCTTTGGACGGGTGAAAAGGCTGGTCATGGTCGTTCGACAGAGGGTACCGAGTTCTCTTGCGGCAATATTTTGGTATCGATTGCCCCAGTAGGCCAACTCCGCCGAATAACGCGGAGCAGGATTGTACAAGTCAAGAATCCGCAACCCCGATCCAGCAAGTCTTAATCGGACGTACCGTTCAGGTAGAATTGTGCTCCCACCCCTTCCGCAACCGGCTGGAGTATGCCTTCGGGGGAGGTCGTCGCGCGCACAACTTGGGCCTTGATCAGCGCCTCTGTGCATTCCGCCTCCACCATCTTCCGACGGCAATAATCGACCGGGATGAGTACGAGCAGAAGCCCACCAAGATCCTGCATTCGCAAGCGAGGGTGGGGAAGCGCTTATTTGTATCAGCGACGGGCTCGTTCGCTAAGGAGGGAGGGGCCATATGACAAAGCAATCTGTGTTGTGGGGATGGGTGGTAGGAATTAGTGTCATGGTGGTCTTGGTTGGCTGTGCGGGAACGGGGCGGATGTCAGCAGGGAAGTCTCTGTACGACCGGCTTGGCGGAAAGCCCTCGATTTCATCGGTTGTTGATCAGTTTGCAGCCAAAGTGGCCGCCGATACCAGGATTAATGGCCGGTTTGCGATCACCGATATTCGGAAGCTCAAAGGCCATCTCGTCGATCAATTCTGTATGGCGACAGGAGGGCCCTGCACCTACAGCGGGCGCGACATGAAGACCACCCATGCCGGGATGAAGATTTCCAATGAGGACTTTGGGGCATTAGTGGAGGACCTGGTGAAAGCGCTGGATATGTTCAAAGTGCCGGCGCAGGAAAAGGGAGAGCTCCTGAGTCTTCTTGGGCCAATGAAGAAGGATATTGTCGAAGCTCCGTAGAGACTATGAAGCGATGGGGGCGAACCGATCTGTCCCCACTCATTTCCATACGGAGAGGTTAGCTAGCAGGCTGCGGAAAAACTATTGTGGCACGGTGGAAATTCAATGGTCCGTACGTCTAGGACAATAGGAGAGCACCGCGCAGGATGCTCAAAAAGGCCGTCCAGCAAGGCCGCAGCGAGCGAAGAGGCGAAGGCGTACGCTTCGGTACGTTGAGCTTCTGAGCGAAGCGAGAACGCCGCTGGCGGACTTTTTCAGCATCCTGCTAGATGGTGTGATGGGTGGTGATGAGGAGGGCTCCCAGGTGCCGGAGCCGTTGAAAGTAGGGCCGACAGCCTTCGTCAAGATCGTCGGTCAGAGTATCCAGGTCAGCGACACAATCTTCGACGATCCCGAGCCGCTGGGCATCTAGTCCATCAGGACTATCGAGGAAATACACCACGCATCCGCTGATCACCGTATCCAGTGTCATCAGCGGCCCTTCATGCTGGCTTCCCACTTGAGGCCACCGCTCCTCCTTATGGGTTTCCCAGAGGGACAACAGGGCATCTCGATCCATCCTAAAGTCCTCTACGATTCCGCGTAGCTCAGCTTTATCCGATCACCCTAGCGCATAGAGTAACGGGACCGCAAGCATACAGAGACCAAGTTTCCAGAATCGGTAGTCGATGTTTTCCAGACCGACACACCAGTCGGTGACCGGCCTGCGCCACGAGTGCGTTTCGATCGACAGGAAGGCTCTGTTGGCGAGCATGCCCCCCGTTTTCACCATCCAAGCCATTGATAGGGCAGTTCCTGCGAGGCAAAGAACAAAAAGACGCCTCCGATGATCGTAACAAGCACCCACCGCAATATCATGCCTGACTCAAGCGCGACGGGCGAGACTGGCGGG
>SPAX01000122.1:0-799 GCA_005239475.1 Nitrospira sp. | reverse complement strand
TGGGGAAAAGCGCGACAGGCAGGGACAGGGTTCACATGTCACGCATGTCGCGCTCTTCGCGCTTGTCGCGCGACTCCGCCATTTCGCGACCCCCGACTCATGAAGTGTGGAGTTCACGGGTAGAGTCCGCGATAGAAATGAGCTTGGGCGACTTTATCGATCCCGCTCATCAGGGCTGCCATACGCATAGAAATCTTTTTGGAGACGGAAAGCTGTAATGTTCGATGGAAGGCGGAGGTCAGAATATCTTGCAGGCGCTCTTGGATGTCATAAGCCTTCCAAGAAAAACGCTGCACATCCTGCACCCACTCGAAGTAGGACACGATCACGCCACCGGAGTTGGCCAGGATATCTGGAATAATAAAGACCCCCTGGTCCTGCAGAATGCGATCGGCCTCCAGGGTCGTAGGACCGTTTGCCCCTTCGGCGAGAATCCGGCAGCGAAGTTTCGCGGCATTGCGTTCGGTGATTTGCTCGGAGAGCGCGGCAGGGATCAGCACGGTGCAGTCGAGTTGCAGCAATTCGTCGTTGGAGAGCCAGTCTCCCAGCTTGGTGTCACGGAGGGATTGGTCCCTGGTCTTGTAGCGTTTAAGGAGCTCCGGAATGTCCAAACCGCTCGAATTGTGGATGCCTCCCTTCTCGTCGCTCACTGCGATGACGCGTGCGCCACACTCCAGCATGATGCGAGCGGTATGGGACCCGACGTTGCCGAACCCCTGTATGGCCACGGTTGTGTTTTGAATGTCGAGCTTGAGGTGTCGAAGCGCTTCCATGGTGACGTAGACCACTCCGCGGCCGG
>SPAX01000121.1 GCA_005239475.1 Nitrospira sp. | reverse complement strand
CCGCGCATGATCGTAGCCGCAGAGATGCAGAATGCCGTGGACCAACAGCACCGTCAGCTCCTCGTCCAGCGATCGTTGGCCCTGTTTTGCTTGGCGGGCTGCAGTTGGGACGGCAATCACCACGTCACCAAGCAGGCTCGCGTTGGAATGGGACGCCTCCCGCATGGCAAAGGCCAGCACGTCGGTCGTGCGATCCTTGCCTCGATACCGACGATTGAGACCCCGCATCCTCTGATCGCCCACGAGCATGATACCCAGCTCCGCCGACGCTTCCCCGACATCAGAAAGAATCACCCGCGCCAATCGATCCAGGCGCGCCTGGTCAAACCTTACACGTCGAACCAGACTCTGCACATGGACCGGCATTAATGCGACTGGCCCCAGGGATCCGTGAGGGGGGAGGAAGGGGTGGCAGGCTTCGGCTGTTTATTAAGCAGCCCCGGCGACGGTCGACGGCCTGGCGCGCCAGATGAGGAACCGGAAGACTGAGTGGGATTCTGGTGCTGATCGTAGGCTTTGATAATGTCCTGCACCAACTTGTGACGGACCACGTCGCGCTCGTCGAAGTAGACGAATTCGATGCCCTCGACGTCACGCAGAATCTCCCGCACTTCGATCAGGCCGGAGACCCGTTCGGGCGGCAGATCTACCTGGGTGATATCGCCGGTGACGACCACCTTGGAATGGAACCCGAGTCGCGTGAGGAACATTTTCATTTGCTCCGCCGTGGCGTTCTGCGCTTCGTCGAGAATGACGAACGAATCGTTCAAAGTGCGGCCTCGCATAAAACCGAGTGGGGCGATTTCGATGTCACCCCGCTCGATCGCGCGCGCAGCCCGTTCCATATCCATCATGTCGAACAGCGCATCGTACAGAGGGCGGAGATAGGGATTCACTTTGGCATACATATCGCCCGGCAGGAACCCGATCTTCTCGCCCGCTTCAACAGCCGGCCGCGCGAGAATGATGCGGCTCACTTCTTTCTTCAGCAACGCGCTCACCGCCATCGCCATTGCCAGATAGGTCTTACCCGTTCCGGCCGGGCCGATGCCAATGACGATGTCGTGCGTCTCGATCGCTTCGATATAGGCTTTTTGCGTCGGCGTTTTCGGCGCGACAAAACGCTTCTTGGTGATGATGGTCGCCGCATTGGAAAGGAGTTCTTTGATCGGAGTCTCGGGACTCTGCCGAAGCGCACTCAACGCGTGAGTAATGTCGTCCGGCTGAAGGACCATTCCGTCGTTGGCGAGGGTGGCGAGTTCTGTGAGGATACGTTCCGCGTGGCGGGTGGCATCTGGCGTCCCGTCGAGTGTGAGTTCTTCGCCGCGCGCCGAGAGGCGCACACCGAGGTCTTCTTCGATCAGTTTGAGGTGCCGGTCATGGTGACCGAACAGAACGGCGGTATTGGTGCCTTCTCTGAGTTTAAGTTTACGCACAAGCGCGAAGGCGTTCTCCCTCCCTGCAGCAGTAGTGAGGTCATTCTAACAAACCGTCGACTGGAGTGACAAGCAGAAGAAATGATTGAGCCGCGAGGAGCCCCTCACACGCCTGCTGGTTGAGCAGGCTTGCCGGGAGCAGGGAGGATGAAGTCGAATTCCTGAAAGGCTTTTCCTCCTTGCCCATCTTCAGCGACGATGCGCACTCGGTGGCTGCCATGTTGGTCCAGGGGAATCTGCCAGACGAGATGCCCCGTTTCTTTGTCAATCACCATCCCAGGTGGGGCCACTTCCAGTAGAAAGCTGAGCGGGTCGCCGTCCGCATCGACCGCTTTCACCATATACTCATACCGAGCACGGCCGATGAGGTCCGCGGGGGCAGAGACGATCTTCGGAGGACTATTGCCGACATAGACCGATTCGGAACGAACTGCCTTCCCGACAGACGATTGGTCTCTCGGGGTGACTTCCACCTCGAGCGTATCCTTGGCCTGAAATCCCATGGTATCCAACGTCTGCTCCGGCCCCTGTTTCACTACTCTGTCGTTGCGCCACCAACGATAGTCAAACTGCATCTCGTCCCGATCTGCATCGACGGCCTCCATCTTCGCAAAAACCGGAGCATGCGGATCAACCGGCCGCTCGATGGAGATATGGGCGACGACGGGAGGGGTATTGCCGACCACCGCGGGACCAGCTTGGTAACGAGTTCCCTGAACCGTGCCGCTCGTGGGCAGAAGATCGACCGTCACACGGTCCCCACGCTGTAACATGTTCGCTGTCAACGTGGGTCCCTTCTGATCTCGGAGGGGGCTACCGTTGACCATCCACTGGTACTGGAATCCAGCCGTATCGGAATGGCCGTTATCGGTCTCGATCATCACCTTGACCGTCTCGTTCAGCGTAATGGGGTCCGGGGTAATTGTCGCTAACCGGATGGTCGCGAGGTGCGGTGATGCGGAAGAACTTGGGGGAGAGGACTCGTTGTCGGGGGCAGAACTCGCATTACACCCGATGAACAGGAGGGGAAAAACGCCACATAATGATAGGAAGAACCTTGTGTACTTCACTCGATGCGACGATCTCGTTCGTTACCGGACGCTACTTCGTCCCTGATATTTGAGCCGGGAGGGACCAAGAGACTGGTCCCTCCCAACTCTAGTTCACCTTCACTCACCCTCGCTGACGCACCCAAGACATATATCGACTCCAGGGAGGATTCGGTCCATTTGCACTCACGCACGTGCTGCTCCCTGTGCTCATCTGGCTGCAGGCCTTGATCGTCGGCCCGCCTGAGGATCCTCCACTGGAACCATTCAACGTCCCGGGCCCGTCGATATGGATAGCGACTTGCGAGGCCACCCCCTCGCCAAGAGTCATCCTAGTGTCGCTGTTCGTATTCCCACCGGAGGCGCTGGTCCCGATGATCGGAGACGAGTAGGCCGACCCGGTCTTATAGTACAAGGCGTAGAGATAGCTCGTCCCGGTGGAGGAGCAGAAATCATTCGTGGGCACGAGCGTCGGAAAGAAAACTGCTCCAGCAAGCACCACGGGGCTGGACACCGACCGCTCTGCCGACGTGCCTGCCGCAGTCGCCAGCTTGACGTACCATCCATCCTTGCTCTGGACCAACCCCGCCATCGAGTTGGCTCCCGTGGTGACACTCGTGAGCGTAGGATTGTTAGGATCCGTCATTTGGTTTGTCCCACCCGCACAGACGACACAGACCACCGCATTCGTGGTGTTCACCAGATCGGCGTTTCTGCAGTTGGTGGCACTCGTCTGGGTACAGCCTGAGTTCATGACGCTGTCTTTAATCCCAAACAGGTACTGTTGCTCCGTGCTGGTCTTGTCGGAGTTACTCAAGTACCGGCCCGTTCCAAAGAAGACCCAGACCTTATTCGCATCATCAATCGTCACCGACGGTGAGGCCGTCACTGGCCCCATTTCCACTGTGACACTGGTCAAGGCTGTGTAGTCATTGAAGCTATCGATCATTTCCGTGGCTTGTCGGTTGGCTCCGTTGGCAACACCCCAGGTCGAGGTGCTGCAAGGGGCGTTCGTACAACCACTGGTGGTCAACCGATACATCTTGCCCCTCCAGGGCAGAGATCCGTCGTGTATCGTGCGCCCGAAGTAGGCAACGTCGTGTCGATAGTCGAAGTCCCTATCCAGCGTCGTAATGTTACCAAGAAACGACCGGAAGCCGCCGGCTGTTATCGTGGTCACCTGCGAATTCCCGGCTCCAGGACCAACCTTCAAGTCCACGGCATACACCGCGGCTGTTTGCACCGGAACGGCCGGCAAATCTGCCTGATAGCCGTTGGGTCCCGAACCGAACAAGACCATCCACTTCGCATTGGTGTTATCGATTTTGGAATCCGCCGTCGGGTTCACCCGCATCACCGATGGAATACCGGTCGTCAGCCCCAACCCGGTATTGCTGAAGCTCCAGAGGACTTTTGGGTCGACATCCGGATTGGTGATATCGAGCACAAAGTATGAACTGTAGAACGTGCGGGGCGTCCCGCTGATAGTGACCGTCATCGGAGGAGCGCCCGTGCCGGCCGCACAGTTTCCACAGCTCCCTCCCATGCGGAAGCCCCCGATCAGCACCGTACCCCAGCCGTTCGGATGGTCTGCGTCCGGCGTGAAGATCCGCACATCCGCGACCGTGGGCTTGAGATCCACGTAGTACACGTGGGTATAATCAGCCCTCGTCAACCACTGTAACTGCGGCAGGAGTTGATAGGGGATGTAGCCCCACAGTTCGTCCCCGAGCGGACGGCCGCTGGTATTGTCGGTGGGGTTCTTCGTGTACCATCCATGCTCGACCACGGCCGGCGTCGTTGCATCGTCGCTCTTGTGGTAGTACCCGCCGTTGAACGCGTGCAACATCCCATCGTTCGCACCGACATAGATGACCTCACGGCGATCTTTCCAACGGGTAAAGAAATCCGTGTAGCTGGAATCTCCATAAACGAGATCGTAGTTCGTACGCGGCGCAGCCACAATGGTGGGCGTCGAATGGATGGGGTCGCCCAATTTCCACACCTTATAGGTACCGCTGCCGATCGGCTCTTCCACCATGCGCGGGCGAAGCCCGGCGATTTCGTCCCCGCGGACGAAGTTGATGATGTTGTTCGCCGTGTAGGGGGCGGCGCCGGCTCTTAGGTATGGACTCAAGGTTCCCGAATTCGCGGTGCTGAATTGCATCTGTTCGCCCGCGTCCACGAGTCCATCGTTGTTGGAGTCCACCCACGTGAGCAGATTTCTCGACGCGGAGGCGAGGTTAGCCAGCTGTTTGCCCCCTTCCCAGAAGGGGAGAATATCTTTCAATCCCAGGCCCGAGATTGTCGGAGTTGTACTGTCGGCGCTCCCGTCGCCGTTGGCATCCCCGTACTTATCTACCAGCACTGTCCCATAGGTGAGACTGGTTTGAACATTATCGTACCGGGTCCTGACGATGTAATCGTTTTCATAGACGAGTTTTCCGTCCTGATCCGTATCTTCTCGGAAATTCCCAAGATGGTCGATGAACAACCCCTGCGCGTACCCGGTCCATCTCACATTGGCCCCACCCTGCCCGACAGTGCTGGTATAGAAGTAGGCTTGATAGACGCTCCCCTCGCCGCTGGCAGAGGTGGCCAACACGGAAATGGCCGTTCCGGACGAACTCTTTCGCAAGATCGCCGTGATGGTCGCCATCAGCCTATCTTGTAAGTCGTCCACGTTGGAAGACTCGAAGTAGTTGTCGGGAATTCCATCAGTGCCCGGCGCGCCGGTCGCATTGATGACCTTGTCCCACTCAGTCACCAGGTCCGGAAGGTTATTGTTGTTGCTGTCCTCGAACCCACCCAGCTTGGCGGTATGCATCAAGACTTCTCTGCCAGCGATGTTGCCGAAGGCGAAAAACGTGTAGACCGAAATGTTTTGGAGCCCCTCCAAACAATGGCCCGTCACGTTGAGGACTGCAATTGTCCCATCGGTAAGGGTTGGGGGGGTTCCGTTGCAGGGTCGGAGGTCATTCGTGTGTGCCCAATAGGCCACGTCGTCCAAGTAGTGCCGTCCATTGGAAGCGTAATCGGTCTTGTGTTCCCCCAGCAGCGTGGCGGCAGGAGTGGCGTTGTTCGTATTGCAGGTGCCATTGGGCGCGTGGATGGTCGTGCTCCCGTTTACACAGTGAAGGCCGTGTTGCCCATGCGCGTAATCCTGGTTCCCCGCTGGAACATTGATATCCTGTGTCGGTTCCCCGTCCGTCACGAGGATGACGAACGTTTTACAGCAGCGGACCTGCGTGGACGTCGTCGCCCAAGCAGGCGTGTGGTTGCTTCCAAAAAAGTACGGATCCCGTCCGCAGGCGTTGGAAATGTATCCGGCTGGGCAGGTCTCCGTACCTGTGAGGGCGGTGATTTCAGAAGCTCCGACAGAGCCAACCCCAGTAGCTCCAAACGACACACCATTCGAGTTCCCACCCGAATAGGCGATAGGATACACGTAGGCAGTGGAGAGATACGTCGAATTGATTTGCGCGACGTACCGCGCGGCTTCGTATAACGACTCGGAGAGCGGGGTCCAAGTCGCGGGAAACGATTCCCCGATCCCATCGAGGATGGCCGCCATGTTCGTATTGAACGTCTCCACCGTTGATCCAGAAAAGTCGATAGACTGGCGGGAGCCGATGCCGACCAGCATCCTCGCTCCATCTCCCGCACCCTTAAACTCAAAGAGGCCGAAGCGGGCCTGGACACCGATCTGCTGCACCACACCGGTCGGCTCCGTGGCCATGGCAAGACGGAGTCTGTACTGGGATTCCGCAAACCCATCCGAGTCGCTGCTGCCATCCGAGTCCCTGTTGCACGCTG
>SPAX01000120.1 GCA_005239475.1 Nitrospira sp. | reverse complement strand
TAATCGGGATACCAGCCGCAATGTTCGATCCACCGGCCTAAAAAATAGTTTTTTCTTGGGACAAAGTAGGCATCCTTGTCCGGTCCACGGTCGAGCAACAGTTGAATCTCTTCCCGCAACTCGGGCGTCATCCTCTCATCGCTATCTAGACTGAAGACCCACTCATGAGTCGTGAGTGCGACTGCCTGATTGCGCAGATCACCGAATCCTTTGAAGTCGACTTGATAGACCTTATTCGTAAACTCACGGCTGATTGCAGCAGTCTGATCGGTGCTGTGAGAATCCACTACGATCAACTCATTCCCCCAGCCTGCCACAGACTCGAGGCAAGCCCGCATATTGGGCTCGTCGTTGTAGGCGATGATATAAACCGACAATTTAGACATGCACGACCCTGAGCGGCCATCCTCGTCGTTCGTGAAACGTGAAGCGTGAAACGTCCGAATCCGGAAACGAACGACGCTTCACGAGATATGCTTCACGGGTTTCGCGCATGCCGCTGGCGAACGTTTTCAGCATCCTGCTAGACATGGAGCACTCTCAAGGGGGAAGGATCTCCGGCCACCTGAACCACATGCTGCGCCACTGTTTCCACCGTCAGCCGGTCGAGACAGTCCCAATAGGGACAGGCCTCGAAAATACATTTTTCGCACGTCGGCACATCGGGACGCAGGACCAGTCCCTTGCCGAGCGGCTGCCAACGCGTCGGAAGATTGTTGCGCCGCGGATCGAACAGACTGACATTCGGAACCGCGCAGGCTGCGGCAATATGGGCCGGGCCTGTGGCTCCGGAGACGACTGCGTGACTCGCCGCAATCACGGCCATTAACTCGCGCAGCGATAACTGCCCCATGAGATTCAAGATCGAGGCAGGAAGCGGCTTATCACTATTCACGTGCTGGTTAAACATGTCTGCTTCCGTCTGGCTTCCGGTCAGCACCACCCCCGCTCCCTTCCGATGCAACTCATGCGCGAGCGAATGATAGTGTTCAACGCGCCAGCGCCGGGCCGCAACCCCGCCTGGATGAAGCACGACCCTGGGTGTCGCCATCCCGCGTAACCGCTCTTGTCCCCGCGCTCGTTCTTCATCAGTCAGCACGAGATTCGGTGGGGACACGGTACCAGGTTGTAATCCAAGCCCTGCGAGCATGGCGACGTTATACGCGGTTTCATGTTTGGAAAAGTCCTTCCGATGTTCATAGACCCGACGATTTGCCAGCACGCTATACCAGCGGTAGCCTGTCGCCACTCGAATCGGGACCCGTGCCAGGAACGCGGCCCACATCAAATGCTTGAACGGCTTGAGAAACACCACGGCATCGACGGCTCGGCGAAACAACGATACCAGCTCGCGCAAGGATTCCCGGCCGTTGACCGTCCAGACCTCGTCAAGGTCTGGATGGTGCGCCAAGAGCGGGGCTGCATACTCGCTGGACAGGAAAATAATCCGCGCCTCTGGCAGGAGCCGGCGCAGCGCAGAAGCAACCGGCAGACACAAAATTTCATCGCCAATCCCGTCAGGCCTAACTAAGAGGACATTCATCGGGGTACCATCCGCTGTGAACGCTGCGCTCGCGCCGCCGCCAATACTTGTTGTGGCGACACCGTTCGCAGACACTCCAACGGTAGAGTATTGTGGCACGTCCGACTAAAACAGGGGCTGCAGGGTACCTTCCCCGTCAAGACATCATGCCCTACCCCATAGGGACCGGTCCGCACCGCACTCGTCGGCCCGAACAGGGCCACGACCGATGTACCAACCGCCGCCGCGATATGCATGGGACCTGAATCGTTCGTGATCAGCAACGACGCTTTGCTCAAGAGCGCCGGCAGCAACTCTACTGTCGTGGCTCCGGCCAGATCGATGGCAGGGGTCTTCATTTCCGCCCTCACCGCAGCGACATCTACTCGTTCATCAGGACCACCGATCATCACCACCGCACCATATCCTTCTTGCTGCAGTCGATCTGCGACTTCGGCGAACGACGCAGCCGGCCACCGCTTGGTCGGCCACCGGGCAGAAACATTCATCGCCACCCAACTCATTCCAGGCGTCAACCCGGATCGGCTCAACAGGCGATCGACCTCATCATGGTCGGTTTGCGGGATACGGAAACGAAACTCCGGCGTACCGGACTCCACCGCCCCCACAGCCTTGGCCACAAGCAGGTAGCGATCGACCGCGTGCATCTCCGATTGTGGAACCGGCACGCGCCTCGAATAGAACCAGGGACTCCCCTCTCGCCCATTGGTAAATCCCACAAGCAGAGGAGACCCGCTGAGCCAGCCGATGGCGGCGCTTCGAAAGAGACCTTGGAGATCTACAACGAGATCAAAACGCTCTGCACGAAGAAGGGACACCTGGGAGAGCCACCCCTTGAGCGTCGATTCCACCGGCCAGACTCGATCCACCCCGTCGATCCGCTCGACAAGACCAGCCCACTCGCGCTTGACCAGCCAGGTCAGTCGAGCCTTGGGATAGGCTCGACGAATGGCCGAGAAGGCCGGCATCGCATGCACAATGTCGCCCAGTGAACTCGGCTTGATAAATAAGATGTGGCGATGGTCTGGCATACGGTTAGGGATTCAGGCTGAAGGCTGAAGGCTAAGAATTATCTCGCAAGGCATGAATCAAGCCATTCAAAACCTTCTCGGTTTCTACGATCTTTGGTTCAAGCAAAGATGAATTCTCGCTGGGCAAAAAGCCCAGGCGCTTCGACAAATTTATTTGATAGTGTAGCTCCCTCAACGACCCGAAGGCGATATTGAGAAATCTGAGATACTCTGCCTCACTGTCACGAGCACAACCCTCCACGATGTTAGAAGGAACTGATACAGCTGCCCTTCGTATTTGAGACGTCAGTCCAAACAACTCTTCTTTTGGAAACCCTGCGGTTGTCCGATACACCAACATGACGACATCGTCAGCCAATTCAAAGGCCCGAAGCTGTATGTGATCACGCATGCTTAACCCCTAAACGCCTTCAGCCTATCTACCTGAGCAGCGTCTTCGCCGCGTCTTCAAGAATCCAGTCCACTGCCTCAGACATAGACTTCGCTACGGCATCCGGCATGGACTGTTCAGCCTTGAGCCTATCCAACGCCTGCACGTCCACCAGCGCGGATGTAAGAAGAATAGCCTTGGCGCCCACCCTGTTCGCCAATTGTATGTCGCGCGCATGATCGCCGATCAAATAGGAACGCCGAAGATCCAGTTGCAACTCTGACACAGCCCGCTCCACCATTCCGACATTCGGCTTGCGACAGCGGCAGCCGTCGTCAGGATGGTGCGGGCAGAAATAGATCGCATCCAGCGCCGCGCCCTCCTGTTCCAAAAGACCTTCCAATCTGGCATGAATCGCTTCCAGATCCTTGAGGGTCACAATTCCACGGCCGACACCGGATTGGTTGGTCACAACCACTAGTTTCGCACCAGCCACTTTCAAACGCGCTAGGGCTGGCCCGACCCCCGCCAACAGCTTCAAATCGGCGGCGATTTTCAGATAGCCTGGATCGTAGTTCAATGTCCCGTCTCGATCCAGAAACACGGTGACGCCGTCCAGCGGGGCAAGCCCCGCTGGAGGCACGAGGCGAGAGGCACGAGGCGAGAGGTCGGCCTGCAAATCCTCTCGCCCCTCGCCCCTCGCCCCTCGCCTCCCAAGTTGCTGGACCGCTGCCCCATGCACCTGATCAACCGTCACCCTTGTCATACACCGATGATCAATGGGACATTCACGCAACAGGCAAGGGGCACAATCGACCGGTT